>CAYMWA010000080.1:0-16112 GCA_964393795.1 uncultured Roseivirgaceae bacterium
CCGGGCTGCAAAGATATTGAACAATTTTAATTATTCAAACTGTTACCTGGTTTCGCCGTCCCGTAGGAAAAGCGACCTTGATACTCAGCAACCATACTTTTTAGACTGTCTGCCGCCTTCGTGGAAGTGCGGTTTTCAGGGCCGGAACGCGCATATTTTTGGGCGCTCCGCAGACTCCTTACCAGCTCGCTTTTGTCAGGCCGGGAATCTTGCCATCAGAGGCCATCTGACGGAATACGTTTCGGCAAACACCAAATTTGCGCATGTAGCCGCGCGGACGTCCGGTGAGCTTACAGCGGTTCTTCAGGCGAACCGGTGATGCGTTGCGGGGAAGCTTGTCGAGCGCCAGGTAGTCACCTGCCTCCTTCAATGCTTTTCTTTTCGCCGCATACGTGCTTACCAGTCTCTCCCTTTTTGCCTGCCTAGCGATTACAGATAATTTTGCCATGCTATTTTTCTATTGTTCTTATTTTGCGAAAGGCATCCCGAATTGCTTCAGGAGCTCGAAACTCTCTTGGTCGGTTTGGGCTGTGGTCACAAACGTGATGTCCATCCCGTTGATCTTGTTTACCTTGTCGATCGAAATCTCCGGGAAAATGATCTGCTCCTTCACACCCAGGGTGTAGTTGCCGTGTCCGTCGAAACCTTTTGCGCTGACACCGCGGAAGTCGCGTACCCGGGGAAGCGCCACGTTGACCAGGCGATCCAGAAATTCAAACATCCGGTCGCCGCGCAGCGTTACACGCACACCGATCGGCATGTTCTCGCGCAACTTGAAGTTTGAAATCGCTTTCTTGGACTTGGTAGGGACCGCCCGTTGACCGGTGATAGTGGTGATCTCCTCTACAGCCACATCGATCAGTTTCTTGTCGGTTACCGCTACACCCATTCCCTTGTTGATGCAGATCTTCTTAATCCGGGGGACCTGCATAACGGATTTGTAGCTAAACTTCTCCTTTAAGGCGGGTACAATTTCCCGGGTGTACTTATCCTTTAATCTCGGCGTTGCCATCACTTAATAATTTCTCCGGTTTTCTTTGAATATCTCTGCAGCTTGCCCTTGTCGTCAAGCTTTCTTCCGACGCGCGTCGGTTTGCCGCTGGCCGGATCGATCAACATCAGGTTGCTGATGTGGATGGGGGCCTCTACCTTGGAGATGCCACCTTCCGGCTTTCCCGCCGACGGCTTGGTGTGCTTGGTGATCATGTTGACACCTTCCACCAAAGCGCGCCGCTCGGCGCGGATCACTTCCAATACTTTTGCCTGTTTGCCTTTGTCATCACCCGCCAACACTTTCACCGTGTCTCCCTTGCGGATGTGCAATTTGGGCTGTTGGTTATATCTTCTCTCCATGATTATAATACTTCAGGGGCCAGCGAAACAATTTTCATGAACTGCTTTTCGCGCAGCTCGCGTGCAACAGGGCCGAAAATACGGGTTCCCCTCGGCTCGTCCTGCGCATTGAGCAGCACAGCCGCATTGTCCTCAAACCGGATATAGGATCCGTCTTTTCTTCTCACTTCCTTGCGGGTCCTGACGATCACCGCACGGGAAACAGTTCCTTTCTTCACCTGACTCGAAGGCAAGGCAGACTTGACGGTAACGACAATCTTGTCGCCCACAGTAGCAGACCCCTTGCGGGTTCCACCCAGGACGTGCATACAAAGGACTTCCTTTGCGCCACTATTATCGGCTACGGTAAGTCTGGATTCGGTACGTATCATGACACTTTATAAATTTCTTTTTATTTCTCTGACCGGCATCCACATGAACACATGATCACGTGAACACACTAACACACATTGTTTACTTCGCCTTCTCGACCACTTCCACCAGTCTCCATCGCTTGTCCTTGCTCAGCGGACGCGTTTCCATAATACGCACCGTGTCGCCGATCCCGGCCGTGTTCTCCGCATCGTGCGCCTTATATTTGGTCGTTCTGTTCACAAATTTACCGTAGATCGGGTGCTTTACTTTCCTGTCTACTGCAACGGTGATGGTCTTCTGCATCTTGTTGCTGATGACTTTCCCGATTCTTTCCTTGCGTTCGTTCCTTTCCATAGGAAGTTTATTTTTGAATGTCTTTGGCCCTTAATTCAGTCTTCAGTCTGGCGATAAGCTTCCTGTTTTCACGAATCCGCATGGGGTTTTCAATGGAAGAAATCTTGTGGGCAAACTGAATTTTCCGCAAAGCGTCTTTCTCGCTCGCGATCTTGTCTTTTAGCTCGGCGACTGTAAGCGCCTTGATATCGGAGTTTTTCATGCTTTGGATGTAGTCTCGACGTAGTCTCTTCTGACAGTAAATTTCGTTTTGATCGGCAGCTTGCCATCAGCCAGCGCCAGCGCCTGTTTTGCTGTGTCGAGGTTGACACCGCCCGCCTCGAACAGGATCGTTCCAGGTCTCACCACAGCCACCCAATATTCAGGGGCACCTTTACCTTTACCCATCCGCACTTCAGCAGGTTTGCGGGTAATCGGCTTGTCAGGGAAAACCCGGATCCACACCTGACCTTCGCGTTTCATCGCGCGCGTCACAGCAATACGGGCAGCTTCCAGCTGGCGTGCGGTGATCCATCCACCTTCCAACGCTTTAAGGGCAAAAGATCCAAATGCAATAGAGTGTCCGCGGGTGGCGATGCCTTTCACGCGCCCCTTTTGCATTTTTCTGAATTTCGTTCTCTTCGGCTGTAACATCGTTACCTGACTTTATTCGTTTCGCTTCTTATTTATTATCCATTTCTGCGGCCACCAGCCCGTCTTCCACCACCGTCTCTTCTGCGGCCACCACGGTCACCGCCGCGATCGCGCGGTCCTCCTCCGGGGCCCTGCGGCGCGTTGCTCACCAGTCCGATATTCGGAGAGAGGTCACGCTTGCCATAAATCTCACCCTTGAAGATCCATACTTTGATGCCGATTTTTCCGTATACCGTCTGTGCTTCAGAAATCGCATAGTCGATATCCGCCCGCAACGTGTGCAGCGGAATGCGGCCTTCCTTGTATTGCTCCGTTCTCGCCATGTCAGCACCTGCCAGACGGCCCGATGTCTTGATTTTGATGCCTTCCGCACCCACGCGAATCGCGGAAGCGATGGCCTGCTTCATGGCACGCTTGTAAGAAATCCGCGCTTCGATCTGTTGTGCGATGGATTCTCCTACCAACTTGGCATCCAGTTCAGGACGCTTGATCTCGAAAATATTGATCTGAACATCCTTTCCGGTGATCTTCTTCAATTCTTCCTTGATCTTGTCGACTTCGTTGCCGCCTTTTCCAATCACGACGCCGGGACGAGCGGTGTGAATGGTCAGGGTAATGCGCTTGAGTGTGCGCTCAATAACCACCTTGGCAATGCCGCCTTTCGGGATACGTGCGTGCACATATTCCCTGATCTTGTGATCTTCAACAAGTTTATCGGAAAAGGTGTTGCCACCGTACCAGTTGGAATCCCAACCGCGAACAACACCTAATCTGAATCCAACCGGATTGATTTTTTGTCCCATCTAATTATTTCTTTGTTTCTTCTTCAACTTTAGTTTCCGACTCTTCGCTCGGGCGAAGGCTGTCGAGTACAAGCGTGACATGATTCGAGCGCTTGCGGATACGATGCGCACGTCCCTGCGGAGCAGGTCTCAAGCGCTTCAGGATCCGGCCACCGTCAACCCATATCTCCTTGATGTACAGGTCGGCTTCTTCCAGTTTCTGATCCTGGTTCTTGATGCCCCAGTTGGAAATCGCTGACAGCAACAGTTTTTCCAGGTCCCTGGCTCCTGCCTTGGGTTCGTGTTTCAGAACGTTGAGCGCCTTGTTTACCCGCTCACCCCTGACGAGGTTGGCAACCAGCCGCATTTTGCGCGGGGAAGAAGGGATATCACTCAGGCGCGCTTTTACCGCCCCGGTTTCCGCCTCCTGCTTTCTGAGGTCGCGTTTCTCTCTCTTTAAAACAGACCGCTTGGTCTTCTTTGCTGTTTCTTCCATGATTACCTCGCGTTATCTTTGCTTGTTACCTGAGTGCCCGCGGAAGGTGCGTGTAGGTGCAAACTCTCCGAGCTTATGCCCTACCATGTTCTCCGTCACGTATACAGGAATAAACTTGTTTCCATTGTGTACGGCAAAGGTATGGCTGATCATCTCAGGCGTAACCGTTGACCTTCTCGACCAGGTTTTTATTACTGATTTTTTTCCGGACTTCTCCGCGTTCTCTACTTTCTTCAGGAGACGGAAGTCAGCGTAAGGTCCTTTCTTAATCGAACGTCCCATTATTTTTTCCTCTTAGCTATGATTAGACGATCTGAATACTTCTTCGGCGAGCGGGTCTTCTGACCTTTCGCGCGGATGCCGTTTCTCGACCTCGGGTGTCCACCGGAGGCGCGACCTTCACCACCACCCATCGGGTGATCAACCGGGTTCATCGCCACCGCCCGTGTTCTCGGACGAATACCTTTCCAACGACTGCGGCCGGCTTTGCCGTTACTTTCATTCATGTGGTCAGGATTCGAAGCCGCCCCAACGGTAGCCATACACACGTCAAGTACGTTGCGCATCTCTCCCGAAGGCATTTTCAATGTTGCAAAACCACTTTCGCGTGCCAGCAACTGAACAAACGATCCGGCACTGCGCGCGATCGCACCGCCCTTGCCAGGCTTCATTTCAACATTATGAACGATCGTACCCAGCGGAATTTTCGCCAGCGGTAGCGCATTGCCCACTTCCGGTGCAACGTCGCTGCCGGAAACAATCTGCTGTCCTACCTGCAATCCCTGGGGTGCGATAATATAGGATTTGGCCCCATCCACATAATACAAAAGCGCTATGCGCGCTGTACGGGTGGGATCATACTCAATCGACTTTACGACTGCCGGAACGCCGTGCTTATTGCGCTTGAAGTCGATGATTCTCAACTTCTTCTTGTGGCCACCACCGATGTAGCGCATCGTCATCTTACCGTTGCTGTTCCTTCCACCGCTCTTCTTAATGGTGGTCACCAACGTCTTCTCCGGCTTGCTCGCCGTGATATCCACAAAGGAAGGGGCCAGTCTGTGCCTGCTCCCTGGTGTTACCGGCTTTAGTTTCTTCAACGCCATTGTTCAGAGATTAACTTATATTATACGTTGCTATAAAAATCGATTACCTCACCTTCGGCCAGCGTAACGATGGCTTTCTTATAGTTCGGTCTGCGGCCTGACAACACTCCGGCCTTCGTGTAGCGCGTCTTGAGCTTGCCCATGACGTTCATGGTGTTCACCTTCTCCACGTTCACACCGTACTGGCTTTCAACGGCCTTCTTTATTTCTACCTTGTTGGCTGTCGCCTCTACAATGAATCCGTACTTGCCTTTTTCGTTCAGGGCAGAAACCTTCTCGGTAACCAACGGCTTTTTCAGGATACTCATGATTCTTTATTTAATAAGGTTTCCACTTTGCTCACCGCACTCTCGACAAAAATTACATTGTCTGCGTGCATCACATCATAGGTGTTGACCTGGTCAGCCGTAGTGATTTTTGCATTCTTAAGGTTTCTTCCGGAAAGCACTACATTCTTGTTCACTTCAGGAAGAATGAGCAATGTCTTCTTGTCTTTGAGGGAAAGCGCGCTCAACAGGCTGATGTACTCCTTCGTTCTGGGCGCTTCAAAAGAGAAGTCTTCGAGAACTGATATGGAATTATCTTTTGCCTTATACGACAGTGCAGAGCGCCGTGCGAGATCCTTTACCTTCTTGTTGAGCTTGAAAGAGTAGTCGCGGGGCGTGGGACCAAAGACACGTCCACCACCCTTAAACTGGGGGTTCTTGATGTTCCCCGCACGTGCACCACCGGTGCCTTTTTGTTTTTTCAGCTTCTTGCTGGAACCGGAAATCTCATTCCGTTGCTTTGTCTTGTGCGTACCCTGACGCTGATTGGCCATGATGCTTTTCACATCAAGGTAGATCGCGTGGTCGTTTGGCTCAATACCGAAAACGGCGTCAGAAAGGCTTACCTTCTTCGCAGTTTGCTCGCCATTATACTTGAATACTGCGACTTCCATTACTTCTCAAGAATTACAGTTGAATTTTTAGGACCAGGAACTGAACCGGTAACGACAATAAGGTTGTCTTCAGGCAGGATCTTGATCACCTCCAGGTTCATCACTTTCACACGGGCATTGCCCATGCGACCGGCAAGGCGCTTGCCTTTGACCACGCGGGAAGCAAAAGAGGCGTTACCCATTGAACCCGGTGCGCGCAAGCGGTTGTGCTGGCCGTGTGTCTGACCACCCACTCCGCTAAACCCGTGACGCTTCACAACGCCCTGGAAACCGCGGCCTTTTGAAGTGGCTATCGCGTCAAGAAAGTCGCCCACGGCAAAAACGTCCTGTACGTGAATCTCCTTGCCTAATTCGGCGATACCGTCAAACTCGGCGCGAAAATCGCGAAACTCGGCCACCTTCTTCTTTGGAGTAGTCGAAGCTTTCTTGAAATGACCCTGTAGCGCTTTGCTTGTGTTTTTGACCTTCTTCTCGCCATAAGCAAGCTGAATGGAGCGGTATCCGTCTGAATCCGCATTTTTCACTTGGGTGACGACACATGGACCTGCCTCAATAATGGTGCAGGCGATATTCTCCCCCTGAGGGCCGTATACGCTCGTCATTCCAACTTTTCTTCCTATAATGCCAGGCATTGTCTTACCTATTTATGCTTGTTTTTCAGGATTTCGCGCTTTCGTAGCGCAAAAAGGACTGCAAAGATAGGAATTAGAGATTAGTTAGCAAATGGGGGTTTAAAAAAATAAGTATCATTGCCCCAGATAACGACCTGCATGCAGCGAAATACTTTCATCCGCTGGGCATTGCTTCTGCTCGCTTTCGCACTGCTTTTCATCGCGAATCTGTCGCTGGGAAGCGTCCGGATACCGCCTGTTGACATCTTCCGCACCCTGCTCAGCGGCGAGGGCGCGACCCCGGCATGGACGACAATCGTGTGGGAGTTCCGCCTTCCCCGTGCCCTCACCTGCACCCTTGCCGGCGGCGCCCTTGCGGTGGCCGGCCTCCAGATGCAGACACTCTTCCGCAATGCGCTCGCCGGGCCCGACGTGCTTGGCCTGAGTTCCGGGGCAAGCCTCGCGGTAGCCCTGATCTTCATGAACCCCTATGCCACCGGCAGCCTGCTCTCCACCCCGCACCCCCTGCTGGTCTCCATCGCGGCGAGCGCCGGGTCTACCGCCGTACTCCTGGTCATGCTAGCCGTTGCCCGCCAAATCCGGGATCATGTTTCGCTGCTCATCGTCGGATTGATGACGGGCGCAGCTACCGCCTCCATTGTCAGTGTGCTGCAGTACCTCAGCCGTGCCGATGAAATCCAGACCTATATAATATGGACATTCGGATCACTCGGGGGACTCAACTGGCTGGAGCTACAGATTCTCGCCTTCGCACTTCTTTTCGGCGGGGTGCTGGCTTTCTCCCGCATCAAGACACTCAACGCCTGGCTGCTCGGCGATTACTATGCGGAAAGCCTCGGTATTCACGTGCGAAGCTCGCGTATCATAGTGATCCTTTCGGCTGCTATATTGACCGGCGCCGTCACCGCCTTCTGCGGACCGATCGCCTTCGTGGGTCTCGCCGTGCCGCACCTGACGAGGCTCGTCATCAACACCCACAATCACAAGACGCTGATCCCCGCGGTGCTGATAGGCGGCGCGATACTACTGCTGCTTTGCGATATTGTGGCCCAGCTTCCCGGGAGTGCTTACGTGCTCCCCGTCAATGCACTCACCGCACTCATCGGCGCCCCGGTGGTGGTGTGGGTCATCATCCGAAACAAGAAGCTTAGGGTATGACGCCAAACAACGACATACGGCTCCAGACGACCGGACTGCGCATCGGCTACCGAAACAAGCACAATGAAAACCTGCTGTTCGACAACCTCCACCTCTCGCTTGCGGGCGGCCAAATGGTCTGCTTTATGGGACCAAACGGCGCTGGTAAATCCACATTGCTGCGCACACTCGCAGGCCTTCAAAAGCCGCTGGCCGGCAAGATCGAACCTACCGCCTCTGATCGGGAAACCGCTGCCCGGCAGATTGCAGTTGTGCTTACTAACCAGGTCCACAACGTAAACCTTACGGTCGAAGAAGTCGTCACCTTCGGCCGCTATCCCTACCTCGGATGGAACATCCGGCTCACTCCACCCGACCGGGAAATCATCACGGCCGCCATTGCCCAGGTGCGCCTGGAACCGATCCTCGGGAGAAAAATCCATGAACTGAGCGACGGGCAGATGCAAATGGTCATGATTGCACGCGCGTTGGCACAGGACACGCCGATTATTTTGCTTGACGAACCGACCGCACACCTCGACCTGAACAACCGTCTTGAAATTATGAACTTGCTGCGCGACCTGTCGCGAAAAACCGGCAAGGCCATTTTGCTGGCTACACATGAACTTGACCTCGCGCTTCAGACAGCCGACCTTGTCTGGTTGACCGGCAAAGACCATGATATCCTTACGGGATTACCGGAAGACCTGGTGCTGAACGGTGCGTTCGATGAAATTTTCCGGTTCAAAGGATTTGATCTCAAAACCGGGAAAGTAGAGCAACGGCCTTTCCGAAACATCAGCATCCGTGTCACGGGTAGCGGCCCGGCATTTCTGTGGACCCGCAATGCCCTGGAGCGAAGTGGCTACCGTGTGTCTGACACCGAACAGGCGATAGAAGTGGCCGTCACTGATGAACAGCCGCCTGCCCGTTGGGTCATAAAAGCCCGGCACGAAGTTCGCACTGCAGATTCCATAGCAGACCTTCTCAAGTTTTTATAGCTATTATCGCAACAAACGATTGCAGAAAACCCCCGTATGGTTTCCGCACTTTTTGACCGATCTGTTTTGGCACGGCATTGTTACTTTGTATGTTTAATATAGACACGATAATGAACACCCAATCCATGTTTAACATATCAGAATTATTTCCCTACCCCTTTAATCCCGAATATTCAAAGCCCGTCGCCTACTTCTCCATGGAGTTTGCCGTAGATCAACCACTGAAGACCTACAGCGGTGGGCTTGGTTTCCTGGCGGGATCGCATCTGCGCAGTGCTTACGAACTACGTCAGAATATGGTCGGGATCGGTATACTCTGGAAGAAAGGCTACTATGACCAGGAGCGCAACCAGGACCAGACATTGAGAGTGAGTTTCCGCGACAAGGAATATCATTTCCTTACCGACACGAACATCATGTTTCCCATCACCATCCATGGTGCACGTGTACAGGTAAAGGCATATCTCCTGAAGCCCGAGGTGTTCAACACCGTTCCGCTCTTCCTGCTCACGACTGATATTCCTGAAAACGACTACCTCGCACAAACGATCAGTCACCGGTTATACGATCCCAACGAGACCACCCGCATTGCACAATCCATCTTGCTCGGCGTGGGCGGTGCGAAATTGCTGGACGTGTTGCAACGCGAGACAGCGATTTACCACATGAATGAAGGGCACGCACTTCCATTGTGCTTCTATCTCCTCGACAAATACAAAGACATCGAGGAAGTGAAGAAGCGCGTTGTGTTCACCACGCACACACCGGAAAAGGCGGGTAACGAAGAGCACAGTATGCCACTGCTCAACAACATGAGTTTCTTCAACGGCCTTACGACACGGGAAGTAGAAGAATATGTGGCCCCCGAAAACGGTATCCTGAACTATACGCTCACGGCACTGCGGATGGCCAAGATCGCGAACGGTGTATCGCAGTTGCACGGTGAAGTCTCACGGAAAATGTGGGAGGGATACGATGACATTTGCGAGATTACTGCGATCACGAATGCACAGAACAGAACCTATTGGCGCGATGCGGAACTCGATGCCGCGTTGGACCGTAACGACGATAACGCGTTGGTAACCCGGAAGCAAGCCTTGAAAACGAAGCTCTTCAGGATCGTCGCTAACCAGACAGGTAAACTGTTCCGTCCCGATGTGCTCACAGTTGTCTGGGCGCGAAGGTTCGCCGGCTACAAGCGCGCCAACCTGCTGCTCTCCGACTTCAACCGGTTTCTGAAAATCGTCACGAACAAGAAATATCCGATACAAATCATCTGGGCCGGCAAGCCTTATCCTGAAGACTTCGGCGCGATCAATATCTTTAACGAGATCTTCTGGAAGACGAAAGACCTCCCTAACTGTACGGTGCTTACCGGATATGAACTCTGGCTCTCCGCGCACCTCAAAAAGGGATCCGACGTGTGGCTCAACAACCCCCGGTTGTATCGCGAAGCGTCGGGAACTTCCGGAATGACTGCCGCTATGAATGCGTCGATCAACTTGTCAATTCCCGATGGATGGGTACCTGAGTTTGCACGCGATAAGGAAAATGCCTTCATCATTCCAACAGCCCCCGACAACCTGCCGGTAGACGAAAAGGACAAGATCGAAGCGCACAACCTGCTCGATCTGCTCGAACACGAAATTATTCCGACTTATTACGAGAAGCCGGAAGAATGGATCAATATGGTGAAATCGAGTATGCGTGACGTGGTGCCTTTCTTCGATTCCGGACGGATGGCGGATGAGTACTATAAGAAACTGTATCACTACGATGCGTCGGCCCGAAACACCGGCACGCGCGACAGCGACCAGTTTGCTGCGTGAATGCAACCGGCGACATGAAGCAGAAACAAGAGGGCGAAGCGATTCGCCCTCTTGTGGTTTAAATGGTTGTTGGCCGGGAGTGTTTTCTTTCTAACTTGGATGCGAAAGTGAAAGGAAACGACCAGCATGGATCACGTTGTCATCATCGGAAACGGCGTTTCGGGCATTACCGCGGCCAGACACATCAGAAAGCGCAGCAACAGCGCGATTACGGTCATCTCCGCGGAGACGCCCTACTTCTTTTCGCGTACGGCCCTCATGTATGTATACATGGGTCACATGAAATTCGAACACATCAAGCCGTATGAGGACTGGTTCTGGAAAAAGAACGATATATCACTCGTCCACGACCGTGTAGCCAACATTGACATCACAAGGAAGTTGTTGCACCTGGAAGCGGGAACGGAAATCACGTACGACAAACTCATCATCGCATCGGGCTCCGTGTCCAACGCCCTTGGCGTGCCAGGCGAAAATCTTCAGGGTGTGCAATGCCTTTACAGCTACCAGGATCTGCAAAGGATGGAAGACGCCACGCGCAACATCACGCATGCCGTGGTTGTAGGCGGCGGACTAATCGGTGTCGAACTTGCCGAGATGCTCCACAGCCGAAATATCCACACAACCCTTCTCGTTCGCGAGGCCGCCTTCTGGAACAACGTACTCCCCATCCAGGAAGCGCAAATGATCAGCCGGCACATCGCCGGACACGGCGTAACACTGAAGCATAACACAACGGTAACCGCTATACGCGCGGGAAACAGCGGCAAGGTGGCCGGCGTCCGCATAAGTGACGGGGAAGACATTCCTTGCGACTTCGTCGGCATTGCGGTAGGGGTACAACCCAACGTGGCGTGGCTGGGCCATTCCGGCATCGCCACTAACCGCGGCGTGCTCGTCAATGCGTACCTCGAAACGAACGTGCCCGACGTTTACGCCATTGGTGATTGTGTCGAGCGGACATTGGCGCTCGAAGGACGAAAAAATATCGAGCAGGTTTGGTACACCGCGCGGATGATGGGCGAAGTCGTGGCCCAAACGGTATGCGGCGAAAGAACGCCGTATGAACCCGGGCCATGGTTTAATTCGGCGAAGTTTTTCGACATCGAATTTCAAAGCTATGGCAACGTCGCCGCTTCGCTTGCTGACCATCAAGACGAACTGTACTGGGAACATCCGTCGGGGCGTAAGGCAGTACACATGGTGTGGGAGAAAGACACGCGATGCTTTTCAGGGATCAACACCTTCGGCATCAGAATGCGACACGAATCCTTCGACCGCTGGCTCCGGGCAAAAGAAACCATCGACCATGTGATGGAGCACCTGTCCGAGGCGAACTTCGATCCCGAGTTTACCCCAAGGCATGAGAAGGAGATTCAACAAGAGAAAATAATTGGCAATTGGCAAGGGACAATTGGCAAAGGACCCAATCGAAATACATGAACACAATAAAAATCTCCGGGCTGATCATCTTTATCGCCGGCTTCTTTCTTTTTAATGCAACGGCATTCTGGGCCAGCTACCGGCTGTCGCCGGATGCCGTGATCGAACATGTGAGCGATGAAGGTCGGCGGGATATTTTTCTTGATCATGCCGGCAACATCATTGGGAAGACCTTTACATCAAGCTTTGCCTTCGTATCGGCGCTGGACGACACCTTCGAGGAAGCCAACAAGGGAGAAATGATATTCGACCGCTATGCCATCCGCGACCTCAAATACACACTGACAAAAGCTTCGGCGCAGGGTCCGGTAAAACGCAGGCCTGCATTGTTCCTGTTTCTCACGTTCGGTCTTTGTATCGTCGGGGCCATGACCTACATCCTGCCGAAGGCCAAAGATCAACCCGGCATCAAGAACAATGGTGTGTTCTTCAATCCGATGAAGAACACGGGATGGCTCGGCATCCTCACCGGCACGTGGCTGATTGCTTTTTACCTTCTTCTTTACTTCGTACCGGAACACATGACCAACTGGGTGCTCATGGTAGATCCGGTGAGCCGCATCATCAGCGGCAACGACGCCGGACGATTTTTTCTATACGGATTCATCTACACACTCTGCATCCTCGTGATGGGTGTCCGTTTTATTCTTCATTACCGCCATTCGAAATATCACATGCTCCGGACTATCTCGGTCATGTTTTTCCAGCTGGCGTTTGCCTTCCTTATCCCCGAGTTGCTCATCAGGTTGAACAGCCCTTACTATGACTTCAAGAACATTTGGCCCCTGGATTATACCTTTTTCTTCGACTACCGGTTGTCGGGTATGATTGAAAGCGGAACCATAGGAATCTTTATGCTGGTGTGGGGGATTGCGCTCATCGTGATCGCAGTTCCGGTTCTGGTCTATTTCTTTGGCAAGCGATGGTACTGCTCCTGGGTATGTGGATGCGGTGGCCTCGCCGAAACACTTGGTGATCCTTACCGCCAGCTTTCGCAGAAATCGCTAAAAGCCTGGAAGATTGAACGGTGGATGGTGCACGGCGTGCTCGTCTTTGCTGTCGTGATGACCGCCGGCGTTCTGTACACCTGGTTTACAAACACATCCCGCATTCTCTTCATTGACACCTACACCATGCGCGAAATTTATGGCGTCTACATCGGCGCCGTCTTTGCCGGCGTTGTAGGAACAGGCTTCTATCCGTTTATGGGCAATCGCGTCTGGTGCCGGTACGGTTGTCCTCTTGCTGCCTATCTCGGAATTGTGCAGCGCTTCAAATCGCGCTTTCGTATTACAACCAACGGAGGCCAGTGCATTTCATGCGGAAACTGTTCCACCTACTGTGAGATGGGCATCGACGTGCGGTGGTACGCTCAGCGCGGACAAAATGTGATCCGCTCCTCATGCGTGGGATGCGGAATCTGTTCATCCGTTTGTCCCCGCGGTGTACTCAATCTCGAAGTGAAAGATGAAAAAGGCAGATTTGGAAAACCGGTTCTGATCGGCAACAACCATATTAAGATCCATCAATAACGTCGAATCGTGCCATCCTCGCCGAACCCTTCGACAAGCTCAGGGACGGCGAGCGGGCACCAACTTGAAACCTGTAACTTGCGACATGCAACCAAGCCATCCCACGCTCCGGAACCTGACCCTTCCCCAAAGTCAGGGACCGGTGAGCGCGCAAGAAACTGTCATCCACGTCATCATTCCGGCCTTCAACGAAGGTTCGAGTATTGAAAGGGTAGTCGCGGAGATACCGCGCAACCTTGTTGACAAGGTGGTGGTCGTGAACAATGGTTCGACGGATGATACCCACGAGGCGGCGACACGGGCAGGCGCTGTCGCCCTCGACGAACCGCACCGCGGCTATGGCAATGCCTGCCTGAAGGGCATCGCCTGGTGTGAAGCACAGGTTCCGCAGCCAACAATCATCGTCTTTATGGATGGCGACTACGCGGACTATCCCGAGGAGACGCCTCTGCTTGTACGCCCTATCATTGAAGACAAGGCGGATATGGTCATCGGGTCGCGTGCTTTAGGCGAACGCGCGCCCGGGTCGATGACCGTTCAGCAAGTTTTCGGAAATTGGCTGGCAACTCGTCTTCTGAAATTGTTTTTTGGCGAAAAGTTTACGGACCTTGGACCATTCAGGGCTATTCGCTTTTCATCGTTGCGCGCATTGAACATGCAAGACAGAAACTACGGTTGGACCGTGGAAATGCAAATCAAGGCAGCAAGACAAAAGCTGCGCTGCACGGAGGTGCCCGTTCGATACAGAAAGCGCATCGGTGTCTCCAAAGTATCGGGTACCCTGAAAGGAACGGTGATGGCCGGATATAAAATTTTATACACGCTTTTCAAGTATCTGTAGCACCAACATGGAATGGATTTGCGCAATATTGTATACCCTTTGTCTGTTCTATCTCTTTGTCTTCAGCCTTGGACAGCTACATCTTACCTACATCTACAGGAAAGACAGGCGCCGAACAGAAACGGCATCCGATACTTTCGAGCCACTCGTAACCATTCAGCTACCCGTCTACAATGAAAAATATGTGATCGAACGCCTGATCGATGCAGTAGCCAAGATCGAGTACCCGCATGAAAAGCTCGAGATCCAGGTCCTTGATGATTCAACGGATGAGACCTCTGGAATCATCTATCAGAAAATGGAGTGGCTGAGCCGCTTCGGCATCGACATCAAACATATCCACCGCGGCAAAAGAGAGGGCTACAAGGCCGGCGCACTTGCCAACGGCCTCTCGGCAGCAAAAGGCGACTTCATTGTCATCTTCGACGCCGACTTCATTCCTGAGCCAGACTTCCTCAGAAAGACGCTTCCATGGTTTATCGATCCAAAAGTCGGCGCCGTGCAAACACGATGGGGACACATCAACGCTGACTATTCACTGATCACGCGCCTGCAGGCTTTTGGTCTCGACGCACACTTCTCGATAGAACAATCGGCACGACAGGCGGCCGGAAGCTTCACCAACTTCAACGGCACGTGCGGTGTCTGGCGAAAGGCTTGTATCCTTGATGCGGGAGGCTGGAGTGCCGACACACTGACGGAAGACCTTGACCTCAGCTATCGCGCCCAGCTGAAAGGATGGAAGTTCAGGTATCTCGAAGATGTTGTTACCCCCGGTGAACTGCCCGTTGTCATGCCGGTCATCAAGCAGCAGCAATACCGGTGGAACAAAGGCGCTGCCGAAACGGCACGTAAACTGATTGGCCACGTAATAGATTCAGATCTTCCGCTTATGCGGAAAATACATGCGTTCCTTCACCTGTTCAACAGCTCTGTTTTCGTTGCCCTGTTCCTGGCGGCGCTGCTCAGCCTGCCGATGATGTTTATCAAAGACGCAAGTCCCTCCCTCCACTTTCTCTTCTCGCTGGGCGGCATCTTCCTCCTGGGCTTCCTCTCGGTTGCCCTGTTTTACTGGACGGCCGCACAGCGGTTTTACGCCGATGCTGGAAGAAAGTTCTTCATTCTTTTTCCGGCCTTCCTTGTGGTGTCGATGGGACTCTCACTGCACAATACGGTGGCGGTCGTTGAGGGATGGCTCGGTGTCAAATCACCATTCAAGCGAACGCCAAAGTTTAACATCGTCAAACAACGTGACTCCTGGACGAATAATGCCTACCTCAATTCCCGTGTGGGGGCGCTTACCTTACTGGAGGGAGTCTGCTGCATTACATTCACACTGGCGGTTGCAAAAGGGATAGAATCCGGCAACACCACCATGGTGATCTTCCACAGTATGCTCGCACTGGGCTTTGGACTCGTGTTCCTGCTCTCTCTTAAACCCTGGGCAAATGCGTGATCGCAACAAGCTGCATTACTTTGCTGCAGGCATGTCACTCCTTCTGTACATCACACTCTCGTACAGACTCGAAAGACATGAAACGTTGCCGCTCTTCTTCTGCTACTTTTTGCTTTTCCTGCTCTACATCCTGGTTGTCCGTCATCACGACACACTGGCACCAACGACGAGAAAATTCTGGATCGCCGCTTCCCTTGTTTTTCGGATCGCACTACTATTTGCT
>CAYMWA010000081.1:0-14122 GCA_964393795.1 uncultured Roseivirgaceae bacterium
AGGCCAGGCTGCAAAACTTTCTCGCGCTGGGCGACACCATTCAGTTCAGGATGCTTACGCTGATCGCCATGGAGAAGGCGTCGGGATTCAAGATCAATCAGTTGTCCACCTTCTTCCGCATCTCGCAGCAATCAATGGAATTCGCCGGCCTCGACCTGCACGGCGGCCGAAGCACGGTCAGCGATACGATCCTCTTTACATATGACGGGCGCCACGAACTAAGCGAGTTTAATGAAAAAGTGAACATCCATGCGCGACTGAAAAACACGGTCCTGTATCCGGAAGATCTCGCGCTCTTTGCGCCGGCGACGGCACGCCTCACCAACCCCCTCACCATCAACGGGCAGTTCAACGGCCGTGTCAGTGATTTCAAGCTGACAGAAATGGAAGTCTCTACCGGCAATACGGTACTGAAAGGATCACTCGACATGGAAGGCCTGCCGCTCCTGAGTGAAACGTTTACCATCCTGGAACTGAAGAACTCGACACTTGACTTTCACGACCTTCGGGGTATCGTGGGGCAGAAGGTACTTGATCACCTCAAACCCCTGGGGCAACTCGCGATGGACGGACAGTTCCTCGGCTACTTTACTGACTTCGTGGCCAACGGCGATTTTTCCGGAAGTTTGGGCAAACTATCAACCGACATCAACTTCAAGGTGAACGAGACCGACTTCAACCAGTCTGTATACAGTGGAAAAATCGCGCTGACAAACTTCGCACTCGGCACCTATCTGAAAGACACCGCTAATTTTCAGAACGTGACGCTCGCGGGCAATATCAGGGGATCCGGGCTGACCGTCACGACAGCCGATTTCAAGCTCGATGGGAATATCCACCGTATCGGAATCAAAGGCTATAACTATACCAATATCAAAACAAACGCCCGGTTCGCATCCGAATTTTTCAACGGCCTCATCTCAATCGATGATCCCAACCTTCAGTTCGGCGCGGAAGGGTCGATCGACTTGCGACAGGGAGTCAACGAAATTAAAGTGAAGGCCAATATCGACACGGCGATGTTTCAGAACCTCAAGCTAACCGACCGCCAGTTGTTTCTTAGGGCCGACATGAATCTTAATCTGAAAGGGCTGCATCTTGACAGCATCATAGGCACGGCTGACATCAAAGACCTCCACATCATCAACGATGGCAAGTCACTTTCGTTAGACTCCATCCAGCTGATTTCCCATCAGGAGGAGCAGGATCGGTCGATCCGGATTCAATCATCGGTCGTCGACGGCGAAGTGAACGGCGACTTCCTGCTGACAGACCTGACGCAGGATATACAGACACTTGTGAGGGAAATTCTGTTGAATATCCGCAACGACGACCAGGCGATCACCTCCTACTACGCGCAAAAAGATCGCGAGCCGAAATCGTATGAAACCGATTTCCAGTTCTTGATCAAGAACCTCGAGCCTGTGACGACGCTCTTCAATCTGGATATGCTCGTTTCCAAAAACACGATGATCCAGGGAAAGTTCATGAGCGGATACACGAGTATCCTTCAAGCCTACTCGATGATCGATTCCCTTGCTTACAACAAGGCCGTCTTCGTTGACACGGAAGTGGAACTCACTGCCTCCAAAATCGCCGACAGCACCAGTGTACTGGCAATGGCGTTTGTCAATTCGCAACAACAGTTTTTCACCAACGCCCTCAACACTGAAAACCTTATGGCGGAAGCCATCTGGAACAACAACCACGTCAACTTCAGCCTCGATGCAGACCAGCAGGAGCAAACCAATTACGTGCGCTTGCGCGGCGATCTCAACTTCCTCGAAGACAGTACTCAACTTCACTTTCTACCCTCTACGATAAAGATCCTTGAGAAGAACTGGAACTTCGATCCCACCAACCTGACCACTATCCAAAAGAAAAACATCCGGTTCGATGAACTTACGCTCAGAAACAATGGCCAGTACCTACGCCTTGACGGCGCGATATCCGCCGACCCTGACAAGACGCTGACCATGACCATCAGCGAACTGGACCTCAACATCCTCAATCCGATCACAGGACGCGACATCGGAGGTACACTCAACGCGATGTTCCAACTGAACGATTACTATCATTCCGTCCATCTGCAGAACGAACTTCACATCGATAGCCTGATGGTCGACAAGTTCCTCATCGGCGATGTGTCAGGAAAAAACATATGGGATCCAGGCCTGAAGCAATTCAACATCAACTTCTTTATCGACCGCCATGGCAACCGCATCGTCGATCTCGACGGCTCGTATAACCCCTCGCGCAGCGCCATGCCACTCGACGTGGCTGCGCGACTTGAAAATGCAAACCTTAAAATAGTCGAACCTTTCTTCGACGAGACCTTTTCAAATATCGGCGGTACCATTACCGGCAACTACCGCATTACGGGTAAACTCGCCTCGCCGGCGATCGAGGGCGAAGGACAAGTCACCGGCGGGCGCCTGATGGTCAATTACCTGAAGGCAACCTATCAGTTCACCGGCACGATCGGACTTTCCCCTAACTCGATTTACTTCCGAAACGTTGAAATGACCGACCTGTTCAGAAATCAGGGAAAACTCAACGCAACCCTCACGCATCAGAATTTCCAAAGCATGCGCATCAACCTTGACGCCAGCTTCAGAAATTTCCAGGTGCTCAATACCACAGAGTCTGACAACAGCCTGTTCTACGGGCAGGGATATGCCACCGGTGATCTCAACATTACCGGCCCCCTCAACAACCTGCAGTTCACCGCGAATGCACGTACCGACAAGAACACGCGCATCATCATCCCTATTGGGGGAACGGAGAGTGTGGAGCAAGCCGAATTTATCCGCTTCGTCAATTTTTCCGACTCCACTTATCAGAGCAGTTTGAATAACGAGGTGTCCAACAGACTCGACCTGTCGGGCATCACGATGGACCTCAACCTTGATATCACACCCGATGCATCGTTTGTCATCATTCTGGACGCGCAGAGCGGAGATATTATCAGCGGTCGTGGGAATGGCGACATCCAGCTTCAACTGGACACCCGTGGTGACTTCAATATGTTCGGTCCGTTTGAGTTTGTGGAAGGTGGATACAATTTCACCTTGTACGATATCATCAATAAAGACTTCGACATTCAACCGGGAAGCCGCATTAGCTGGTTCGGGGATCCGTACGCGGCTACGCTTGATATATCCGCAGCCTACAACCAGCTCGCCTCATTCGGACCGATACTTTCCAATCAGGAATTGGCCAACCTGCCACAGATGCGCAGAAAGTATCCCGTAAAGGTACTCCTGAAACTAGAAGGTCCTATGTTGTCTCCGGACATCAACTTCGACATCGTCGCCAGCGACCTGCCGCAAAGTATCCGGCTGGAGAGCGGCACCGTACGGCTCGACTTTGAATTCCAGGCATTCAAGAACAAGCTTGATGAACAAGAGCTGAAGCGCCAGGTATTCAGCCTCGTCGTCCTGCGCCGGTTCTCTCCACTCGGGGAATCGCTTAACACGAGCGGTTCGATTGTCAACAGTGTAAGCGAACTGCTCAGCAATCAACTGAGCTACTGGATCAGCCAGGTGGATGAAAACCTTGAGATCGATCTCGACCTCAGCACGCTTGACGAAGAAGCGTACAACACGTTTCAGTTGCGCCTGTCGTACACCTTCATGAATGGAAGGCTTCGCGTGACACGTGACGGCACGTTCTACGCCAACCAGGAAAACACCGGGATCAACGGCAATCAAAACCTGGCGAGCATCGCGGGCGACTGGACGGTAGATTACCTGTTGACCCCCGACGGCAAATTGAAGATAAAAATGTACAACCGCACCAACATCAATCCGATATTGAACACGCTGGGCTCGCAAAACTCGGTCACGACCGGCGTCAGCATTTCTCACACGCAAAGCTTCAATGAGATCAGGGATATCTGGCAATCGGCCCGTCGTCGTCGGGAACAACAAAGTGGTGGCAACACCGACGAAGGTATCGATCCGAATCAGGAAGCCATACTGAATGAGAATGAAAGTGCCGAATAACGCGTCGACAACCTTGCTCGTCGCGTTGTGTCTGCTCACCATTTGCGTAGTCGGCAACACAACAGACGTGTGCGCTCAGCCCGACACCACGCTGAACCGGAAGAAGGTCAACACCTTCATCGTTGCCTCCGCGACCGGTTACACCGCGGGCATGCTCGCACTCAACCACGTATGGTATAAGAATACCGAGCGGCAATCGTTCCGGTTCTTCAACGACAACGCTGAATGGAAACAACTCGACAAGGCCGGGCATTTTTTCGCATCTTTCTACCTCAGTGAAGTGCCCGCGAGAACATTGCGGCGTTATGGGATGAACGAAAAAAAGGCCGATGTCATTGGTGCGTTGACGGGCTTTGCGGCAACGCTCCCTATTGAGATTCTCGATGGCTTTTCCGATGGCTATGGTGCTTCAGCCGGCGATGTCATTGCCGATGCGGCAGGTCCGGCCTTTTATCTGACACAAAAACTGATCTGGGAGGAGGTTCGGATCCGGCCGAAATTCTCTTTCCACCGTACGGGATATGCACCCCTGCGCCCGTCGTTACTCGGCGACAATCTGTTCAGTGAAATGGTCAAGGATTACAACGGGCAGACCTATTGGCTGTCAGTGGATGTTGACCGCTTCATCACGTTTCCGCGATGGTTGAACTTCGCCGCCGGCTACGGTGCACAAGGGATGGTCTATGCCCGAGACGCGCAGAACAAACAATACGGGTACGACCCTTATCGGCAATACTACATCGCTGTCGATATTGATCTTTCCGGAATCAGGTCCCGCTCCGCCTTTGTGAACTCGCTCCTCTATCTGGTCGATTGTATCCGGCTGCCCGCTCCGGCACTTGAGCTTTCCCGGAAGGGCGTAAAATTTCACCCGCTTTATTTCTGAAATTGGTTATTTGGTTGTATATTAACAGGTTGGAGTTACGCTGCCTGTGAAATACACCTAACACGATATGGACCTGACCTATACCATCAAGACCTACGCCGACCAGATTGGCGGCCAGTTTACGAATTATGATCACGTCAAATCGGTGATCGTTGTACCGCTTGACAAGAGTCGTTTTCAAACCGTGCTCGCTACCACACAGAAAAGCCAGGTGTCGGGTCGCGATCAGGCGGTATTTACCTCCAAAGTCTGCGAGTACAAAAACGGCATTGACCTGAAGATGCTGATGGAGCAAAATGCGAATTTCGATTACAGCAAGTTCGTGCTTGAAGACGGCTACCTTAAGGTAGAGGCTTCATGCCTGACCGCTTCGGCTTCGGAGGCACAGGTAAAGGAGATGATTCAGGAAGTCGCCCAACTTGCCGATCACTACGAATACAAGTTGACGGGCGCGGATATTCACTAATCCGCCAATTGGTCGGTCCGAACCAATTTCGGGCAAATTTCATTACCTTTATGCGTCTGGCGAAGCCGGCTTGTGCTTCGCCAGACAACAGACAAGTCGCCTTATCGCTTCCCGCGCAAGCGGGGGGAGGAAAGTCCGGGCAACACAGGGCAGCGTACTTCCTAACGGGAAGGCGCCGGATCAGAAACGGTCCGGTGACAGAAAGTGCCACAGAAAACAGACTACCCACTTCGGCACGTTCCGGGTGGGAAAAGGTGAAAAGGTGAGGTAAGGGCTCACCGGCCTCCCCGTGAGGGGTGGCGCATGGTAAACCTTACGCGTTGAAAGGTCAAATAAATCCCGGCCAGGCGGCCCGTCTGCGTTGCCGATTCGGCAACACCGGGATGGGTAGACTGCTAGATCGCGGCCGTGAGGCCCCGACCAGATAAATGATAAGGATCCTGCGCGAGCAGGAAACAGAACCCGGCTTACAGACTTGTTTTTTTTTGTCCACAGTCCACGGTCGACAGTCCACAGGTCGTGGACCGTGGACTTTTTCAATTTTACTGATCCCTATGTCAAAAATTCTGGTCATCGAAGACGATGCAAAAATCCGATCCATACTGAAAGAAATCCTGCAGGAAAAAAATCATGAAGTAGATGAGGCCGCCGACGGCCAAGAGGGATTCAAAAAGCTCGAACAAGGGAATTATGACCTCTGCATATGCGACATCAAGATGCCAAAGATGGATGGTATGGAAGTGCTCGAGCGAACGAAGGAAGCGGGTATCGCGACCAATTTTGTGGTAATCTCCGCACACGGAAACATTGACATCGCGGTGGAAGCTGTCAAGAAAGGCGCCTTCGATTTTCTTCAGAAGCCCTTCGATCTGGGCCGGCTCGAAATTACCTTGCGAAACGCCCTCGACAAAACGACTTTGATCCGCGAAACCCGCAACCTGAGAAAAAAGATTTCGCGGAAGTTCGAAATGGTCGGCACGTCGGAGGCCATCGACCAGATGAAGGAGATGATCGATAAAGTCGCGCCAACAGACGCTCGTGTACTGATCACAGGCCCCAACGGATCGGGCAAAGAACTGGTTGCCAAGTCCATCCACGAAAAAAGCAAACGCAGTGATGGGCCCATGGTCGAAGTCAACTGCGCGGCCATTCCATCAGAACTTATTGAGAGTGAACTGTTTGGCCACGAGAAGGGCTCATTTACCTCTGCCATCAAACAACGAATCGGCAAGTTTGAATTGGCCGAAGGGGGCACCCTGTTCCTGGATGAAATTGGCGACATGAGCTTATCTGCCCAGGCCAAGGTACTGCGTGCGCTGCAGGAGAATAAGATTACGCGGGTGGGCGGCGACAAGGAAATTGCGGTGAATGTGCGGGTAGTGGCGGCGACAAATAAGAACCTCAAGGACGAGATTGCGGCCAACCGCTTTCGGGAGGATCTCTACCACCGGCTAAGCGTGATCGTTATCAAGGTACCCCCGCTGAATGAGCGCACCGATGATATTCCGTTGCTGGCGGAAAGGTTTCTGGAAGATATCGCCGAAGAGCACGGCGCGAAAAAGAAGGACATCTCAAAAAAGGCCCTGGAAGCGCTAAAAGCTCACGACTGGACCGGAAATATCAGGGAACTGCGAAACGTGATCGAGCGCCTCGTCATCATGAGTGGCGAAGAGATCTCCGAACAGGATGTCAAAAAATACCTCTAGGGAAGAGCGTCAAACCCGCGCTTCAGACAACGCTGAATCTGTTTTCGGCGCATCGTTCTTGCTGTACGTAGGGCAGGTATATTGGCTGCAGGCGGTTAAGAAGGCCGACAAAAGTACAAAAGCAACAATTTTTTTCATCTAACGTGGGCGTTGGTTTTAAACAAAATTAAAATTCTTTCATAAGAAAACAAACTTACCGGCAATTCCGGGCTTTTGTCCGAAATTAAGTTTATTCGACCATCAGATTGCAACCCCGCACATCAGTGTTGTCAAACCTGCCCAAGACTTCAAAAGAGCCGTCATTGTACACTTTTCCAAGGTCTTCCGTCTCAATGAAGGCGATAGAGTCAGCATTCGCCAGGTCTATGACATTAATCCCGCCTGTGTCATTTAGTAACCCTTTTTCCATGGGGTCGGTCACCTCCCGGGCGACAACTTTCATCCACGGCGGGCAAAAAAAGCGGCTTTCACCGCGGGTATAGGCCTGCGAGAACAACTCCGTCATCCCGTATTCCGAGTAAATATGCTCCACCCTGAAGGCGTTCTTCAAGACAGCATGCAATTCCTGCCGGGTGATCTCCGGGCGTCGGCCCTTCATCCCACCGGTTTCGAAAACGAGACAATGACTAAGATCCGGATGATAACGCTCGGCTAAATCCAATAGTGCGAAGGTCACCCCCCAGAGGATGGTTTTTTTTGCATTATTGCGAAGTGCCTCCAGATCCGCCAGCAACCGAGAAACGTCGTGCAGGTAAAATCCCGAGAAATCCGAATCACTTTTTCGAATAAAATGGTCCATCATGGCCACAAGCGACGAGTTCTCGCGTTCCAGATACGAGGGCAACAGCGCGAGGAAGTGGTATTGCCGGATGTCTCCAAAAAAATATTCAAAACAGCGAACAGCGTGGTTTCGATAGAAGTCGAGGTGCCTTACGGGATGCAGACCGGGACTCCCCGCTCCTGACGGCACAGAAGTGGTACCGCTCGACGCGAAGTGTGCTTCCGCCACCCAGGCACCAGTTTTTACGACATGATTCCGAAAGAAATTGATCGGCAGGAATGGGATCTCCAGGGAGGTGCGGACAGAAACGGGATTCACGCCGAGCTGATGGATGAATTCTTTGTAAACAACATTGTTTTCAGCCTGAAAATGAAAGAGTTGCAGCGCAATATTGTCAAAGTTTTGCGCGTTAGCAGCATACAAATCGGTATTGCCTTTAAAAGTATCCAAGCGTTTCCGTAATTTGACGTAATTAATAATAAAATGAAGTTAGTAAAGGGTTTTGGTCTCCTATCTTTTCTGGTGATACTGTCCGGCTCCTGTTTCGACCCGCCGGAGTTTCCAATAGTCCCGCAGATCGAGTTTGAAAGTATCTCGTTTGTTCCGGGCCGGAATCCCGGCGACTTTGACTCGCTCCATCTGTCCATCCGCTTTAAGGATGGCGACGGCGACCTGGGCTTCAGCAACAGCACCGAAGACATCAGCGCGCCATACCACAGCGCCTTCTTCTATCAGGAAGACGGGGGAGAACTATTCCCGCTGTCAACTATCACCGGGTTCGTTGGAAGCGACGAATACGACTTACTGGAGATACCCGACCCTGACAAGGGTAAGCTCGTTACTTTCCGGACCCGAAAAAAAGCCCTATACAGCTTCCTGCCCCCTGTCTATCACTGCTCCGATTATGAGTACCTGGGTGGACGGGTGGACCCGGGCGTTCCGATGGCTGGTCGTCGGCTTCTTATCCGCGCGGAAGACCGTGCAGCGCTCGACCCGCTTGTAAAACTTGTCGACAGCATTCCAAGAATTGAAAATCCCGATTACTACCAAATCCGCGATACGCTATACTACACACCGAACCCGGATCACTACAACATTGAAGTCGACTTCCTTGTCAAAGACCCAACTGCCCCCGACGGATTTACCGAGTTCGACTGGCGCAAGACTTATTGCACGACCTTCGACGGGCGGTTTCAGTTCTCCGAATTGTCTGATAAGGACAGCTCCATCGATGGAACGCTGCGCTACAGCATGACCTCCATTGGCTTCAAAGCGCTCTTCAGCATTAAGACGCTCAAACTTCGCGTAAGCATCAAAGACCACGCCCGACATCGGAGCAACGTCATCGTAACACCCGAATTTACGCTGGTGGATTGAGTTGCCAGTTGCCGGTTACCAGTTGCCAGTTGCCGGTTGGTTCGTTGCCAGTTGCCAACCCACACGAACACACGAACACATGAACACATTAACACATTAACACCAATGTCATTAACTTAAGCACTTTTTGATTACCTCACCTCAATCCTCTCCTACCTACGGCAGGCAGGCCTGCCTGCCGAGGCTCAAGGCTTGCGCGCCGGTAGGCAGGCCTAAAGGAGAAGAAGTCAGCGGAGCTTAAGTTAATGACATCAACACATGAACACACTAACACATGAACACATTAACACATGAACACATTAACACATGAACACATTAACACACTAACACATTAATACAATGTGGGATATTTCACGGGATCGGCTTCGTTCATAACAGCATAGACCCGTTCGAAGATTTCTTCCGCGTTGGGCTTCGAGAAATAGTCGCCGTCTGAGGCATAGGCGGGTCGGTGTTCCTTGCCGGTGATGGTGATCGGTTTAGCGTCAAGGAAATGATAGCCGTCCTGAACTTCCAACACTTGTTGCAACATAAAAGAAGTGGCCCCTCCCGGCACATCTTCGTCAGCGAAGGCAATGCGACTGGTCTTCTTCAGTGACATGACAATACTGTGGTGGATGTCGAATGGCAGCAGTGATTGCGCGTCAATCACCTCGCAGGAGATTCCCACTGCTTCGAGCAATGTTGCAGCCTCCATCACCACGCGGCACATCGACCCGTAGGTAACGATGGTGAAATCGTCGCCTTCTTTGAGCACTTCCGGTACACCGAGTGGAACAGTAAACTGCCCGATGTTATCCGGCAATCGCTCCTTCAACCGGTAGCCATTGAGTGATTCAATGATAATGGCCGGGTCGTCCGATTGAAGCATGGTGTTGTAGAACCCTGCGGCCTGCGTCATGTTGCGCGGCACGAGCAGGTAAATTCCGCGCAGGCTGTGCAGGATCATACCGATGGGCGAGCCGGCATGCCACACCCCTTCAAGCCGGTGACCCCGCGTGCGGACGATCAGCGGCGCCTTTTGTCCCCCTTTGGTTCTATAATGAAGCGTAGCCAGGTCATCTGAAAGCGTCTGAAGCGCATAAATAAAATAGTCGAGGTATTGAATTTCCGCTATGGGTCTCAATCCGCGCATGGCAAGGCCTATCCCCTGCCCTACAATCGTACATTCACGAATACCGGTATCGGTCACACGAAGTTCACCGTGCTTCTGTTGCAAGCCGGCAAAGCCCTGGTTGACATCACCGATCTTCCCCACATCTTCGCCAAAGGCGAGCACCCTGGCATCGCGTCCCAACGCCGCATCAAAGCACCGCTGCAACACTTCTCTTCCATCGACAATGGAAGACTCATCGGAATATACCGGATCAACGCGCGCCACCTTCAGTGCCGACTCGTCTGATTGACTATATAAGTGTGAACTATAGCGATCGAAGTTTACCACCTCCGCTGCAGTGATCCAGTCGACAAGTTTTCGACGCGATTCTGTGTCGCGGTGTTCGCGCAGGGCATGCAGTGACCGTTTCGCTGCGCGCATGGTATCCAGGCGTGTGGGGTTGATCGTCTTCGTCAGCTCCATTCTGATCTCTTCCAGAAGACCGGCTTTCTCCGGCGTCTCCTGCTCTGCCTGTGCAATTGTTTCTGTAATGTAAGCCTGGTCCTTGTTGATGTCTTGCATGAAGGCCTTCCACGCGCGATCGCGTGCCTGCTTCGCCGACTGTTTTGCTTCCCTTTCGATGTCATCGACTTCTTCGGGCAGCGCCATTCCCTCGCTGATGATCCACTCACGCATCTTTTTATTGCAGTCGAATTCCGCTTCCCACGCGAGCCGCTCCTTCGACTTATATCGCTCATGCGAACCGGACGTAGAGTGTCCCTGCGGTTGTGTCAGTTCATCGACGTGAAGCAGAACTGGAACATGCTCTTCGCGACAGATGCGCTCGGCTTTCGTGTATGCTTCGATCAGTGCGGGATAATCCCATCCATGGACGACAAGGATCTCAAGGCCTTCTTCTTCTGACGTGCGCTGTAACCCAGCGAGCGCCTTCGAGATGCTTGATTTGGTGGTGTGGTATTCCTGCGGGACGGATATACCATACGCATCATCCCATACAGAAGTAAGCATCGGCACCTGGAGTACACCGGCGGCGTTGATCGCTTCGAAAAACATTCCCTCCGAAGTGGAGGCATTGCCAATCGTGCCGAATGCTATTTCGTCTCCATTATGCGACAAGTGGGTGAATGCTTTGAGGTCGGGATTGTGCCTGAACAACTTCGATGCATATGCCAGTCCGAGAAGGCGCGGCATCTGCCCGGCGGTCGGCGAAATGTCGGCACTGCTGTTTTTCAGTTCGGCAAGGTTGCGAATCTTTCCGTGCTCATCCAGCATCCGCGTAGCATAGTGTCCGTTCATCAGCCTTCCGGCGGATGCCGGGTCGGCCTCCACATCAGGGTGTGCGTAGAGTTGTGCAAAATATTGTTCAACGGTAAGTTCGCCGATGGCAAACATGAACGTTTGATCGCGATAATAACCCGCGCGGAAATCGCCGGGACGAAAGACTTTCGACATGGCGATCTGGGCAACCTCCTTGCCATCGCCGAAGATTCCAAACTTCGCCTTCCCCATGAAGACCTCTTTCCGGCCGAGCAGACTCGCCTCCCGGCTCTCCACTGCCAGCCGGTAATCAGAAAGAATCTCCTTGATCCTGGCTTGTGAATATCTCGTTTTCGCTTCTTTGATAATGCTCAATGTTCTTTCATTAAGAGTAACACTCATTCAGCGCTACCGGGATGAGCTCAAAAATAACCATATCCTTTAACCTTTCAAAAATGGGCTTTCTGCGCGGCCGCCATGCTTATCGGCGTAATCACCGCAACCGGAGCGCTCCGAATAATGCGCTTGGCATTATAATTTCGTCAAAATATATATGCCATCAAAACGCGATTTACTTACACTTTGTTGGGCACCCGTGACTTTTGTGAAAAAAAATGGCAACGACGGATTAGTAAGGCAACACGAAACAATATATTTGAGTAACACAAACCCGTCTATCTTATGATCATCGGCGTACCCAGGGAAGTCAAGAACAATGAAAATCGCGTGGCACTCACGCCCGCTGGTACTCAGGAGTTGGTGAAACGTAAACACACCGTCCTTCTTGAAAAAAACGCCGGTGCAGGCAGCGGGTTTACGGATGATGAATACGTCGGCGCAGGCGCTGAAATTGTCGATACAGCTGAGGATGTGTTCTTGCGCGCTGAAATGATCATGAAGGTCAAGGAGCCGGTGCAGGAAGAGTACGAGCGCATCCGTGCCGGCCAACTTCTGTTTACTTATTTTCACTTTGCTTCCTATGAGCCACTGACGAAAGCGATGCTGAAGAGTGGTGCCATCTGTCTCGCCTATGAGACCGTTGAGCGTGCCGATGGCAGTCTTCCGCTGCTCGTGCCGATGTCGGAAGTGGCGGGCCGAATGGCGATTCAGGAAGGCGCAAAGTATCTGGAAAAACCGCAAAGCGGAAGGGGCGTTCTGCTCGGCGGCGTCCCCGGTGTAAAACCCGCACGTGTGCTCGTGCTTGGCGCCGGCATCGTCGGCACCAATGCGGCAAAGATCGCAGCGGGCATGGGCGCTGACGTTACGGTGGTCGACATCAACTTACAACGGTTGCGCTATCTGGATGACGTCATGCCGAAAAACGTGCGAACCATGGTTTCCAATGAATACAGCATCCGCGAGATGGTGAGGGATCACGACCTCGTCGTCGGCGCTGTGCTCATCCCCGGTGCAAAGGCTCCCCGCCTGATTACGCGCGACATGCTTCACACGATGAAAGCCGGAACAGTGCTGGTCGATGTGGCCGTCGACCAGGGGGGCTGCATTGAAACATGCACGCCGACAACACATGAAGCGCCTACCTTCATTATCGACAACGTTGTTCACTACTGCGTGGCCAACATGCCCGGGGCAGTCCCATACACGTCTACACTTGCGCTGACCAATGCTACTCTTCCTTACGCCGTGCGCCTCGCCAACTATGGCTGGAAGAAAGCCTGTACCGACAACGCTGACCTTCGCCAGGGACTCAACATCATCAATGGCGAAGTGGTTTACAAAGCAGTCGCCGATGCGTTCGACCTTCCTTACAGAGACGTCAACACTTTCCTCAATTAAGTTTTAAGTTCTAAGTTTTAAGTGGTAAGTGGTAAGGGGAAACCGGGTCGTAAAGGGCTGGCTTGACCTTAGAACTTGTAATTTAATCCTGTCTCCAAAACGTCGAACAACGCTCACTTAAACCTTAAAACTTAAAACTTAAAACTTTAAGACTCAGGAAACGCTGGCAGGTCGTCAAGAAGTTTGGTCGTTCTGGTTTCCCATTCTACCGCGGCACAATAATGAACCATACCGTTCGTTACACAAATGAATGCGGCTTTGAGTGTGCTGTTATACACGGCTGCCTGTGATAAGGTCTGATCGGAAATCATCTGTGTCGGCGACTTGCATTCGACCACCATCCAGGGTTTGCCTTCCCTGTCGAAGATCACAATATCACTTCGCTTTTGCATCTGGTTGTAGGTAAGTCCGCCCTCGACGCGAATGAGGCTACGCGGGCATTGCTTTTCATTGACGAGGTAGTGAATAAAGTGTTGACGTACCCATTCCTCGGGGGTGAGGACGATGAACTTCTTCCGGATGCCATCAAAAATCCATACTTTGCCGTTGGCTTTCCTCAGCTTGTGATCAAACGACGGGAGATTGAGTTTGTACATTCCAGGGTGCAAGATACGTTGCCGGGAGGAGGATGCAAGGGCAAGGGAGGGTTGCAGGCTTGCCTGACCTTTAGGGTGCAGAGTTGCAGGTTGCAGGTTACAGAGTTGCAGGTTGCAGAGTTGCAGGTTGCA
>CAYMWA010000081.1:14222-16100 GCA_964393795.1 uncultured Roseivirgaceae bacterium
CAGAGTTGCAGGTTGCAGAGTTGCAGGTTGCAAGTTGCAGGGTGCAGGGTGCAGAGTTGCAGGGTGCGTCAAATCATAAGAGACATGAAAACCAAAAAGCAAATCGTTGAGAATTGGCTGCCCCGGTATACCGGGCAAGCGTTGAAGGATTTTGGCCAATACATATTGCTGACGAATTTCGAGAACTATGTCCGGTTGTTCGCGGAATGGCACGACGTTCCTGTGAATGGCCTGGACCGGCCGATGCGCAGCGCCACTGCCGACGGCATCACGATCATCAACTTTGGCATGGGGAGTCCTAACGCCGCCACCATCATGGACTGCCTGAGCGCGGTGACGCCGAAAGCGGCGCTGTTCCTGGGTAAATGCGGGGGACTAAAACGCAAGAACAGCCTGGGCGACCTGATTCTGCCCATTGCCGCCATCCGGGGTGAAGGAACCTCCAACGATTACTTTCCGCCCGAAGTGCCCGCACTGCCGGCGTTTGCACTCCAAAAAGCCACCTCCACCACCATTCGCGATTTCGGCCATGATTACTGGACCGGCACAGTGTACACAACAAACAGGAGGGTGTGGGAATGGGACGAAGATTTCAAGGCCTACCTTCGCAAGATTCGCGCACAGGCCATCGACATGGAAACGGCCACCATCTTCTCCACCGCCTTTCACAACAAGATACCCACCGGCGCGCTGCTGCTGGTCTCCGATCAGCCCATGGTTCCCGAAGGCGTCAAAACAGAAGTGAGCGACCGCACAGTCACCAAGAACTATGTTGAAATCCACCTGAAGGTGGGCATTGAGTCGCTGAAACAACTGATCAACAACGGAATGACGGTAAAGCATCTCCGATACTAATAGGATAATGGGATAATGTGTTTAGGTGTTGGGGTGGAGCGTCTAATCCTCTCCTGCCGGTGCTGGCGGCGGGATTGATACTATTTTTTTTGCGGTCGGGTATCAGGCAAGCACGGTAGTGTGTGTATACGGCAACTTGACATAGAACTCCGTATATCCTTCGGGGGTAGTTTTGAGGTGGACCGTCCCGCCAAGTTTTTCGGTAGCCGTTTTGGTGATATAGAGGCCGATGCCGCCAGTCTGGGAGCGTTCGGATGCGCGGGAGAACATCTGGAAGATCTTATCGGGGTGGACTTCACTGATGCCGATGCCGTTATCGACGACGTTGATGGAGACGAAATCGCCGTCGGCGAAGATGGAAATGTTGACGAACGGGTTAACGCGGTCGGAGTCGTTGTAAAACTTAATAGCGTTGTCGATAAGGTTTTCAAGGATAATGCGTACGAACTCCGGGTCCGAATAGAAGGCGACTTTGGGGCAGATATTTTTATTGATCGTCAGTCGCTGGGGCAGTCCTTTTTTACGTTCGAGGACCAGGACGTCATCTACGATTGTATCAAAGTCGATACGGGTTTGATGGAGCACCGAGTTGTTGATCTGGTTGACGATAAGGAGGCGCGTGAGGATCGTATTGAGTTTGTCGGCCGTCAGGTCAAGCTTCTCCAGATAGTTGAGTGCGAGGGGGTCTTTAACGTCCATGAGGGCGACGTTGCACATGCCTTTGAGGCTCGCGAGCGGCCCGCGGATGTCGTGCGATGTCTTGTAAATGAAGTTGTCGAGTTCCTCGTTGACGCGTTGCAAGGAGTCATTGGCCTTTTGAAGGTCGGCGTTCCGGGCCTGGAGTTCCTTGTTGAGGATGACGTTGGAGCTTCGAAGCTGGCGGTTCTGATCTTCGATAATTGCCTTGGCATCCGAGAGGTCGGCGTTAACCTTGCGTTTAACTTTGATCGACTTGTAGAGCACAAAAATCAACGCCCCCGCGAGGATGGCAATAATAGCGATCGATATGTTCAGCGCCCGCTG
>CAYMWA010000082.1:0-12044 GCA_964393795.1 uncultured Roseivirgaceae bacterium
AGGCCGGTGTTTCGGGCGGGGAACTCGTAGTTACAAATGGGGCACCGCTTGCTGGCGGCGTCTATTTGCATTGCGCATGACGGGCATTCCTTCTTTTTCATTTGGATGGAGGAATTTAAACAATTCTTTTCAATATCTTGCCTCCACGGCCGGTCAAACTTTTGCCTCCCGGCGTTTGTTAAAGTAATAGTCCAAAGATAGAAGCCATGCAAATTCAAGTAAACACTGACAAGCACATCGAAGGCGGCGCACGCCTGTCGGCCTACGTCACGCAAACCCTGGAAGACAAACTTGAGCGTTTCAGCGAGCACATTACTCGGATCGAAGTATATCTGAGTGATGAAAACGCACACAAGGAAGGTAGTGATGACAAACGTTGTCTTCTGGAAGCGCGTCCGAAAGGCCTGAAACCGATCGTGGCTTCGCATAACGCGGAAACCGTCGACTTCGCCATCAACGGCGCAATAGACAAGCTGCTCAGCAACCTTGAAAGTACAATTGGAAAACTGCGCACCCACTAAAGCCTTTACGGCTTGCAACTTCCCGGAAGTTCAAAACTTCCGGGAATTTTTTCCGTCCGACGACTATGTCCTAACGCAGGCTTACCCTCACGGCAACTTCCGGGAAGTTTTTCTGTCCGATGGCTACGCGTTACGCAACACATCCGGCGCGGTGCGTCTTTTCCGCGTGCTTGTGCTCCCCTAAAATCTTGGTAATTTACACGCATGGAACGAAAGACAGGCGTCGTCACCGGTGCCACCTCCGGAATTGGGAAGGCCATCGCCGGGCAACTGGCCAGGGCCGGCTTTGACCTGGTCCTCATCGGTCGCAATCCTGCGAAAGGAAATCGCGTTGTAGAAGAAGTAAAGGCGTATGGTAAAGACCAGTCGGCCACTTATTATAATATAGACCTTTGCTCACAAGGCCAGATTCGACAAGTCGGCGCCGCCATCCAATCCGCCCATCCCCGAATCGATGTCCTTGTTAACAACGCCGGCATCTGGACATCGCGATGTGAACTAACCGATGATCATGTTGAAAAGCAATTTGCCGTCAACCACCTCGCTTACTTTCTACTGACACATTTGCTGTATCCCAATATTGCCAACAGCCGCGACGGCCGGATCATCAACATCGGGTCGGATTCACACAAATACGGGAGAATAAACTTCGATGACCTCAACTTGCAACGGTCCTACCATGGGTTGAAAGCGTACGGACAGTCGAAACTCGCCAACCTGCTCTTTACGTATGAATTTCACCGCATCCGGAAACACCCGCATGTGTCGGTCTACTGTGTGCAGCCCGGCCTGGTGAAGACAGACATCGGCGTTAAGCACACCAACCCGTTCCACAGTCTGATGTGGAAACTGCGGCGGCTCGGCGGCGTGTCGCCCGACCAGGCCGCGGAAACAGCGGTCTACCTGGCTACTGCACAGGAGGCGGCAGGCATGAGCGGCCTGTATTGGGACCGTTGTAAGCCCAAGCAGTCGTCGGCACGCAGCCACAATACGGAAGACGCGGCTCGCCTGTGGAAGATGAGTGAGGAGTTGTGCGGGATTGAAGGGTATTTCCACTAAGAAAGGATGCCTTACGCAAAGGCGCAAACCTGCCCTATAAAATGACCTTTGCCGACTTTGCGTGAAGGTAGTCACTTGTACACCCTGAAAAGTCTTTCCAGGATGTTCATTTTCAAACCCACCGGCAAGATAGAACCCAGTTTGAAGAAGATCGCACTGAGCCTACCCGGGACAATGACCTGCCGGCCGCGCAACAATCCGGCTATGGCCACACGCGCGACCTTGTCGGGATACATCATCAGCAGTTTCGAGCGACGCCCGTGCGCATTGATACGGGCCAGGCCATCGGCATTCGTCAACACCGGCCCCGGACACACCACGCTTACGCGGATGTTGGAAAACTTCAACTCCTGAGCGATGGCAAGTGAGAACGCGTAGATGAAATTCTTGGTCCCCGTATAGACCGCTTTGTACGGCAATGGGAGGCGCGCTTCCAGACTACTCAGACTGAGAATATAACCCTGTGGATGGCGCAGCAGCTCAGGCAGAAAGTGATGCGTCATTTCGACAGTCACCTTGTTGTTCAGCACCATCATTTGTTGAATGTCTTTGAGTGGCATTCCGGAAAACGTACCGCCCTTTCCGATGCCCACATTGTTGATCAGCATGTTCACGGCATAACCGTGTTGCTTCACCCATTCGTGCACATGGGCCGGGGCACCCTCCTCCATAAGGTCAATGCAAAAGCAATGGCTTTGAACACCGGTCGTGTTCCGGATGTCGTCGCAGACATCCTGAAGGCATTGACCGTCATTGGAAACAAGTAACACATTCATTTTTCGGGAGGCGCATTCATAGGCAAGCGCCTTCCCGATGCCTTTGCAGGCACCGGTAATCAAGGTGTACATGTTATCGGGATCCACTTTCTTTTGCACCCAGCAAATATATCAATGAGGCAGTGCCGTCCATCGTGGGCTCGTTGGTTACATAGTCGCCATAGTCGTCGTGGTAGACGACGTGATCACTTTGAAATTCCGCATACTCGTCACCGCGTATCACCGCAACACCGCGCTGTTGTTTGTAGATACTGCCATACACCGGCCCGTCGACAAGTCCGCCCAGCGTCTGAAAGCCGTACAGCACGTTCAGTGACGAGTGTGGATCATCGGGGAAGTCGGCATGCTCAGGATAGCCGACGATCATGCTAGTACCCCAAGGGTTGCATCCTAGAAGAAAATCGAAAGTCGCCTGTTCCAGTTCGAGATACGTGTCGTCGCCGGTAAGCTGGCGATACCAGTAACATTGAATCGCAAAGGAAGTCTGGAGGTTGTTGCTGCACCAAATGTAGGGAACCCCGCGGAAAAAGGCGTTGCGTTTTGCCTTATCCCATACCATTTCAATGCCGTCACGGTAGTAGGCGATCACTTCATTTCTAACGGTACCGCTCGCAGCGCGCGCCAATTCGTAATGACCCACGTTGATAAAGGGATACCATTGATAGTGGTTTGCCGTATCAGTCTTCATCCAGGGCGTTTGCTTTTCGCGCTGCGCGTAATCAAAGGCTTCCGACAACATGGCTTTGTCGCCCGTAAGGTTGTAAAGCTGAGCTGCGGCAAGTTCCATGTCATCTACCCAGTTATCCTCCTCATAAAAATAAGGCGCCAGGTAGCAGGCGGTTTGCGTGTTTCCCGGCTTTCTTAAGGCAAACTCCCACGCAGACATGGCCCGTGCCCTGAGTGTCTTTGCATAGTCCGGATCGGACGATTGGAAGAGTGTCGATCCGAGCGCAAATGCGCTTGAAAATTTGCCCGCAGTAGACGAAGTACCCTTTGTGCGGTTGGTGTATTTGCTGAGACCCTGTGGTTCGCCGGTAACAAAATAGACAGGCCGTTCCTTGCCTCTGCCATAGTCGGCGTTATCCTCGGTCGGAAGCCGAAAGCCGATATGGTCACGGTCGTCAGCAAGTTGATTGAAAAGCCAGTCGGGCCGCGGATGCATTTTCAACAGCCAGTCGAGCCCCCAGCGCGCTTCATCAAAGACATCCGGGATCTGATTTGCACCAGGCAGCCCGTTGGCGAGGTGTTCGTCTGCGAAGATTTCAGGAAAATCGCGGTACGCTGCCAGAAGATGATAGGTCGCGTTGGCGGACGTCATCGAGTATTGAAGATAATCGGTAGCATCATGCCATCCACCACTGACGTCGATGTGGGTGCTGTCCGGCATCGGCCCGTACATCGTATACCCATCGTCGGTGTGGCACGAATCGCGGAGATATGGATTGTAGCCACTGCGTTGCTGACGCATGTACTTCATCGCAAAATCAGCTGCACCTTTATACGCATCCTCTCCAATACGAAATTCCGGAGAAACGGCACGGCCTGCCCGCAGTACATAAGTTCCCGGCCGCTCGAAAGACGAAAAATCGAGACGATACGTCTGGCGAAACGGGCCATACGCCCCATAGGGTTGACCCGCCCGATGCTTAAACACGACTTTACCCGTGGCCTTATCGACCAATTCAAAACGCCTGATGGAAGCATCGTCTTTGCTGCACCACACTGCCACCTTCACGGCCCCGGGTTTATATCCGGCGAGATTAATGCGAATCCATGATTCCGGTTTGTTTTGGAACGCCAGAAACGCGAGGGCGAGCAGGCACAGGAGGATGATGTTTCGGGTCATAGCACGTCTTTTCTCTAATAAAACTATTTCCTTGGGCAATTCCAAACGGGTGATTACACGTCATTTTTTTACTAATTTCGCTGTAACACCATCACCGCTTTTATGAAAAATTTCATCAGTTCTATTTTAATCCTTGTAGTGATTGCCATGGTATCCAGCACAACCGCCAGTGCGCAGGCGCAAGATCAAAAATTGTTGCGCCACGTCGTCATGTTCAAATTCAAAGACTCAGCACGGCCGGCCGATGTCAAGAAAGTGGAGGCCGCTTTTGCTGCACTTGCTGACAAGATCGCCCTCATTAAGGACTTCGAATGGGGAACGAACAACAGTCCCGAGAACCTGAACCAGGGACTCACCCATTGCTTTCTGGTGACTTTCACAAGTGAGAAAGACCGCGATGCTTACCTGGTCCATCCTGATCACAAAGCATTCGTGGACTTGCTGCGCCCGCATCTCGACAAAGCGACGGTACTGGACTATTGGGCGAAATAAAACGCCCGCACTACTGAACAGGTTCGCCTGACCAGGGCACCCGTGGTGAGCGATAGTAATTGATATTCATTACATCCCATCGTGCGGCTTGTTGCACCAGGCGAACCTTGTAGTCCTCCCATTCGCGGTCTTTTGCCTGACTCCATCCGATTTCCGCGACGCCTGTCAATCTCGGAAAGATCATGTACTCGATGTCGTCCATGGTTTCAATCGTTTCGGTCCACAACGGCGCTTCCACACCTTGTATCTGAGCGGCCTCAATCCCGGGAACGCGCGTTGCGGGATCCCACATATAGGAAGAGTCTACTTCCGTGTAGGCCGCCCAGTGCAAGCCAAGCTTCGTCGTCGAGTCATATTGCATGTCGAGGTATACCTTCTGCGCCGGCGAATAGATCAGTTTGGCGCCCTTCTCCGCGGCAAGGGTAGCATACTTCTGCGAATGCCAATGCTGTACCGTTACGGAGGAATCAATATCTGCTTGCGCGATCTCCTCCCATCCAATCATCTTCTTATTGTTGGATTCGACAATGGTTTTGAACCGGTTGATAAAAGCGATGTAATCCGGTTTTTTGGTGACCGCCGCTTCGTCACCGCCGATGTGGAGCCAGGGGCCCGGGGTCATGTCGGCCAACTCCCTCAATACATCCTCCACAAACCGAAACGTGACTTCCTTTTTATAGTCCAGCGTACTAAAGCCAACCTGAGTACCGATATACACCTCCCCCGGTGTCGGCTTGTTAGTACCCGGGCTGCCGGGCTCTCGGCGAATCGCGGGGCCGGGAAGCAATTCTTTGTACGAAACGAGTGCGGCATTGATGTGACCCGGCATGTCGATCTCAGGGACAATCGTCACGTAGCGACTCGCGGCGTAATCGACAATCTCGCGGTAGTCTTCCTGCGTATAGAAGCCACCTTCTCCTCCGCCAACCTGAGTGCGCCCCCCGATCTTCGTCAGGTCAGGCCACGACTTGATCTCTATACGCCATCCCTGATCATCGCTGAGGTGCATGTGCAAGATGTTCATCTTGTACATGCTGATGTAGTCGATGTACTGCTTCACATCATCGACATCAAAAAAATGCCGCGCTACATCCAGCATTGACCCGCGCCATCCGTAACGCGGATAGTCAGTGATGACGCCGGTGGCCATCTCCCACGCAACACCATTGGCAGGTGAGTCTTTTTCAATGTCGGCCGGCAGCAGTTGCCGAAGGGTTTGCACGCCCCAGAAGAGTCCGGCGGCGGTGCTCGCAGTGATCGTAACGCCGTCGTCTTTAACAGAGAGCTCGTAACCTTCGGGGTGCTGACTGGCTTTCTGCGCATCGAGGCGTAGGTGTATTGCTCCGCCGCCTGGCTGCCCGGCTGTGGCGACCGGGATCTCAAACCCGGTGGCCGGTTGGAGGCGGGCGGCAAGATAGTGCGCGATACGCGTGATCTCTTCGTTAGCGCCGGAAGTTGTAATTTTTGTTTCGGCGTTCAGCGTGAATGCGCCATCCCCAATCGTTGTGGACACCGGACGCGGCGTAATGCTTTGAAACCGCAGTTGAGCTTCTTCCGAAGCGGGTTTCTGGCTATCACAGGAAACAATCAGCAAGAGCGCTGCAAAAAAGAGACAGGTCTTGTAGAGGTCGGTCATGTTCATAGAGGTAAGGTAATTATTATACTTTTGATGGTTAAATGTAATGATAATTGCGGACCTGCTCACGGAACAAGGCCGTTCCTTCGTCAAATCGTTTGCGGTAATTTCGCGATAAAGCCCTACCTTTGAAATTTACCCCACATGATAAAACTGATAATTCGCGCGTTCAAACGCTTTGCATGGTTTAAGCGCTTGAACGCAAAGGTCACTTATGAGCTGCTTGCCAAGCGCATCGCCGATGAAGATTGGCAGTTCATGAACTACGGATATGTTCCTAATGACGACGAGCCCCCCGTCACGCTCTCCGACGACCCGAGGATTCAGAAATATCCGATGCAAATGTATCACTACCTGGCGGCAAAGACGCCCATTAAGGGAAAGCACGTGCTTGAAGTGGGTAGTGGCCGCGGCGGAGGCGCGCATTACGTTGCCGGCTCTTTTCAACCGGCATCATACGTCGGCATGGACATCGCGCAAAGCGCTGTTGATCTGTCGAACAGGATCCACGTGCTGCCCAACCTGAGGTTCCTTCGGGGGAGTGCTGAAGACATTCCGCTGGCGGACAACAGCATTGATGTGGTGCTCAATGTCGAGTCGTGCCATGCCTATGGCTCTGTCGACAAATTTCTGAGTGAGGTAAAGCGTGTCCTGAAGGGGGGCGGATACCTCCTTCTCGTCGATTTCAGGGATGAAAAAAATATGAACCTGCTGCGACGACAGCTTCAACATTCAGGGTTGGAACTTTTGCAGGAAGAGGACATCGCCCCCAACGTCGTCAAGGCAATGGAGGCGGAAGATGACGTCAAGCGCGAGCGTATCAAAACACTGTTTCCACCAAAATGGCAAAAGATTTTCGGCGAATTTGCCGGGGTGGTCGGCTCGCGCATCCATCAGAACCTCAAAAGCGGTGCGCGCCAATATCACCGATTCGTACTGAAGAAACCTTCATAAGAACGAACGCCACTTCAATCATTCACACTTGGCGGTGGATGGCAGACTGTGGACCGTACATTTTACACCGAAGCCATGAACAGACGCAATGCCCTTCAAACACTTGCAGGCGCCGCCACATTGCTCGTCGCCGCGCCTCCGACATTTGCCAAAACGAAGAAAAAGAACCGCTTTCAGTTTTCACTGAACACGAGCACCATCAGCGGCCAGAAGCCTGGAATCGAAAAGTACATCGACATTGCCGCACGCGCGGGATACGACGGCATCGAGCCCTGGATTGCAGACCTAAAGCGCTATGTCGACGATGGCGGATCGTTACGGGCACTGAAAAAGCGTCTTGACGACAGCCACCTCACCGCTGTCAACGCCATCGGATTTGCCACATGGATGTCGGACAACGACGAGCAACGCAAGGCAGGTTTCAAACAAATGCGCGAAGAGATGGAGATGCTTGCTGAACTGGGGTGTCCACGGATTGCCGCGCCGGCAGCGGGCGTGCGAAACACACCCGATCTCTACAAAGTCGGGGAACGCTACCGCGACCTGCTTGCCCTTGGAAGAACGACAGGCGTCATGCCACAGCTGGAAATCTGGGGATCGTCACCGTTCTCGCACATCGGACAGGCTCTGATGGCGATCGCTGTTGCCAACGATAAGGATGCACGCATTCTTCCCGACGTCTATCACCTTTTCCGAGGCAACTCGGGCTTTGAAAGTCTTAAAATGATCGGCGGCAACGTGATTGAAGTGTTCCATATGAACGACTATCCGGGTGACATTCCCCGCGAACAAATGGAAGACAAGGATCGCGTGTATCCGGGAGACGGCATCGCGCCGTTGAAACAAATCATCGCCGATCTCAAAGCGATGGACGGACCTAAAATCCTTTCTCTGGAATTATTCAACCGCGATTACTGGAAACAAGACCCGCTTGAGGTCGCCAAAACCGGGCTGCGCAAAATGCAGGCATTCGTCAGTTGAGTCGCGCGTCAATCAGATCCGTTCAAGCTTTATGGGATAGGTCTTGTTCGCATTCCATTGGCAAACGTAGATGTTTTTGTCGCCGTCGATGCAAACATCGTGGCAATGCTTGAACACAGGATTCTCCTGTACCATAATTTGCAATTCCCCTTTGACGTAGTGCGGTTTGGTTCCTCCCGGGTTTGAGACCACCTTGTTGTTTTTATCAAGGATGGTGACGAATCCTGAATTTGGTGTTTGATTGAGATAGCGCAACCGCGACCAGCATACGCCGGCATACAAGTGATCATCATCAATCACGGGGCGGCAAACAAACGCGCCGGGAAGGAAAATTGTCGACAGGTATTTACCATCGAGCGTAAAGCGTTTAAAAGAATTATGGGCGCGAGAAGTACACAACAGCGTCGGGTTCGCCTTGTCGCGGTTGTCTATGCAGACGCCGTGGGCGGTGCTGAAGTTTGCGTCGCCATCGCCGGGACCACCAAACTTGCGGATAAATTCACCGGCGCGGTTGAATTGCAGAATATACTGCGACCCGTATCCGTCAGCAACGTAAATATCGCCATTGGCTGCAATGGCCGTTTCTGTCGGCTTGTATTTCATCCCACTTTCGTAGATGCCCGTTTTCACCGGATCGGGAAGCTCGAGGAGTATCTTTCCATCCAGCGTTGTCTTTACCACCCGGCCATTGGTGTCACAGATAAACAGCACCTCTTCCCCGCCCTCGTCAAAGATCGTTAAACCGTGACCGCCCGGAAATTCATTACCCCACGTCGTGATCAGTTTCCCGGAACGCTCATAAATGATAATGTTATTTTTCGTTTCATCCGTCACCATGATCAGGCGTCCCTTCTTGTCCATCACCATTTCATGGCAGTTGTCGACGGGCGTTTTACTCGGATCGAGATTTCCCCAATTCTTGTGTACCCTGTAGCGAAAATCACCGTGTCCGAGGATCTCTTCCGCCAGAACCGGCTTGCTGATGATGTTGAAAGCAGGCATGGTTAGCGCTGCGCCGGTGGCAGCGGTCACCTTAAGAAAGTCGCGTCGGCCAGGTTTGTTTTCACTCATAATAGGAATTTTGGTTCTGGTCAAAATTTGCAATCGGACGACACGCGTCGCGCGGTGCCGCAGTTTATTTTGTTTTGGAGAACTTTTCGAACGCTGCGTTCACCTGTGCGTCTGTAAGGTGACTTCCCGAGTGGATCAGCACCTTGTATCGAAAGGTGACCGATTTTCCGGCAGGCAGCTTGTAATCAAGCACATCCTTTCCGTTGCTCAGCGCCTCTTGCCCAAGTGGGTTGGCGGCAAAAAGCCCGTATCCACGCGCATGCCAGTACGTCGGGTAGCCGACATTTTTTGGATGATCAAGGATCACCAGTGATACCGGTGTCGACTTGATAACACCGTTGAGGTTTACCCATTCACCACGGGTGCCCCATACGTCATCTCCTTCCTTCCCTTCGCTGCTGCGGTATTTTCCGGACACGCCCTCGTTGTTCAATTGCGGTACGGCCGTACCCTTTCCGCTGGCATCGGTAAACACCTCCGGTTTGTTTGAAGGATGTTCGAGTTCGCGTGCCACGCGGATGCCCAGAACACCTTCCTTGTTGTCCTTGAGAGAAACATCCTCTTTCAGCGCGGTAAGTGTGGTAATCCGCTCAATCGTGCGGGTATCCTCATTTCCGCTGAAGACAAAGCGCGTCTCTTCCAGCAACAGGTTAGAACCATCCGGTTTCTGCCAGTCGGCGGTCACTTCGAGGATGGCTTTGTCTTTGCCACTCTTAATCTTGTTGACCTTTCGGTGGCGGATCGTTCCATAGTGATCCTTCTTTTCCGCCGGGATGTCAGTCGAATTGTTCCAGAAGTCGAGGCCGTTAACATCGCCGTAGTTAAACCACATCCCTACATGATGAGGATGGTCTACCCTTTCCCCCGGTCGCGGGTCGAGTGGCCATCCGCGGGTGACGAGTAATCCTTCTGCCGTACGCAACGGATACAGCACAGGCTTCATGATGTTGTCGGGATAGATATATGACGTGAATGGTTTGCCATCGACCAGAATATCCACCCGCCGTTGCTGTGGCTTATCGACGATGGTAAAACCTTTTGCCTGAGGAGGATTCTGCCTTCCGCTGAATGCCGTCAATACCAACGCCCCGACGACGAGGAGTGAAATCGCAATCCCAATTTTTTTCTTTGTGCGCATGAGTTGTAAAATTTTACCCCGGACCACACACATGAACTATTAATTAATGCAGCTCGTACCGGCAGTACATTGTAAGAATAGGTATACCTGTTTTGTCTCACTAAAGGCGCAAAGGATAAATACTCCTTTGCGCCTTTACGTGTTATTGGTGAGACGTTGCAGCGTTGATGACTACACTTCATTTGAAATGACGTAAGGCTTGCGGTATTTGCGTGTAAGCAATGCATCCGCTTCCTTGTCATTCTCAAACTTTTCCTTCGCGCCATTAAATTTCAGTTGACGGCCAAGGCGATAGGATATGTTTGCAAGCAACGGGATAGCCGATGACATGAAGCCTTGTTCGATGTCGCAATGGAGGTCTTCGCTTTTTCCGGAACGCACGGCGTCGACAAAGTTCGCGTAGTGTTCGCTGCCACCTGGAGGAGCGAGCGGATCGTTCGTCGTTTTCGGCGCACCGATTCCTGATCCGGCAAACGGTTCTTTTTCACGCTTGCGAAATGCTTTCCAGGTGCTGCCATCCAACTCAAGATAGCCGTCCTTCCCATAAAATACATTGCCAATGCGCGTGTCAAGACTGGACTCGCCGTTGGAATATCCACCACGGGTTTCAAACTCCAGAATCTTTCCATCGGCATACTTCACGACCGATGACTGAGTAACGGGTGTTTCCTGCGCACACTCATCAGGCGTCCAGCGGAAAATTCCTCCGGTAGAATAGATGGTAACGGGATGCTCGTTCTTGTTCAGTCCCCAACGTGCGATATCAAACTGGTGCGGTCCCTGGTTTCCGGTGTCGCCGTTACCGGTATTCCAGAACCAGTGCCAGTTATAGTGTGTCTTCTTTTCGTTATAGGGTTGCCAGTCAGCCGGGCCCACCCACTGATCGTAGTGCAGGTTCGCCGGAGGGTTGCTGTCTTTCGCGATGCCGAATGAATCGCGGGGTTTGATGCAAAGGCCGCGCGCCATGTAGACCTCACCGATGCCGCCGTCATGGAGAAATTTCATCGCCTCCATGACATTGGCGATAGAGCGGTTCTGGAATCCGACCTGCACGCGACGATTGTATTTGCGTGAGGCGTCGACCATTTTACGACCTTCAAAGATGTTGTGACTTGCCGGTTTCTCAACGTATACGTGTTTGCCCGCCTGACAAGCCCAGATCGTCGCCAACGCGTGCCAGTGATTCGGGATCGCAAACGATACGGCATCAATGTCTTTGTCGTCAAAAACTCTGCGCATGTCCCATTCGGTCCGCGGCTTGTCGCCGCCCTTGTCCATCACTAATTTTGACATCGGTGCGAAGTACTGTTCATCAACGTCACAAAGCGTCTTCAACATCACGTTCCGGTTGCCCCTCAGCGCACACCAATGACCAATGTGCGATTTTCCCTGTCCGCGGATACCCACCACCGCCACATTGAGGCGATCATTAGCACCGAGGATTGATCCGTAGGACTTAGCGCTGAACCCCAGACTACCCAAGGTGAGCCCGGCAGTCCCGACCACAGTTTGTTTGATAAAGTCTCTTCTTTTTGTCATTGCTAGAATGGTTGATTGTTATTGGTTATTA
>CAYMWA010000082.1:12144-16031 GCA_964393795.1 uncultured Roseivirgaceae bacterium
ATTCGTAATTCGTAATCGTGTCTCCATATTACACATCCAGCCGAGAATTTCCTAAAATTCCGGTACTGGATTTTACAGGAGGCGGTATTTGTCAATTTATGGCGGGAATTGGTTAAGACCCGTTGACATTTAGACTATGGTTTCGCAACTGGCCGCAGGCCCTCATAAATCGGTTTTTGGTTTCTTCAGGTCGAGCGGTTTTATCCAGATGTTTCGATACAACACGTGGTGTCCTTCTGCCTGGAGTTTGAGTCCGCCGGGGGTATCGGTAATGCCTTTGCCACCGTCGTTGCCGCCGTCGAGTCCGGAATTAGGGCCGCCCCAGACCTGTTCGATTATGTGGTCGTCGTGTACCTTCTTGCCGTTGAAGTAGACAGTCGCGCGTGCTTTTTCAGTGAGTTTACCGTTTTTGAATCGTGCCGCGCGAAAGACCACGTCATAGGCGTTCCATTTTCCGAGTCCGTTGTAGGCATAGTACGGCGACTCCGTTTCATTGATAAGCGCACCGAGTCCATGTTTGGTCGAGTCGCCGTCGAGGATTTGAATCTCATAACGGTTTTGGAGGTAGACGCCGCTGTTGCCGCCGGGGTTAACGATGAGGAATTCAACGTGAGCGCGGAAGTCGCGGAATTTTTCTTTGGTGACGATATCTGCCGCACCGTATTTGCCGCCGGCTGCTGTCGGATCATTGGCGTCGAGCACCGTACCGTCATCCACCGGGTCGTTGACGATCTGCCATTTGATGGGCAGCTCACCAGCGAAGCGCGGTCCTTCCCAGTAAGTCCATTTTTCATCAAGCATCTTACGAGTGCCGTCGAAGAAGACTTCGGCGCCCCTGGGTGGTTTTGCGCCCACGCCGACATGGCGCTGGGCGGAGGTGGTGATGGAAAGGGTCAGGCCGAGGATGAACGTGACAGTAGTGAGACTAGATTTTAATTGCATTGTTGATGGTTTTTTTGGGAAGCAAAGTTACGGAAAGAAATGGGTTTTTGAGGTCGCAATTTGCGACCTCAAAGATTCTTCCAACGCATACTCTATTGGGGAACTACACCAGTGCAGTGCAAAAAATGCAAAACCAGATATGCTATTTAATTGCCTTGCCTGATCACTGGTAAATCCCTCCGTTCTGTTTCCGGCACCAAAATTCACCAGATCCCCAACATAATCGGTCAGCTTCGCTTTGCTGCCAAAGACCTGCTGAGAAAGCTTTCGCCCCATTGCATCATATGTGTACACAATATACTCAGACAGACCCTTTGATACTTTGGCAGGCAGATTAAGGTGATTGTACTCAATGCTTGTAATTCCTTTGTTTTCATCTTTAACAAGGTTTCCATTTTCATCGTATTCATAGTCGAGTGAACCTTCTCCACTGCTTAACTCCTTAAACCCTTCTTCTGCCGCCCCGGTCGGCTCATCGTCGGAAACATAGACCAGCTGGTTTCCGTCCTCACCGTAGTTGTACTGCAGCTTATCCATTTGCCGAAAATCGCCCGGCCCCATCTTTCCGTTGCGAATCAGATTCTGAATATTTCCATTCAAATCGTACCCAAAACTCAACCACCTCCTCCGTTTCTTCAACACATGTTAATCGTCAAAATTCCAACCCCAATACTTTGAGTAACTAGTGATGATTTCTCTGCATTCTCCGTGTCCCAAAATACAACCGCGTTTTAACGACTCGGCAAAATGTTGTAACTTCACACAAATGGTGTACCCTCTCCCCTCCACCAAATCACTATCATGGACGAAGAAGCGCACTGGAACAACATCGCGGAAACCTATGAAGAGGAAATCTTCGATGTGTTCAAAAGCGACAAGGATGAAAAACTTCCTCCCTACTTCCGAAAGTACGCTAACCCAAAACACACTGCCCTCGACCTCGGCTGCGGAATCGGAAAAGCATTTCCTTATCTGGCACCGGCGTTTAAAAAAGTGATCGCCGTCGACATCTCGGATAAATGCCTCGATATCGCTGCTAACCGCGATTACAACAATATCGAATTCCAAAAAGTCGACCTGACCGATCCCGACCTGCAACTTCCACCTGCCGACTTCGGCTTCTGCTGTAATGTGCTCCTGCTCCCCGATCCCGATAAAAATATCGCGATGATTCAAAATGCACATCGTTCTCTCAACAAAAATGCGGCTGCCGTATTCGTGATGCCCTCACTCGACTCGGTGCTGCTCTGCGCATGGCGCCTCATCGAATGGCATAAGAAGGAAGGCACCCCTCCCGAAGATATTCCCGACGACGAGTTCAGCTTCTTCACCGGAAACAAACACGACCTCTTCCAGGGACTCATCACCATCGACGGTGTTCCCACCAAACATTACTCACATCCCGAAATCGAAGCTACTTTCAAAGACGCCGGCTTCACCATCGAAAACATCGACAAAATAGAATACGAGTGGACGACCGAATTTCAGTCACCACCCGACTGGTTGAAAGATCCGTATCCGTGGGATTGGCTCGTGGAAGTGCGGAAGGAATAGACGGCTCAGAAGTTTACCGCAGAGGCACGGAGGCGCTAAGGGCGCGAAGGTTTTTCTTTTGCCGGTTGCACGGGCGCAGGAAGAATAGAACAGGTGCGCTTGATCTGGCGATACAAGCAAAGCACCTGTCGAAGGTTATGTGCTACATAGCGATCAAGCATATTCAACATCTACGCAAAAACGCTGCGTCCTTCGCGCCTTCGCGCCTCCGCGGTGAAACGACCAATGCCCCCCTATCAATCAATCGGCACGAATTTCAGACACACCGGCTTATCAATTTTGATACGATTGTCGGTCGGTGTCAGTAACCCTGTCTTGTGATTGCGTTTGAAGATGGCGATGTCGTTGCCGGCCTGATTGCCTACGAGCAAGTAGTTGCCGGTCGGATCAATGGCAAACCCACGCGGCGTTTTGATGCCCGTAGACTCGCGTCCCACATAGGTAAGCTTCCCGTTCTTTGCGATGGCGTAGACGACAACGTCGTTAGCATCCCCCCTGTTGGAGGCGTACAGAAAATTTCCATCAGGAGAAATATGGATGTCGGCGGCCCCCACATCGCCTTTAAAGTCGGGTGCCAGCATCGTGATGCTTTGCTTCTGCTTGAGCGTCCCGTCCTTGTAGTCGAAGGCGACGACCGCCCCTTCCATCTCCAATATCAAATACGCGTATTTTCCATTCGGATGAAACACGATATGGCGCGGTCCTCCGCCGGGATTAACCGCGATATATGGCTGTGCCGCAGAAGACAGCAGGTGTTGTCCTGTAGGATTGAACCGATAGATGTTGACTTTGTCGGTGCCGAGGTCCGGCACAAGTAGATAGCGATTGTCAGGCGAAAGAACCACTGAGTGCACATGTGGTGCCGCCTGGCGTCCCTTGTTTACACTGCTTCCTTCATGTTGAATGGGCTGGTTGTCATCGCTTAGCGAACCATCGGGATTCAGTCGTGTCGCCGACAAGCCGCCACTGCCGTAGTTCGCTACAAACACAGCGGATTGGTCGTCGTCCACGGAAATGTAGCAAGGCCCCTTGCCGCCGGCAGTCCCGCTGTTCAGGAACGTGAGCTTGCCGGCAGATGCGTCGAAAGCAAAAGCGTTGACTCCCTTGCCTTCACCCCCCTCGCTCACCGAATAGACGTGCTTCCGGTCCTTGCTTATCGCCAGATACGACGGATTGGTGACATCGAGTGCTTTCGATTGCTCGTATGCTTCACCGGTTTCCGCATCAAAGCGATACACATGGATACCGTTGGTTTTGTCCGCATTGGTGTAGGTACCTACCAGGAGATAAAATTCTTTATCGTCGGAAGTTTGTGCCATGGACAGAGAAGATATTAGAAGAAAAACAAAAAAGAGACACCGCATTAAGTTTTAAGTTTTAAGTTTTAAGTT
>CAYMWA010000083.1:0-15901 GCA_964393795.1 uncultured Roseivirgaceae bacterium
CACCTGATTACTGTAAAAGAACTTTAAGATGAAGCTGCATACATTAAAACCTGCAGAAGGCTCGGTAAGAGCAAACAAGCGAATCGGACGTGGACAGGGAGCGGGAGGGTCTACCGCAGGCCGTGGCCACAAGGGTGCCGGTTCACGTTCAGGACACAAGCGGAAGCTTGGTTTTGAAGGAGGCCAGATGCCGCTTCAGCGCCGGGTGCCCAAGTTTGGTTTTAAGAACAACAATAAGGTATATTACAAGGGCCTGAACCTCGATGTGCTCGAAGGACTGGCTGAAAAATACAAGGGCGAGAACTTAAGCCTGCAATTTCTGATTGAAAACGGTGTTGTCGGCAAGAACGACAGGGTAAAGATATTGGGAAGAGGAGAATTGAAGTCAAAAATCAGCGTGGAAGCGCATGCTTTTTCGGGGACTGCCGCGCAGGCCATCGAGAAAGCAGGCGGCACGGCTACAACAGTGAAATAGATGAAGCGGTTCTTTCAGACCATCAGGAACATTTTCTCGATCGAAGATTTGAGGGTTCGGATCCTCAACACGATCGGATACCTGATTATTTTCCGGTTGGGATCTTTTATTGTCCTCCCGGGAATTAATCCGAACCACCCCAGCCTTGCAGGGGCAGGTCAAACAGATGGTATTCTTGGATTGTTGAATACGTTCCTCGGTGGATCTTTCAGCCGGGCGTCGATCTTTGCGTTGGGTATCATGCCCTACATTTCTGCATCGATTATTGTCCAGCTGTTGACGTTTGCCGTTCCCTATTTCCAGAAGCTTCAAAAGGAAGGCGATTCCGGCAGGAAGCGGCTGAACCAGATTACGCGTGTACTGACGATTGTGATCACTGCGTTCCAGGGATACGCCTACATTCGTGGAACGATCGACGTCGGTGCGATCATCCAGCCTGGATTTTTCTTTTTCCTTTCTTCCATCACCATTCTGGTAGCCGGAACGATGTTCTGTATGTGGCTTGGTGAACGGATTACGGATAAGGGAATCGGAAACGGTATTTCGGTGCTCATCATGATCGGTATCATTTCCATGTTGCCGATGGCACTGTATGAAGAAGCAGTCTACAACCGCGGTATGAACGGCGCGCTGTTGTTCATTATCGAACTGCTGATTCTGTTTGTCATCGTGATGGCGGTGATCATGCTCACACAGGCCACCCGTCGCATTCCGATTCAGTATGCGAAGCAGGTGATTGGGAACAAGTTGTACGGCGGTAAGCGCGACTTCATCCCCCTCAAGATGAATTCAGCCGGTGTGATGCCGATCATCTTTGCTCAGGCTTTGATGTTTATCCCGGTGTTGCTTGCGGGCTTGTGGCGGGATTCCGATGTGTCGGCGTATATCGGTTCGGCGTTCGGTGATCCATACTCGTGGCAGTATAATACGTTGTTCGGCGTCATGATCCTGGTATTTACATTTTTCTATACCGCGATCACCATCAACGCAAACGACATTGCAGATAACCTGAAAAGAAACGGTGGGTTTATTCCCGGAGTAAAACCCGGTAAGCAGACCTCTGAATTTATAGACGCGGTGTTGTCGAGAATTACTTTCCCGGGGGCACTGTTTCTCGTGGTGATCGCCATCATTCCGGCATTTGCCGTGATGTTGGGCGTGAGCGCGAATTTTGCGCAGTTCTATGGCGGTACTTCACTGCTGATCATGGTGGGGGTCATACTCGACACCCTGCAGCAGATTGAAAGCTACCTGCTGATGCGGCATTATGAAGGAATGATGAAATCGGGCCGGGTGAAAGGACGTTCTCAATTTGCCGCGGCTTAAAGGCGGATGGTAAACTTAAAGACGGAAGAAGAGCTGGTATTGATGCGCGAGAGCGCGGAGATTTTAGGCAAGGCGCATGGCGAAGTGGCCCGGCTGGTAAAACCGGGTGTCAAGACACAAACGCTGGACAGAGTCGCCGAGGAATTTATTCGGGACCACGGCGGTGTACCGTCGTTCAAGAACTATAACTCGTTTCCCAATGCCCTTTGTATTTCGGTGAACGAAGTGGTGGTTCATGGGATACCGGGGAAGTACGAGCTGAAGGAAGGCGATATCATCTCCGTTGACGGCGGAGTGTACTATAAGGGATACCACAGCGACTCCGCATACACCTATCCGCTTGAAGGCGTCAGTGAAGAGACGTTGCTGCTGCTGGAGCGGACGTATGAGTCGCTTTACCGGGGGATCGCGCAGGCAAGAGCAGGAAACCGGATTGGCGATGTCGCCTATGCCGTGCAGCACTATGTCGAGGGTTTTGGATACGGCGTGGTGCGCGAACTGGTAGGTCACGGGGTTGGGAAAAAACTTCATGAAGAGCCTGAAGTGCCTAATTATGGCAAGCGCGGAAAAGGCGTGAAGATCCTGGCGGGGATGGTTTTTGCCATCGAGCCGATGATCAATCAGGGAACGAGAAATGTGGTGCAGGAAAGAGACGGATGGACAATTCGCACCGCAGACCGTAAGCCATCCGCACATTTTGAACATACAGTGGCCGTGCATGCAGACCGGACGGAGATTTTGACGACGCACGAATACATTGAAAACAATTACAGTTATAAGTGGCGAAACAAAAGTCAATTGAGCAAGATGGAACTATAAGCGAGGCATTGTCCAATGCAATGTTTCGGGTCCAGTTGGAAAATGGGCATGAGGTACTGGCCCATATATCGGGAAAAATGCGGATGAACTATATCCGGATTCTGCCTGGTGACCGGGTCCGGCTTGAGATGTCGCCCTACGATTTGACAAAAGGAAGAATTGTATTCAGATACAAATAAGGAAAGATGAAAGTTAAAGCATCCATAAAGAAGCGCAGCGCTGATTGTAAGATCATCAGGCGGAAAGGCAAGTTGTTTGTAATCAACAAGAAGAATCCGAGATACAAGCAAAGACAGGGATAGTTCGAATGACGAATTTCGAATGACGAATGACGAATGCTAGTCCCAATGAGTAATGACCAATAACTAATGACTAATAACCAATTATGGCACGTATTGCTGGTGTAGATATTCCTGATAACAAGCGCGGTGAAATCGGCCTCACCTACATTTTCGGTCTGGGCCGCAGATCGGCGCAAAATATTCTGACCGAAGCTGGAATCGACTTCAACAAGAAAGTGAAGGACTGGAGTGATGATGAGTCGAATGCGATTCGCGCGATCATTGCGGAGAAGTACCGCATTGAGGGTGTACTGAAGTCGGAAATTCAGATGAGCATCAAGCGTCTGATGGATATCGGATGCTACCGTGGGCTGCGTCACCGTAAGGGGTTGCCGCTTCGGGGCCAGACGACCAAGAACAATGCGCGTACGCGTAAAGGGAAGCGGAAGACAGTTGCCAACAAGAAGAAGGCTACCAAAGGTTAATTAATTCAAAAAATAAATATTCTCATTAATGGCTACTGCTGACAAGAGAAAAGATAAGGCAAAAAAGAGAGTCGTAAATGTGGAGGCTGTCGGAGAAGTCCACATCAAGGCTACTTTCAATAACATCATCATCGCGATGACGAACATGAATGGTCAGGTGATCTCATGGGCGTCAGCCGGGAAAATGGGATTCAGGGGTTCGAAAAAGAACACCCCCTATGCGGCGCAGATGGCTGCGCAGGATTGCGCTTCAAAGGCATACGAACTCGGAATGCGCAAAGTTGAGGTATTCGTGAAGGGTCCGGGTGCCGGTCGTGAATCTGCCATTCGTACCATTCAGGGTGCCGGTATCGAGGTGACAGCGATCCGCGATGTTACGCCGCTGCCGCACAATGGATGCAGACCGCCGAAAAGAAGAAGAGTTTAAGATAATTGAATAATATTCAGGTTTAACCATGGCAAGATATACAGGCCCCAAGGTCAGAATTTCAAGAAGATTTAACGAGCCTATTCTGGGTGAGAATAAAGCGTTGCAAAAAAAGAACTACGCTCCGGGGCAACATGGACGTGGTCGCAAGCGCAAGCAGTCGGAATACGCCATTCAGCTTATTGAAAAGCAAAAAGCCAAATACATCTACGGGTTGCTGGAGAGACAATTTGCAAAGCTGTTTGTCGAAGCATCGCGCAGGAAGGGTGTTCCTGGCGAGACATTGCTTCAACTTCTGGAAGCCCGTCTTGACAATACCGTATACCGGCTCGGTATTGCGCCCACACGCCGGGCAGCACGTCAGCTGGTGCTGCACAAGCACATCACCGTCAACGGCGAAGTGGTGAATATTTGTTCCTACACCCTGAAGCCGGGTGACCTTGTAGGTGTGCGCGAACGGTCGAAAAGCCTTGAAGTAGTGACCGACCGCCTCGCGGCGCACAATGCGAGAAGATACAATTGGTTGGAGTGGGATGCCAGCGAAATGGTGGGCAAGATGATCAATGTTCCCCTGCGTGCAGACATCCCCGAAAACATCAACGAGCAGCTGATTGTTGAATTGTATTCCAAGTAATTTAAACAGTTAATCAACATCACTATGTCAATATTAGCATTTCAAATGCCGGAAAAGGTGGTAATGGAAAAGTCGGATGATTTTCACGGACTTTTCACTTTCAAACCGCTGGAAAAAGGATATGGCGTTACGATCGGCAATGCGCTGAGGCGGATACTCCTGTCCTCTCTGGAGGGTTATGCCATCACCGGAATCAAAATTCCCGGTGTCCTTCATGAATTTTCCACTATTGAGGGGGTTGTTGAAGATGTAGCGGAAATTATCCTCAATCTCAAAATGGTGCGGTTCAAGAAGATCGCCGACTCCTTTGAGAGCAAGATCACCGTTAACATCAAGAAGCAAAAGCAGTTCAAGGCAGGAGACATCGCCCGATTCACTTCCGCGTTTGAAATCCTCAATCCTGAGCACGTCATCTGTAATCTGGATGAATCGGCTCAGATGGAGATTGAACTTACGCTTGAGAAAGGCCGCGGCTACCTTCCTGCAGAAGAAAACAAACCGACGGAGCAGGTGTTCGGATTCATACCGATCGACGCCATCTTTACGCCTGTGAAGAATGTGAAATACAGTGTGGAGAACACACGTGTGGAACAAAAGACTGACTATGAGAAACTCGTGGTCGATATTGAGACCGACGGATCGATTCACCCGGAGAAGGCCCTTGAAGGCGCCGCACATATCCTGATTCAACACTTCAGACTGTTCTCCGACAAGTCGATCGAACTGGAAACCGGCAAAGATGCTGAAATCGAGCAGGTGGACGAGGAGATGCTGCACATGCGCAAGCTTCTCAAGACACCTTTGCACGACCTCGACCTTTCGGTCCGCGCTTACAACTGCTTGAAAGCGGCCGACGTTAAGACGCTGGGCGACCTCGTGGAACTCGAAATCTCCGACATGATGAAGTTCAGGAACTTCGGTAAGAAATCGCTGGCAGAACTTGAGCAGCTGGTAGCCGAAAAGAACCTGACCTTTGGCATGGATCTGGCAAAGTATAAACTCGACGAAGACTAAGAAATACAATGAGACACGGCAAGAAGATCAATCACTTAGGGAGGCAAGCGGCGCACCGACACGCGCTGCTTTCGAACCTGGCGTCTTCGCTTATTTTGCACAAGCGGATTTCGACCACGGTGGCCAAGGCAAAAGCACTGCGGAAATACGTTGAGCCGCTATTGACGAAATCCAAGAACGATACCACGCATTCCCGTAGAACGGCGTTTTCATACCTCCAGAATAAGGAGTCTGTGCAAACGCTTTTCGGAGAGGTAGCATCGAAGATTGCGGACCGGCCTGGCGGATACACCCGCATCATCAAGCTGGCGGAAACCCGCCTTGGCGACAACGCTGAAATGTGCTTCATCGAGCTTGTCGACTTTAACACACTCTACACCAAAGAGGGCACCGCGAAGAAGGCGAAAACGCGTCGCAGCCGTCGCAGTTCCAAGAAAGCCGAAGGAGCCGAGGCTGCTCCCGAGGAGACTGCTGAAGCTGCTGTCGAAGCGAAGCCTGAGGCTGCCGCTGCTGAAGCCGCCGACGAGAATGCCCCCGAAAAGGAGGCCGCCGAAAAACCGAAAGCCGCCAGGAAGCGGGCCTCAAAACCGAAAAAGGACAAAGAATAGTGTTCCAACTTTCATTATATCGAAAGGGATTGAATTTGCATTCAGTCCCTTTTTTTTATTCAATCGTTGTCGAATCTCAATGGAAGGGTAACTTTGGGGCGCTGTCGCGTGTTGACGTAATCACATTATAAATATATCTTGCTCATGAGTATGCGAAAGGCTTATCTGCTATTGGAAGACGGATTGTTGGTAGAAGGCACCGCCATTGGAAAAACAGGCACAACAGGAGGGGAAATTTGCTTTAATACCGGAATGACGGGTTATCAGGAGATATACACCGATCCCTCTTACTACGGCCAGATCATTGTCAATACGACGGCCCACGTTGGCAACTATGGCGCCCTGGATGCGGAACAGGAGTCGGGTGCTGCCAAGATCGCCGGCGTCGTCGTGAATGATTTCGCGGAGCAGTACAGCCGGAAGGAAGCGCAGGAAAGCCTGCAACAATACCTGGAACGCAACGATGTGGTCGGTATCGCCGACGTCGATACGCGTATGCTTGTGCGGTACATTCGCAACAAGGGAACGATGAATGCGCTGATATCGTCTACGCTGACGCCCGATCAGATGAAGGAGGAAATCAAAAAGGTGCCTTCGATGAGCGGCCTTGAACTCTCGTCGGCTGTCAGTACGCGCGAACCGTATTATATCGGTGACCCCGCTGCAAAGTTCAAAGTAGCGGCACTCGATCTCGGTATCAAAAACAATATCCTTCGCAATCTGGCCGCCCGTGGTTGCTATGTGAAAGTATTCCCGGCAAAGACACCTCAGAAGGAAATGGCGGCATGGAATCCGGATGGTTATTTTATTTCCAACGGTCCCGGCGACCCGGCGGCCATGGATTACGCTGTCGAGACAGTCAAAGACGCCGTCGCTTCCGATGTGCCCCTGTTCGGTATTTGCCTCGGTCATCAGTTGCTCGCGCTTTCATGTGGCATCTCTACCTATAAGATGCACCATGGACACCGCGGGTTGAATCACCCGGTCAAGAATCTTATTTCGGGAAAAGGTGAGATGACTTCCCAGAATCACGGTTTCGCCGTGAGTGAAAACGACATCGGAAAGAACGATAAGGTGGAGGTGACACACGTTCACCTCAACGACAAGACGATCATGGGCATTCGCCTCAAAGACAAAAAAGCATTCTCCGTTCAATATCATCCGGAGGCATCGCCCGGACCGCACGATTCGCGCTACCTCTTTGACGAATTCCTCAGGATGATGGAAGGGAATAAGTCTTAAGTTCTAAGTTTTAAGTTCTAAGTTTTAAGTTTTAAGTAATAAGTTTTAAGTGCACCGATAACAACAACAAGAAATGAGTCTAATCGAAAGCATTCACGCCCGTCAGATCCTGGATAGCCGGGGCAATCCAACTGTAGAAGTAGATGTCTTTACCGAGGGCGGTGCCTTCGGCCGCGCCGCTGTTCCTTCAGGTGCGTCTACCGGAACACATGAGGCGGTTGAACTTCGCGATGGCGACAAGACAAAGTTTCTGGGCAAAGGCGTCTCGAAGGCTGTTGAGAACGTTAACGCCAAGATTGCCGAAGAGCTCGTCGGCTTCTCGGTATTTGAGCAAAACCTCATTGACAAGATCATGATCGAACTCGATGGCACGCCGAACAAAGGCAACCTCGGTGCGAATGCCATCCTCGGAACATCGCTGGCGGTGGCCAGAGCTGCAGCCATGGCCTCGGGCCTGTCACTGTATCGCTACATCGGCGGCGTAAACGCGAATACCCTCCCCGTTCCCATGATGAATATTTTGAACGGCGGGAGCCATGCCGATAACAAAATCGACTTTCAGGAATTTATGGTGATGCCCGTCAAGGCGGATACCTTCTCGGAGTCACTGCGCATGGGTACTGAAATATTTCATAACCTTAAGAAGGTGCTTCACGACAAAGGCCTGTCGACGAACGTAGGCGATGAAGGCGGCTTTGCGCCAAATATTGCCTCCAACGAAGAGGCTGTCGAAGTGGTCTTGACGGCCATCGAGAAAGCCGGCTTCAAACCCGGCGAAGATGTGTTTATTGCGATGGACGCCGCAAGTTCGGAGTTTTACGATGCCGCAAGCAACTCCTACATCTTCAAAAAGTCAGACGGCAAGAAGCGCAGCTCTGAAGAGATGGTCGAATACTGGGCGGCCTGGGCGAAGAAGTATCCCATCATTTCGATCGAAGACGGTATGGCGGAGGACGACTGGAAAGGCTGGAAGGCCCTTACCGACAAGATCGGCTCCTCTGTTCAGCTCGTGGGCGATGATTTGTTTGTGACCAATGTAGCCCGCCTCCAGGACGGTATCGACCAGGGCGTGGCCAATTCAATCCTGATCAAGGTCAACCAGATCGGGTCATTAACCGAAACCATCGACGCTGTGAACCTGGCGAGGCGCAATGCCTACAAGAGCGTGATGTCTCACCGTTCCGGAGAAACCGAAGACAGCACGATCGCCGATCTCGCCGTCGCATTGAATACCGGACAAATTAAAACCGGCTCTGCATCGCGTTCGGACCGGATGGCCAAATACAACCAGTTGATCCGCATTGAGGAAGAACTTGGGGAAGTGGCTTATTTCCCCGGGAAGTTGGTTTAAGAGCGCACACGTGCGCCGGCGATGCATCCCAAACTTCCGGGAAGTTCAAAACTTCCCGGAAGTTGTTCGGCCGGGACCTGCACCGCTCAGTTGCATGCCGATGCGGTGGACGGGGGATGACGGGTAGTGATTACAGGCAAAGAGAGCGAAAGTTTTAGTTTTCAGACATCATGTCGTAAATTAGACAAGCCATGGAAGACAACCCTCTCTTCAGCACGGCCGCGGATTTTGTAAACAACACATCTCGGCATATTTTCCTGACCGGGAAAGCTGGTACCGGCAAGACCACCTTCCTCAAATACATCCGTTCGAACACCTCGAAAAAGGCAGTTGTCGTGGCACCCACAGGTGTCGCCGCCATCAATGCGGGTGGTGTGACCATGCACTCCTTCTTTCAGTTGCCCCTCGGCCCCTTCGTCCCAACGATTCACAGGCATGATACCGGTGCGACAACAGACCAGTATACGCTCTTTAAAAATATCCGCGTAAGCGAAGAGAAACGCGAACTGTTTCGCGATCTCGAATTGCTGATCATTGACGAAGTAAGCATGGTGCGTTGCGACATGCTTGATGCCACCGATGCCATTCTCCGCTATTTCAGAAAGATGCCAAACACGCCTTTCGGCGGCGTGCAGGTGCTGTACATCGGCGACCTTTTTCAACTTCCTCCCGTGATGCCCGACAGTCAGTGGTCACTGCTGCGACAGTACTATGACAGTCCTTTCTTCTTCCACGCCCGGGTGGTCGCCGAGGCACCGCCCGTCTACATCGAACTGAAAAAAATCTACAGGCAAAGCCAGCAACATTTCATCGATATTCTGAACCGCATACGCAACGGTATACCTACAGGCAGTGACCTGGAAACGCTGAACGGCAGACGGGACGACCTTGACACAAAGAAGGAAGGGCAGGTCCGGTACATTACCCTTACTACACACAACCACAAAGCAGACCGGATCAACGCCGACGAACTAGCCAAACTGCCTGGCCGATGCGTCGATTTGAAGGGTAGCATCGAAGGTGAATTTCCTGAAAAGAACCTGCCAACAGACACTGTACTGCAGTTAAAGGAAGGGGCACAGGTCATGTTTATACGCAATGACAAAAGCGAGGAACGACGCTACTACAACGGCAAACTGGCCATGGTCAAAGAAGTGGACGAAGATTCGGTACGGGTGGTGCTGGCGGGATCCAAAGAAGAATTGCTGATCGAGCAGGAAAGGTGGGACAACATCCGCTATTCCTACAACCGGGAAGATGAGCGCATCGATGAGGAGAAGCTGGGGTCTTTTACCCAGTATCCGCTGCGGCTGGCATGGGCGATCACGATACACAAAAGCCAGGGGCTCACTTTTGAACATGCCATCATCGATGCCGGCGAATCGTTTGCTCCCGGGCAGGTATACGTTGCGTTGAGCCGGTGTACATCGCTTGAAGGATTGGTCTTACGCTCGCGCATCACCTCATCCAGTATTGCTACTGATCCGTTGGTGCTCGATTTTGCCAGGCGCGCATCCGGCGAAGATGAACTGGCCCGACTCCTGGAGAAGGAGAAGCGTGATTTTCAACATCAGCAACTCGCGCAGAACTTTGACCTCCGGAAACTGGAACAAAGCTTTGCCGCCTACGTGCAATATATTCCCGGGAAGAAGATTCCCGATGTACAGGGCACGACGACCATGGCGCGACAGTTGGTTCGGGCACTGGAAGATATGCAGAAGGTGGCTTCGAAATTCCAGCAACAAATGACGGCACTTCTCGAGGCTGAGGAGCAAGAGAAGCTGCGTGAACGAGTCGGCAAAGCCATTGCCTATTTCTCAGACCGCCTGACCAACGAGTTGCTTACGGTCCTTGACCAGCACATCGAATCTGTACGCGGCGCAAAGCAGGTAAAAAAGTATTTGAAATACGTGCGGCAACTGCGGAATGCACTGGCACGATATATTAACCGACTTCAGAAGTTGCAGCACGGTGAAGTGGTGTTCAATCCGGACGGTGTTGAAGTGGCGATGGCATCGGCCGATGCGACGGAGAAGAAAAAGCGAAGCGAAAAGGCGAAGCCCGGTGGTACATTAATGGAAACCCTTGCCCTGCTGAGGCAGGGTATGAAGCCCGACGAAATTGCGCGGGAGCGATCGTTGGCGGTGGGTACGATCGAAGGCCATATGGCGCAGCTGATAAAAAACGGTTCTCTTGAAATCCATGAATGCATGGAGAATGACCGTGTAGAGAATATAGCCAAGGTCATTCGTGCCATTGATACCGAATCGTTGCAGCCCGTAAAACAAGTCCTCGGCGACGGGTATAGCTACGGCGAGATCAGGGCCGTGATGAACCACTTGCGATACGTAGCGCAGGAAAAGCTTTCGTGACGTGCTGTCTTGTTTGGCCGAAAACATTTATCTTAGCAGGTGTAACGGGCAGGCACTCCGATGTCACGTTCCGGAAAACTGGAGCATGGTGTCTTAGGAGCGACCTGAAGCCTGTCAAAACAAAGAAGTGTCGATGAAGAGACTACCGAAGATTTTTAAGAATTTCTACTTTCTCACCCTGGTGTTATTTTTTGCCTGGATGTTGTTGCTCGACTCCAACAATCTCGTGGCACGGTACAAGCTTGGCGCCAAATTGAGCACGCTTGAAAATGAGAAGGCATACTACGAAGAGAAAATACGTGAAGTGAAAAAAGACCGCTCAGAACTTTTCGGCGACCGCGAATCGCTTGAAAAGTTTGCCCGTGAAAAGTATCTGATGAAAAAAGAATCAGAGGAGATTTTCGTTATTGTTGAAAAATAACTGCCGCGCTATGCTACGCCTCTTCACGACCGCCTGTCTCATGCTGGGTATTGCCGCTACGGCGTTTTCGCAGAAATATGTTGACGAGAATACGGGATGGTCAGTAAAAGACCGCGCGTATCTCGGGCTGGGGTTTGGCGGGCTCGGTCTTGGCACGAGCAGTGTTTACGGGAAGTATTTCTCGATCGGCGCCACACCCATGGTAGGCTACATGCTTACGAAAAACCTTTCAACCGGGATGGGTTTTGAATACCAGTACACCAGTTACTCAGACATCAAGGTCAAGGTTCATCAGTACGGCTGGTATCCCTATCTTCGCTACAACATCGCCGACCTGTTTGTTCAGTTTGACTACGACTGGTATAGTGTGCCGACGAGTTATACCAATTCCAACGAAGACCGGGAGATTCACAATCGCTTTTTCGCCGGTCTCGGATACGCATCGAGAGGGGGTGGCTCCACCGCTTTCAATATTCTGCTTTCGTACGATTTAATCTATAGCAACCTGGGCCCGTTCAATTCGCCGATCTCGCTGAGGGCGTTCATGACGTTTTAGAACGCAAGGTCATAAGTGGCAGCGAGTCGCTTCAAGTCTTCGACCACCTTTCCGTTCACGGGTATCCCTTTCTTGGATCTTTCCAAAGCCATTTCGCGTTCCGGGTCTCCGGGTATCAGCACGCGTGGCTGACCTTCGACGGGCTTCGCCGAACGGAACCGAGATATCCAGTTGTCCATGTGGCTTTTGAATTCCGCCGCAGGGCGGAAGGCGTCCACACGCATCGCACCGAAGAAATGGCCAATACCGAGGCCTACCGGATCAGCAGGGGGTGCAAGGAAGCTGACAAAGGGTGGTACCCATGGTCCATAGTTTGCGCCCGAGAGTACCGCCGAAAAGATGTCTACCCACGCCCCCAGGCAATAGCCTTTGTGGCTGCCGTGGTCGCGGTCGCTCCCAAGGGGCAGGAGCGCCCCTCCCGACTTCAACGCGTGCGCATCGGTTGTTGGCTCGCCGTCTTTTGTCTGTACCCAGCCGAGCGGTGCGTTTTCATTGTTACGTTGGAAAATTTCGAGCTTGCCGTTTGCGGCGGGGGTGGTGGCAAAGTCGGCAACAAAAGGCGGTTGCGACCCTGCCGGAATAGCGATGGCGATGGGATTGGTGCCAAGTAGTCGTTCCGTTGAAAAGGTAGGGACGACAAGTGGACTCGCGTTGGTCATCGCCATGCCGATCATGTCGGCGTCGAGTCCTTTCATGGCGTGATAACCCGCAATGCCAAAATGGTTCGAGTTGCGCACCGACACCCAACCCGTACCCGCCACCCGCGCTTTTTCCATCGCAATATCCATCGCTTTGGGCCCGACAACCAGTCCGAGGCCGGAATCGCCGTCTACAACGGCCGTGCTGGGTGTTTCGTGCACGATCCGGATGTTGGGCTGTGCGTTGATCCGTTTGGCTTCCCACAGGCGAACGTATCCCGACAGCCGGGCAACGCCGTGTGAATCCACACCTCTCAGGTCGGCGCTCAACAATACTTCCGCCGCCAGGCGCGCATCAGCGGGCGGGCAGCCTATCTTTTCGAGCAGGGATCGGGTAAAGGACTGGAGGGATTCAAGGGTGTACGTTTTGTCCATAGCAAGTGCAGGCGAGATGGCCCAAAAGTAAGGCAAACGCGGATAAAGAGGAAGACAAATGCAGCTTATGCGCGCACGGAAAGAATGTCATCGCCGCGCAGGAGACAGGCCGGCCAGCACACCCTCCTTGAGCGAACAAGTAGAAACGCGTATGCCGGTAAAAGGATGTTTTTCGAGGAGATAGCGGACCAGACAGCAGCCGACGACGATCAGGTCGACGCGCATCGGGATCATGCCGGGTATTTGCAGTCGCTCGTCGCGATTCTTGCCGATGAGGTCAGCGTAGATTTCAAAGAAGCCTTCACGCGTCAGCGGCGTCTCTAACGCGCCGGCTACATGCGGAAGATTGTGTCGAAAACAAAAGATGTCGCTGAGCGTATCAAACGTACCAGATGAGCCAATCATGACCGCCGGGTTATACGTGCCGACTGCGGTCATGAGCGGAGCCAGTACCTCATCAAAGAAGGCGTCCAGCGCATCAATTTCGGTTGCCAGTATAGGGTCGTGTTTATGGTATTTTTCCACCAGACGCTGTCCGCCGATTTCAAAACTTTGCTTCCAGAGAATTCCTGTGTGGTTGCCTATGATGAACTCATCACTGCCGGCACCGATATCGACAACCAGGCAGGGGTCAGGACCCAACGCGATGGCAGATCGGATACCATCAAAAATATAACCGGCCTCCTGATCACCCGAGATGATTTGAATGGGGATGTTGACGACGGCTTCAATTTCCGCGGCAAGCGCCGACCCGTTGTGTGCGTTTCTGAAGGCGCTGGTGCCGAATGCGCGAATGTCCGATACACCAAATCGATCGATGGCCCGGCGGAACTTCTTCATCGCATGAATCGCGCGGAGGCAGGCGTCCTCCGTGATTCGTCCTTCATTGATGCCTGCCACGCCGATCTTTACCGCCTCGTAATCGCGGTGCAGAATCCGGTGTCCCGACGCGTTGATAGCGGCAATGAGCAGGTGAAACGTGTTGGTGCCCATATCGATGATGGCGACTTTCCCCATAAACGTGTAAAAGGCTAAAGCTTTGAAATTTAGTACAATAATCTTCAGCGATTTACTTATTTTACGAGCAATCAGGGAGGCCCATGGCAAAACGAAAAATTTCCGATCCGACACTGCAGCAAAAATTCGATACGCTTGAGCGAAAGAACAGCGAGGCACTTCTCGGTGGTGGCGAAAAGCGCATGGAACAGCAACACGCCAAGGGCAAGCTGACGGCGCGTGAACGGATTCATCTGCTCGTGGATGAGGGGACGTTCGAGGAGATGGGCAAGTTCGTGATGCACCGCAGCAAGGATTTCGGGCTCGACAAAGAGTATTACCTCGGGGACGGCGTTGTGACGGGATACGGAAAGGTCAACGGCCGGCTGGTCTACGTATTTTCACAGGACTTTACCGTATTCGGGGGCTCCTTATCGGAAACACACGCGGAGAAGATCGTCAAGATCATGGACCTTGCGATGAAGAATGGTGCACCCATCATCGGGCTGAACGATTCCGGAGGTGCGCGCATTCAGGAAGGAGTGGTGTCGCTGGGCGGATATGCCGATATCTTCTATCGCAATACCCTGGCTTCTGGGGTGATCCCTCAAATCTCCGCGGTGATGGGGCCGTGTGCCGGAGGTGCTGTCTATTCACCCGCGATCACCGACTTTATCTTTATGGTCGAAAATACTTCCTTCATGTTTGTTACCGGGCCAAACGTCGTAAAGACGGTGACCCATGAAAACGTGACGGCCGAAGAACTGGGAGGTGCTTACGCGCACAGTACAAAAAGCGGGGTTACCCATTTTTCGTGCGGCAATGAAGCGGAGTGTATCAGCCAGATCAAGAAGCTGCTGGGATACCTTCCGCAAAACTGTGAAGACATGGTGCCGCGCACGGCTTATCAGCCGGGCAATGAAAGCCGACCGGCGCTCAATAATATCATTCCCGGCCATCCCAATCAGCCCTATGACATGCGCGATGTCATTAACGGCGTCGTAGACGAGGGCACCTTTTTTGAAGTGCATAAGAACTTTGCTGAAAACATTGTGGTCGGTTTTGCGCGACTCGCCGGAAGGAGCATCGGCATCGTCGGTAATCAGCCGGCATCACTCGCTGGTGTCCTTGATATCAACTCCAGCGTGAAGGGCGCGCGCTTCGTCCGATTTTGTGACTGTTTCAATATCCCGCTGCTGGTGTTTGAAGATGTTCCCGGATTTCTCCCCGGTACGGATCAGGAGTGGAATGCGATCATTACCAACGGTGCGAAATTGTTGTTTGCCTTTTCGGAAGCTACTGTGCCGCGAGTAACCGTCATCACCCGGAAGGCCTACGGCGGCGCCTATGATGTGATGAATTCCAAACACATCGGCGCAGACCTGAACTTCGCCTGGCCCACTGCCGAGATCGCCGTGATGGGGGCCAAGGGCGCGGCAGAGATTATCTTCCGAAAGGAAATCGCTGAGGCAAGTGATCCCCAGGCAAAGCTCGATGAAAAGGTAAGCGAGTATACGCTCAAGTTTGCCAACCCCTATCGCGCGGCACATCGCGGATATATTGACGAGGTGATCTATCCGGATGAGACGCGACAAAAGCTGATTAGTGCCTTCGAGATGCTGGAAAATAAGGTGGCCACCCTGCCGAGAAAGAAGCATGGGAATATACCGCTTTAGCTGTTGGTTGTTGGCGTTTGGCTGTTGGCGTTTGGCTATTGGCGGTTGGCTTTTGTTGTGAGCGCCCGCATGTGCTGGCACTCCTTAACACTAATGTCATTACCTTAAGCTCCGCTGACTTCTTCTCCTTCAGGCCTGCCTGCCG
>CAYMWA010000084.1:0-15843 GCA_964393795.1 uncultured Roseivirgaceae bacterium
CCCTTCTATGTTCTCGTCGGAAAAGACGAGCGCGTGCTCGCCTGGCCCTATGGCTACAGCAAAGACGTATCTGATTTCGTTGAATTTCTGGAAACAGGCAAGAAAACTTACAATGCCTTATACATAAACTGAAGTTCAAATAGGCGCCAGCCCATGCATGTGTCGAACTACCCCTGATAAGTGCCTCCCATTTTTGTTTAAACGCCGTAAGATATATCTTTGAGCCATAGGCCTTTCCGCAGTGCCGGAACGTTGGATATTTCCCAAACTGCGTATATTTGAGCACCTCTCGCAATTTTTTAACCTTACTGGGGAATGGGAAAAAAGATTTTTGGTTTCATCGCGGTCGTGGCCCTCGGCGCTGCCGCGTTGCTTTTTAACAAGTATTACTCGCCTTCTTCGACAGCACAAGCATCCGTGACTGTAACCGATTCAACCGAATTTGCACCGGTTGAAGAACCCGAACCGAAAACCCTTTACGGGATGGTACTGCATGACAACAATGTCGTCATTGAAGACAAGATCAAGCGCAACCAGTTTCTTGGTGATATCCTTCAGGAATACAATGTTCCGGCGCGCCTGATCCATCAGGTGTCACAAGTGCCGCGCAAAGTATTCGATCCGCGCAAGATCACACCCAATACCAAGTACACGCTGATCTGCAATCAGGATTCGATCACACAGGCGAGGGCCTTCGTCTATGAACCCAATCCCATTGACTATATCATCTTCACGTTTGACGACTCCCTCTCGGTAAAAGTCGGCCAGCGCGATGTGACCACTATCGAAAGAAACATCAGCGGCGTTATCCACTCCACACTCTCCGAAACCATGGAGTCGCTCGGCATGTCCGCCGAACTCACTGACCGCTTTGTGGACATTTTCGCGTGGCAGATCGACTTTCAGCGGCTTCAACCTGGTGATAAATTTAAACTCATCTATGAAGAGCAACAGGTTGAAGGCGTTCCCATCGGCATCGGAAAGATCCAGGGAATCTATTTTGAGCATTTTGACCATCCTTATTACGCCTTTCCCTTTGATCAGGGCAACGGCCTCGACTATTTCGACGAAGACGGCAAGAGCCTGCGCAAGGCGTTGCTGAAATACCCGATCAAGTTTACGCGCATCAGTTCACGCTACACCAAACACCGTTTTCACCCTGTACAAAAGCGCTGGAAGGCGCACCTGGGCACCGACTTCGCAGCGCCCACCGGAACCCCGATACGGTCGGTAGGTGACGGTATTGTGGTGGAAGCACGATACACCTCTGCCAATGGCAATTATGTCAAGATCCGGCATAACGCCACTTACACGACCCAGTACCTGCACATGTCGAAGATCGCGTCCGGCCTGCGCGCCGGCGACCGCGTCCGCCAGGAGCAGGTCATCGGATACGTCGGAAGCACCGGACTCGCCACGGGACCGCACCTGTGCTATCGCTTTTGGAAAAACGGCGTGCAGGTCGACGCCCTGCGCGTAGAGCTGCCAGCATCTGAACCCATTGTCGATGACTATATGGAAGCGTTCAACCAGGTAAAGGAAACCATTATTGACAAACTCAATCACATTCCCTTTCCTCCGGACGAAACCGAATCGTTCGCCTCGCTTCGATGAGTTATATGCCCTGAGGCACTAGGATCGGCAATATTCTTTCACTTTTTTTGTTAAAGATACAGTTGCCGATCCTGCATGAAGCGTTGCCTGTTTACCCTCTGTTTCACCCTGCTTTTTTTTGCCTGCCGAGCGCAAAAGGTCGGACTGGTCATGAGCGGGGGTGCCGCCAAAGGCCTGGCGCATATTGGCGTCTTGAAGGCCCTTGAAGAGAATGAAATCCCCATCGACTACGTAGTAGGCACTTCCATGGGCGGCATTATCGCCGGATGTTATGCGGCGGGCATGAGCCCCGACCAAATTGAAAGCATCGCGCTGTCGGAGGAGTTCTTGCGCTACGTAAACGGACTGCCTGAAAAAGGATTTAACTACTATTACCATCGCAGCGACGACAACCCGCACTTCCTGAAGCTCAACTTGTCGCTCGACTCAATCCTCAACCTGCAATTCAATACCAGTATTGCCAGCGATGTATCGCTCAATTTTGCGCTTGCAGATATGTTCTCGAATGCCGCCGCCATCAGTAACCGGAACTTCGACAGCCTGTTTGTTCCCTTGCGCGTGGTCGCCGCCGACATTTTCACGCAGAACGAGGTCATCTTGTCAAAGGGCATCCTGAGTGACGCCCTCCGCGCTACCCAGACCGTTCCCTTCTTCTACAATCCCATCCGCGTAGACGGGAAATACCTTTTCGATGGCGGCGTGTACAACAATTTCCCGGTTAATGTTGCGGTGAATGAATTCGCGCCCGATGTGATTATTGGCGTCAACGTCTCGTCGAAGATCTACAATGAATATCCCTATCAGAAGGATGAGAAGCTGATTGCGCATTCGCTCCTGTTGCTGTTGCTCGACAAGTCCGACCCCGAAAGTGTGCCGGAGAGCGGCGTGTACATCCAGCCGGATCTTGTCGGTTACTCCTCGTTCGACTTCGCCAAAGCCAAGGCGCTCATCGACAGTGGCTATGTGCAGACATTGAGGCAGCTCGATGAAATAAAGGAGAAAATCACGACGCGGGTGACCTGCGACGAAATCACTGCCCGGCGAAACGCCTTCAACCTGCGCAGCCCGCCGATGATCTTTGACGGTATCCAGTTCGAAGGGTTCAGCCCCAAGCAGAAAAAGTATATCCGGCGGATTTTTCGCTACAACGAGAAAGATCCTCATCCCTTCTACTATACCGCCGCAAAGAGTGGCTACTTCAAACTCGTGTCGGAAGATTACTTTAGCAACGTATATCCGAACATCCTTTTTGATACCCTGCACCAGGCCTATCAACTCAAGCTGACCCGCAGGCCCCAAAAGAATTTCCAGGTCGACTTTGGCGGCGTCATCGCCACGCGAAACATCAGCAACATCTATCTGGGTCTGGGTTTCTACAACTTCAACAGCCAGTTGTTGCGCGTATACACCGGCTTTCAGACCGGAAATTTTTATAAGGCCATCGACATTAAAGCGCGCCTTGATTTCCCGTTCAGGTTCTATCTCGAGCCCTTCCTCGGGTACAATGGATGGGATTTTCTTCAAAGCGATGACCTGTTGTACGAGGTCAGCACGCCCACCGTACTCCGCCGCGTCAACCGCAAGTACGGCGTCAATCTGGGTTGGCCTTTCGGAAAGGAGTTCAGGGGTATCCTACGCGCCGAAGGCTATAACAATCTCGACAGCTACATCAACGGGCAGGTTTTCGTCAGTTCTGATACTTTGGATGAGCTGCGGACAAAGGGGATCAAGGGCGAGTTTCTGGTCAGCACCAATACCCTCAACCGCAAACAATATGCAAACGCCGGGAAGGCTTTCAGCTTTGCCCTTCAGTATTTCAATCTGAATGAAGACTATCGTCCGGGAAACACCTCCGTTGAAAGCGAAAACGTACGCAACAAACACCAATGGTTCCGATTCAAGGCTACAGCGGAACAATACTTTCATGCAGGATGGTACCATCCCGGCTACTTCGCGCAGGCGGTGCTTTCCAATCAACCCTTTTTTCAGAACTATTACGGTACCATCATCAACGCGCCGGCTTTCAATCCGATGCAGGACAGTCAAACCCTGCTGTTGGAAAACTTCCGGGGCTTTAATTATATCGCCGGCGGCGTTCGCAATGTGTTTCAGCTAAAGAACAAACTCGACCTGCGGCTGGAAGTCTATGGCTTCAGACCGCTGGAGTATCTGCAGCAAGACCTTAATCAGGAGGCTATCGCCAGGGAAGATCTGCGTACTGTATATTTTGCGGGCACCGCCGGACTGGTCATGCACTCCCCGATGGGGCCTATTTCGCTGAGCATAAATTATTACGACGATGCACAAAACCAGTTGGGGGTTTTGTTACACGTTGGATTCCTGCTCTTCAACAAGCACTCACTGGATTAACATCCATCTTTCTTCCCAGCAGCACTGAATGACCGTCTTTCCTGATGACTCAGTTGCGATTGACTGACCAACATAAATCCATGTTGGCATTCTACAGCTGTTTAGAATTTTTCTTATGTTTATCCTTTAAAAACAATTTCATCCGTTCACAAATGAAAAGAACACTTCTCTTCTTCCTGTCCCTTGTCGGTATTGCTTCAGTCGCACAGGCACAGGAAGTTCAATGGGCATCCAGCGTTATCGGCTTCTCTACGGAACTCACCCCTGTTCAGTACTCCGCCCGTCAAATTCTCGGCAAGCCCAATGTATTACCGGGAGGTGGTCAGAACCCCAACGCGTGGACGCCCGACAAACCTCGTCGGAGAGAATATTTGCACGTTGGCTTTGAACGTCCGATGAGCATCCGGCAGATTGCCATTGCCGAATCCCACAACCCCAGCGCGATTTATCGTGTGCTCGCCTATGATGAAGCAGGACGCGAACACGTCATCAACACCCTCAACCCGAAGGCCGTGCCACTCAAGGGAAGAATGCTCAACCTTTTCATGGAGAAGACACCATACAAGGTTGTCTCGGTCAAAGTCGAGTTCGACGGCGCAGCTGTACCTGATTATTTTTCGATTGACGCCATTGGCATTTCCGACGTCAACTACCCAATCATTGCAGATATCCCTACACTGCAGCTTCTGGCATCCGGCTTGGTAGTGGAAGCACTTGACGCAAACGTCAACAGCGAATACAATGAACTCAACCCCCTGCTTTCCCCTGATGGAAAAACTTTGTACTTCAGCAGGAAAAACCATCCGGATAACATGGGGGGCGAGAAAGACAAGGAAGACATCTGGTATTCGGAACTGGATTCGACCGGTCACTGGCAGCTCGCCAAAAACATGGGACCCCAATTCAATAATGAAGGGCCGAATTTTATCAACAGCATACAATCCGTCACCCCTGACGGCCGCACGGCCATCATGCTGCTGGGAAACCGGTATCTCGGCAACGGCAAGATGGCCGCAGGTGTCTCCATTAGTTCGAACGTTGGCGGAAACTGGTCAAAACCCACTCCCTTAAATATCACCAACGATTACAACTATAACGAGAAGGCGAATTACTTTCTGACCAACAACCGCACCGCGCTCATCATGTCAGTCGAACGTGACGATTCTTACGGCGACCGCGATCTTTATGTCTCCTTCCTCCAGAAAGACAGCGTGTGGACGGAACCGTTAAACCTGGGCGATGTGATCAACAGTGCCGGCGAAGAATCCGCACCGTTCCTCGCCATTGACAACACCACCCTTTATTTCTCCTCCAACGGGTTCAGTGGCTATGGTGGCAACGATATCTATGCCTCGCGCCGACTCGACGATACCTGGACAAACTGGTCAGATCCTGAGAACCTGGGTCCCGAAATCAACTCCCCGCTCGAAGATCTGTTTTTCAACATTCCGGCGAACAGCGATTACGCCTATTACTCGCGTGGCGTATCTGAAAATAACACCGACATCTTCCGGGTTAAGCTTCCGATACTTCGAAGCCCCGAGCCCTGGATAATCGTCAAAGGCAAGATTGTCGACGCAACGAGCGGCAAAGCGATGAGTGCCAAAATCGTTTACGAAAGGCTCCCCGATGGGGAGGAATTGGGCGTGACCGAGTCCGATCCTGAGACGGGAGAATATGAGATTCGCCTGCCCGCCGGAGCACTGTACGGCGTGCGCGCAGAGGCAACCGGTAAGATCTCGGAAAATCAGAACCTCGACCTGCGCGACGTTGATAGCGACCAGATCGTCGACAACCGCGACTTCAGACTCGCGCCGATCCAGGTAAGCTCGGTGGAGGAGAATGTCACGCTCGTCTTGAACAACATCTTCTTCGACTTTGACAACGCTACCCTGAAGCCGGAATCCTTCCCGGAGCTCGACCGCATCATCAAACTGATGAACGAGAAAGGTTCCATGCAGATTGAGATCGCGGGCCATGCCGATGCTACCGGTCCGCAATCCTACAATCTCAAGCTGTCCGAGCGCCGCGCCAGATCGGTCGTTCAATACCTCACGAGCAAAGGTATATCGCTCAACCGCATCGCGGTCGTCTTCTACGGCGAGGAGAAACCCATCGCCCCGAATACAACGGTCGAAGGACGGCGGAAGAACAGAAGGGTGGAGTTTAAAATTCTAAAAATATAAACCATGAGAATGCGTTCAACTTTGTTGGGCATTGTATTCAGCCTCGTAGCCGCATGTGCATGGGCACAGGAGACCGACTCTCTCATCTATGCGGAAGGAAAAATCATCAATGCCGAAACGGGCGAGCCGCTTACTGCCCGCATCGTCTATGAAAGCCTCCCCTATGGAAACCGGATCGGCGTGATCAACAACAGTGCCTATTCTTTTCCGATGTTTGACCGCGACCACTACAGCATCACCGTTGAAGCCCCCGGGTTTTCCCCCGCAAAGTATCTGCTTGACCCCAACTCCGCGAACGACTACAACAAAGTCATCCATGATATTCGGCTCTCGACCGGATCAAAACCCGCTCAGCATACCGTTGGAGAAGTGCTGCGCCTCGACAACCTCATTTTCGAAGTGGGCCGCGCCAAAATCGAGCCCGCCTCGTTCTCTGAACTAGATATTCTGGTCAACCTGATGAACAGCAATCCTGCGATGGTGATCCAGCTCGAAGGGCATACCGATTACCTCGGCGACAGCCGCGCGAACATGAAACTGTCGGAGCAACGGGTGGAAGCAGTGAGAAATTACCTCGTCAAACAGGATATCAAAAAGAACAGGATCAAGATGAAAGCATTTGGCGGTACTCAGCCGGTTTCCCGTGACAACACCCCCGAAGCGCACCGCCTCAACCGCCGGGTGGAGGTCCGCATACTGGAAAACTAAAAATACGATCCGGACGTTTTACTGGCTCCGCCGCGCATAGTCCGCGACACAACAACCCATCACTTTGGATACGAGCTTGTCGATACAACAACGCTTTGCCCTGTGTCATCTGGCAGTTCCCTCCCTTCGTACGGAACCCGTTGCGGAGAGAAGGAAAAGGCTGATGGCCATGCGCGACTGGATTCGCCGCAACCGCGCGGCCATCCAGCAGGCCGCACATACTGACTTGCGCAAGCCGTCAATGGAAACCGACGCCACCGAAATCTTTCATGTACTGAACGAACTCAAAGTCGCGCTTCAGTCATTGGACGACTGGACAGCCCCGAAAAAAATCGACGCGCCACTGCACATGTCCGGCACGCGGGCATGGGTCTATCCGGAAGCGCGCGGGGTATGCCTGATCATATCGCCCTGGAACTACCCGTTCGGCCTTGCCGCCGGCCCACTGGTATCGGCACTGGCGGCGGGCAACAGTGTCATCATCAAGCCGTCGGAGATCACACCGAGTGTTTCCCATCTGATCATGCGCATGTGTGAAGAAGTGTTCGACCCCGCCGTGGTCACCGTTTGTGAAGGCGGTGTTGCCGTGTCACAGGAACTACTCTCGCTGCCATTCGATCACATCTTCTTTACAGGTAGTCCTACCGTTGGACGAATTGTCATGAAGGCAGCCGCGACGCACCTCGCCTCGGTAACGCTCGAACTCGGCGGAAAATCGCCGGCCATTATCTCCGACAGCGCACGCCTCACCGACGCCGCCGACCGCATTGTCGTCGGGAAGTTTCTGAACAACGGCCAGACGTGCATCGCCCCCGACTACCTCCTCGCCGACGAAAAGATCGCCGGGAAATTGGTCGAGATGCTCATCGCACAAACACAAAAGCGCTTCGCCGCCAGTGGCGATTTCGAACACTCGCCAGATTACGGCCGAATCGCAAATGAAGCCCATTTTGATCGGATCAACGAGCTGCTCGATGATGCCGTCAGCCACGGTGCAACCGTCCGCTGGTCGGGGAAGACAGACAGATCCGCACGGTTCATGCATCCCGTGATCCTCACGGATGTGAAGCCTGACAGCCGAATCATGCAGGAAGAGATTTTTGGTCCTGTGCTTCCGGTACTCACCTATCAGAACATAGAAGACGCACTCGCCATCATTAACGCCAGACCGAAAGCGCTTTCGCTGTACATCTTCACAAGACAAAAGGCATTGCGCCAGCGGGTACTGCGCGAAACTACGTCGGGCACCGTCTGTATCAACGACTGCGGCATACAATTTCTCCACCATGGATTACCGTTCGGCGGGGTGAACAACAGCGGCACCGGACAGGCCCATGGCTACTTTGGCTTCAAAACCTTTAGTCATGAGAAGCCAGTGCTCAAACAGAAAAACGGATTTTCAGCGTTAAACCCGTTCTACCCGCCGTTCACGCGAAAAACGAGGCAACTAATGGACTGGTTTTTGAAGCTGTTCTGAACGCAAAAACAACGGCCGTCCGGTCCAAATGGCCGGCGTTTTGTAATTTGCGGCCGCACTAGAACTGGACAACTAATCAATTAGCAATGAACAAAGGATTGAAGTGGTTACTGATCGTTATCGGCGCATTCATTATCATCTTTCTCGCCGTCGCCCTCATCGTGCCCGCGGTTTTTAAGGATGATATACGGGCCGTTATTGAAAAGCAAGTTGCAGCAAACGTCAATGCCGATGTGGTGTTCGATGATTTCAACCTTTCCTTCTTTTCCAATTTTCCGAACATCACCGCTGGCCTCGAAAACCTCGGTGTCATGAATCGCGCCCCCTTTGAAGGGGACGTACTCTTCGCTACTGAAAAATTTGAGATCGAAGTAAACCTGGCGGACCTGATCTTTGGTGATGGGATTCGCGTGAAAGGCATCTCTCTGATCCGTCCGGTGGTCAACGTCAAAGTGCTTGAAGACGGCCGCGCTAACTATGACATCGCCATACCCTCGGCAGACACAGTGGCTACGCCTGAATCATCCGATGAATTTTCCTTCGGCATCGACCATTGGGAAATCGTCGACGGAGAAGTAGCCTACGATGACCAGTCGATGAAACTGTCGATGCTGCTCAAAGGACTGCACCACACGGGAAGCGGTGACTTCACCCAGGATGCTTTTGACCTGAAAACCAAAACCGAGGCCGACAGCGCTTCAGCGATCTATGAAGGCATAAAGTACCTCTCGAACAAGAAGGTGTCGATCGACGCCATCCTTAACATCAGCGAGGACTATTCGAAATACACCTTCAAGGATAACACGACCAAAGTAAACGACTTTGCCATGCATGTGGATGGATGGGTCAAGATGAACGAGGAAGACATCGACATGGACCTGGCTTTCAGTACGCCGGAAAACTCTTTCAAGAGCATCCTGTCGCTTGTGCCCGGCGTTTACACCAGTGACTTTGATGACATCCAAACGGAAGGTGAGCTTACGTTCAACGGTTCAGTAAAAGGTAAGTACAGTGAGAACACACTGCCGGCTTTCAACCTGAACCTCGCGGTCAGCGATGCCATGTTCCAGTATCCCGACCTGCCGACTGCTGTCAAGAATATTCAAATGGATTTGCTTGTGGAGAACAAAGATGGCGAACTGGATAATACCGTCGTCAACCTGAAGAAGATGCATGTCGATTTCGGATCCAATCCGGTTGATGCGCGTGCACACATTACACGCCTTTATCCTACACAAGTAGACGCCAACGTTAGCGCCAGGCTGAACCTCGCAGAATTGAATCAAATGTTCCCTATTGAAGGCCTTGACATGAAGGGCATCTACACCCTTGACCTCGATGCAAAAGGCATTTACGACACCCTTAAGGAAACCATTCCGGCGATCAATGCCAGCATGGCGCTCGCCGACGGCTATGTCAAATCTGCCGACTTCCCCATACCGATGGACAACATGCGGTTCACTTCGTCCATCACCAACAAAACCGGAAAAATGGCCGAAACCGTCATCCGCGTGAACGACTTTTCCATGCTCATGGACGGTGAGCAACTCAGTGCCGACCTTGTGCTTCAAGACCTGTCGAATCTCACCTGGGATATGAAGGTCAATGGCGGCATTGATCTTGAAAAGATTACGAAGATATTCCCGATCGAAGGGATGGCGCTGGCCGGAAAGATGAAAGCCGACATCCACACACGCGGAAACTACGCCGACCTCGAGGCCGAGCGATACGAGCGCCTGCCCACCAGCGGCACCGCTTCACTTCAAGATTTCAGCTACGTGACTGCCGACCTTCCCGCCGTTTCCATGAGTGAAGCTTCGATGGTTTTCGATCCGCGACAGATTACCCTTCAGAAAATGAACGGTACCATCGGCAAAAGCGATTTCAGTGTCAACGGTTCAGTGCTGAACTACCTTGGATATGTTTTCGGTGAGAATGAGATCATCAAAGGAAGGGTGAACTTCACTTCCAATCTGTTCGACCTGAACGAGTTCATGGAAGAGGAAACATCAACCACCGCCTCTGCGGATACGAGTTCCTTTTCCGTCATTGCCATTCCGCGCAATATCGACTTTGTGTTGTCGTCCAAAATCAATAAAGCGCATTTCATGGACTTTACGTTGACTAACGCCAGCGGCGACATCATCATCAAAGACGGTGTCGCGAACCTTAATGGACTGCGCTTTAACATGCTCGGCGGTGCCTTTGTCATGGATGGAAGCTACAACACCAGGGACATTGCCAATCCGGCGTACGACATGGACGTGAAGATTCAAAACCTCTCGATTCAGGAAGCGGCCAACGCGTTTACGATCGTCAAGACTTTTGCGCCCATCGCCGGTATCGCCAACGGAAACTTCTCCACCGACTTCAAGATCGACGGCAAACTTCTCCAAAACATGATGCCGAATATGCGCACCGTAAACGGCTCGGGTCTGGTCAAGATTGCGCGGGCCAGTCTGAAAGACTCAAAGCTGATTTCAGGAATCACGTCGCTTACCAAGCTCGACGACACCAACAACGTTACGCTGAAAGATGTGCTTATGTCGGCAACGATCGACGACGGCAAACTCAGCGTGAAGCCATTCGACGTCAACTTCGGCGATTACAAAACCACCGTTACCGGAAGCACTTACCTTGACGGCACTATAGACTACAACCTGAAGATGAACGTGCCCGCCGGCAAACTCGGTACGGAATTCAACGCCCTGCTTTCCAGGTATTCAGGACAAAAAGCCTCTGGCGACGGCACCATCCCGGTGACGATCGGGCTCGGCGGAAAGTTCACAGATCCCCAGCCGAAACTGCTCATGGAAGAGCAATCCGCCCAGGTAAAGGAGGCCGTAAAAGAAGCCGCAAAAGAAGAAGGTACAAAAGCGATCCAGAAAGCCATTGAAGGTACCGAAGCGGAAAAGATCGTGAAAGGCATCCTCGGTGGAAAGACCGATAGCACTACGACCCGCGCCGACACCGCAGCACCAAAGCCTGCAACGACCGAAGAGGCCGTCAAACAGAAGGTGGAGGAAGAGGCGAAAAAGAAAATTCAGAACCTGCTCAGACGCAGAAACGACTAAGGTAACCACGTGGGAACATCCGTTAATCGGCTGTTCCCGCGCTTTGCCGCCGCTTCGCCCCGCTTAAAAACCATGCCCGTAAAGATCAATGGAGCAGTCGTATCTATGACCTGCCAAACATTGATTTATGACAAAGTTGATTTTGCGGGCGCTCTTCTTTCTTCTGCCCTTTTTGTATTCCGTCTATGCCTCATCGCAACCACGCCAGCAACGTGATTGCAGCACCACCTGCTTTTCGTCAGCAGTGGTTTCGACGGAAAAGATATCAGCCACTTGTACCGCCTACACACTGGAGGTTAGCTACTCCGGCGAGTGCGCACATGCCTTGTCGCATTTTACAGTCGCTGTTCCGTGTGGAACGGTTAGCGACATCTGGAATTCAGAGGGATGGGCGCAAGAGATTGGCACGGACCCGACTTCCGGTCTGACCGGGTTCAAGATTGATGACATTTCAGATTTCGGGGAGGGAAACCTCACATCCTTCACGGTAAAATTTACCGTCTGCGCGGAAAACGAAGCCTGCGCCGCTGACATGGCGTGCTGGCAGCCTCAGGTAGCCTACAAGGCGGCCACTTGTGTGAACTACGAAACGCTGAGTATTCCCTGCCAGGCGCTCAAGGCATCCCTGAAGGTTGAAGACGCTTCTTGCTTCAACAGCGCGGATGGGTCGCTTGAAGTAGTCGTTGAACAAGGGCAAGCTCCTTATACCTTTCTTTGGTCAGACGACGAAACCGATCAGACACGTTCCGGCATAGGGCCCGGTACCTATAGCGTCATCGTCAGCGATGCTTCCGGGGCAGAAGTGTCCCTCGAAGGCACCGTGATGGCCCCCGCCGCCATCGAGACAACGGCGGCTGTCACGCCCGCAAGTTGCAGTGGTGTGGCCAGCGGCGCGGTTGACCTGTCCGTATCCGGAGGTGCGGCGCCGTATACCTACAGCTGGAGCAATGGCGCAACCACCGAAGACATCGATGGCGTGCCGTCCGGTGTGTACAACGTAGCGGTCACTGATGCGAACGGCTGTACTTCTGTGGCAAGTTATACTGTCAGCAATAGCAGCACCATCGCTGTTGCCGGCGAGGTGATGCCTGCGGATTGTCATTCTGCCAACGGTGCCATCGACCTCACTGTAACCGGAGGGAGTATGCCATATACCTTTTCATGGGTCGATGGTGCCACTTCTGAAGACCGGCAGGATCTTGCCGGCGGGGTGTACATCGTATCCATTACCGACCAAAACGGCTGCACCGCGAAAGCCACTTTTGTTGTGATTGAAAACAACACGCTGGCTTTGACGGCAGATGTGGTGCCCGCGGATTGCAGCGACAACGGTACAGGCAGTATTGATATCACGGTTGCCGGCGGTACGGCGCCTTACACTTATTCCTGGTCAAACGGATCTGCTACTGAGGACCTCTCGGGACTGATCTCCGGATATTACATCGTGACCGTCACCGATGCCAATGGCTGTACTATCCGGCGCGGCTATGCCGTACCAAAAACCACATTTCAGGTAGCGCGCATCGTTCAATCGCCGTCGTGTCATGGCGCAACGGACGGTAAAATCATTTTGCAGGAACCAGCCGGAGGCACCGCACCTTACACATATGTCTGGTCGCGTGACAATGAAACAGGATCTTCACTCACCGATGTGGCCGCTGGCAACTACTCCGTTGTCGTGACCGACGCTGCCGGTTGTTCACAAGTGCTGACCTTCAACGTGAGTGAGCCTTCGGCACTGTCGGCAAACGCCGTCATATCAACGCCGGGGTGCAGCGATGACGGTTCCTATTCCGTGGATCTCACCGTGTCGGGCGGCACCACGCCCTACACCTATGAATGGTCTGACGGCGATACCAATGAGGACCGTTCAGGCCTCGCCGAGGGCACCTATACCGTGGTAATCACCGATGCAAAAGGATGCAGCCTCACAAAAGAAATTGCGGTGACAGGAGAGGCTCCGACATGGTCGTGCCTCATAGACGAGCCCTCCGGTTATGTATGCGGGTCAACCGGTAACACGCTTTCCAGCGCGGTCGTGGATGCCGACAGCTATTTCTGGACAGTGGAAAGCAGTGATGGCCAATGGACTGTTGCCGACGGAAACACCGCGACCGTTACGTTCACCGCAGGTGGCGAAAACAGTACGGCCACCTTTACTTTGACGGTCACCAAAGACGGATGCACAAAAGCGTGTAGCTATACCGTGTCGGCCTGCACGCCAAACAACGATGGCACTGGTCCGGGCACGGAAGACCCTGACGACCCGGGCAACGAGACGCCGGGTGATGGTGACAATGGCGGAGAAGACGACGGTGGTGACGACAACGGAGAGGCACCGTTCTGCGACACGTGTTTTGAAAGCGCGCTCACACTCACCAACGTTTCGGGGGATTGCCGGACTTACACGGCCCGCATAAGCACGAACGGACTTTGCCGCCATGATCTTTCCCACTGGACGATCGCGATACCCTGTGGTACCGTTAGCCAGTACTCAAACGATGAAGGCTGGAAAATGTCGTTCGGAAAGGATCCCACCACCGGACTCTACGGCCTGAAAGTTGACGACATAGACAACTTCGGCAAAACGGTAGATGCCTTTACCGTGCGATTCACCGTTTGTGCGAGCGGAGACTGCGACCTGTCTTCGTGGCGTCCCGAGGTGGCCTACAAGGCCGGCCTCTGTGTAGCCACTGAACCGGCGACGGTCAACAGTGCGGCTTCACCGGAAACCGTAGCCGTCTATCCCAATCCATTTAACGAAACGGTGACATTCGAATGGCAGCAGACGCATCAAAACGTCAGCCTTGAAATCATCGATCAGTACGGAAACCGGGTGTCGACGGTCGCGACCCAGGCAGCATCCGGCGGACGCACTTCCGTCCTCCTCCAGTCGGCCGATCTTCCGAAAGGAATGTATTACTACCGGCTGACCATCGATGGCAACACCCATCACGGAAAGATTTCCAAACGATAAACCAAACCAAATCCCTGTAAACCGAAAAGGCCAGCATATTACGCTGGCCTTTCTCGTTTTTATGGGTGAAGCTTTCAGTTGTTAAGCTGAATCTCCTCGCCTTCTTTGTTGAGGAACTTGTATTCCGTAATCGCAAGAGACGTGTCGACAATTACGTTGACCCAACGCTTGTACTTGAAATACCATTTCATCCGCGGCGAAATAAATCCCTTCGTAAAAAAGGCGTGCAAGTACGGGTGTACCGCCAGCACCAGGTTCTTTTCATTCTGTTTGACGAGCAGATGATCAACGTTCTTCACGATCAAATCCGACGTAAGAATGGACGCTGTTATTTTGCCCGTTCCGTTGCAGGTAGGACAAAGCTCTTTTGTGATGATATTCATCTGCGGTCGCACGCGTTCGCGAGTGATTTGCATCAGGCCGAACTTGGAAAGCGGAAGCACAGTCGACTTCGCCTTGTCGTCCATCATTTGCTCCCTCATCACCTTGTAGATAAGCTTCTTGTTTTCGACACTTTTCATGTCGATAAAGTCGACGACAATGATGCCTCCCATGTCGCGAAGACGCAGCTGCCTGGCAATTTCCTTTGCTGCCTCCACGTTGACCGACAGCGCCGTAGTTTCCTGGTTCTCTTCACGGTTCGATTTGTTGCCGCTGTTCACGTCGATCACGTGAAGTGCTTCGGTATGCTCGATAATGAGGTATCCCCCGGTGCGCAAGCTGACCGTCGTGCCGAAAGCGGATTTGATCTGCTTTTCGATGCCGTAATGTTCAAATATTTTGGCTTTGCCATGGTACAGCTTTACGATCTTTTCCTTTTCGGGAGCGATCGTCTTGATGTAGGCCTTCACTTCATCGAACATCTTCTTATCGTCGATGTGAACGTTGTCAAAAGATTCGTTCAAAAGATCGCGAAGGAGGGAGGAAGTCTTGTCCAGTTCACCGATGATTTTATCGCGTGGCTGGGCGGTAGGGAGGCGGGCGATGCCTTCTTCCCAGGTTTTTACAAGATTGCGCAGGTCGCGATCGAGTTCCGCCACTTCCTTGTTTTCCGCTACCGTGCGGATGATGACACCAAACTTTTCAGGCTTGATCGATTGAATGAGGCGAAGAAGCCTTTTGCGCTCTTCGCTGCTCGTGATCTTCTTCGATACACTGACGGTGTTTGAAAATGGTACCAGTACCAGATACCGTCCCGCTAGTGATAACTCGCAGGATAATCGAGGTCCCTTGGTAGAAATCGGCTCTTTGACAATCTGAACCGGAATGAGTTGATTCTTGGTAAGCTGCTGAACAATCTTTCCATGCTTATCGATGTCCGGTTCCGAATTGAACTTGTTAAGTCTTCCACCATTTATCCTTTTCGACCGCACCAGTTTGGTAAACTTCTGAAGTGAACTGAACTGGGGTCCGAGATCCAGGTAGTGCAGAAAAGCA
>CAYMWA010000085.1:0-15739 GCA_964393795.1 uncultured Roseivirgaceae bacterium
GTAGTCAAACAGATTAAAACACTGGTGCTCGATGAAGCCGACCGGATGATGGACATGGGATTCATGCCCCAGCTTCGGCGACTGTTTGAAGTGATTCCGCCAAAGCGTCAGAACATGCTGTTTTCGGCGACGTTCCCTGAGAAGGTGGAACGCTTATCTAACGAATTTCTCGAGTTCCCCATCAAGGTGGAGATCACGCCACAGGCGACGGCCGCAACGCAAGTAGACCAGACGCTATACGCGATCCCCAACCTGAAAACGAAGATCGCTTTTCTCGAATACCTGCTAGGCGACAGTGAGGTGTTCAGCCGCGTGCTGATCTTCGCGCGTACCAAAGACGTCGCCAACAACATTTTCAAGTACCTTGAGCGTAAGGAGTACGGCCCCATAAAAGTCATTCACTCAAACAAGGGACAGAACACCCGCATTAATGCGATCAACGACTTCAAGGAAGGGAAGCTGCGGATTCTCGTCTCGACCGATGTTACGGCCCGTGGCATAGACGTGGTCAAGGTCTCCCATGTGATCAACTTCGATGTGCCCATCCTTTATGAGGATTATGTTCACCGCATCGGACGCACTGGCCGTGCTTTTCAGGAAGGGAGCGCTATCACCTTTGCCACGCCGGCAGAGATGTATCATATCTCCCAAATCGAAAAACTCATTCGCGAAAAAATTCCCGTAAAGCCTTTACCTCCCGATGTAGAAGTCTTCGAGACACCTCGCAACGAAGCCAAAGACATGGCTCGTGAAATTGATTGGCAAAAGAGAAAAGAAGACCCCACCTTTCAAGGGGCGTTTCATGAGCGCAAAGGAACCCGGAAGCGGAAGCGGTAGACTCAGTTACCGGTTGCCGGTTTCTTAGTTGCCAGTTACCGGTTGCCGGTTTGTTAGTTACCGGTTTGTTGGTTTGTTGGTTGTCGGATTGTTGTTGAAGAGTTGTTCGAAGTTCAAGGTTCCAGATTCCGTCTCAATAGATAAGACGTGTCGCAATCCAAAACCTTGAACATTGTCAACTGTCAACTGCCAATTGTCAACTAATTTTTACCCGTTCATCGACAACAAAAACTCCTCATTATTCCTTGTCCCCTTCATCTTTTGGAGAAGGAATTCCATGGCTTCGTTGGAGTTCATGTCGCTCATGAATTTGCGCAGAATCCATACACGCTGGAGTTCGTCTTCGCGCATGAGCAAATCTTCGCGGCGGGTTCCTGAAGCAGGAACATCGATCGCTGGATAGATTCGTTTATTGGCGAGCTTGCGATCAAGCTGGAGTTCCATGTTACCCGTTCCCTTGAATTCCTCAAAGATCACTTCATCCATTTTCGAACCCGTATCGATCAGTGCAGTGGCGATAATCGTCAGCGAGCCACCACCCTCAACGTTGCGGGCAGCGCCAAAGAAACGCTTGGGTTTATGGAGGGCGTTGGCATCGACACCACCCGAAAGAATTTTTCCGGAGGAGGGGACAACGGTGTTGTAGGCGCGCGCAAGGCGGGTAATCGAATCGAGCAGGATCACGACATCGTGACCACATTCCACCATACGCTTGGCTTTTTCAAGCACGATGCTCGCAACTTTCACGTGGCGTTCAGCTTGTTCGTCGAAGGTAGAAGCGACCACTTCGGCGCGGACGCTGCGGGCCATATCGGTAACTTCTTCCGGACGCTCATCGATCAGCAATACAATCAGGTATACTTCCGGATGATTCTGCGCAATGGCGTTGGCAATCGCCTTCAACAACACCGTCTTACCCGTTTTAGGTTGGGCGACAATCATGCCACGTTGGCCCTTGCCAATAGGAGCAAAAAGGTCGAGGATGCGCGTCGACATGTTGTCGGGCGTCGTACTTAGTCGCAACTTCTCGTCGGGGAACAGCGGCGTCAGGTATTCGAAAGCCACGCGGTCGCGAATCTCTTCGGTTGTTTTTCCGTTCACCGATTCCACCTTCAGCAGCGCGAAATATTTTTCGCCTTCTTTCGGCGGGCGGATCAGTCCCTTAACTGTATCACCAGTCTTCAGACCAAACAACTTGATTTGTGAGGGCGAAACATAAATGTCGTCAGGGCTTGCCAGGTAATTGTAGTCGGACGAGCGCAGGAAGCCGTAGCCATCCTGCATAATTTCGAGTGCACCTTCATTACTGATGGCACCGTCAAAATCGCGGATAGACGGGCGTTGCGCCTGCGGTGATTTTTCTTCTTTTCCTTCGTGTTTGTTCTGTTGTGCGGATGACTCCCGCTCGCTCTTTTCTTCTATATGTTCCTTATCTTCAAATTTAGGAACAGCGCTTTCAAAGTCGAGATTGATAGCATCAAAAGACTCGTCGCCACTGGTAGGCTCCGTTACTTTTCTGGCGGGCGCCGGAGCCACATTTTCGCGGCGGCGCGGACGCATTTTTCTTTCCGGCTCGGGACTTGCCGGTACTTCTGCAGAATTGTCTCCCGCTACCGCCTGCTGGTCGAGGATTTTGTAGACAAGATCTTGTTTGGTGAGTTTTTTGGCATTTTTTACGCCCATCCCCTCAGCGATTTCCTTCAATTCAGAAAGAAGTCTGACGTTCAGATCATCAATGGTGTACATGTAGTTTTAAAGTGAGTGTGGTATTTAGTGACTTGTGACTGGTTGGAAGCAGAATAGTTCTGAAACTAGAATCATCAATAGAACAAATCTTTTGAAGTCAAAAAGTTTGGTAGCAAAATTCGGGATCTATATTCAGCGGGCTAGAGATTAGCCATTTGACGCTGCAATAATAGCCCAAAATTCAACATTATCAAATGAATCCGGAAATTTATTCTCCCTTCTCCTGCCCTCAGGCCAGTCAAAAAATATACTTTTGATAAATTTTTATTCCATGGTCATCACGAATTGTCCATGGCTGGTCGGGAGCGTCGATCAAGGGTTGCCGACCGTCAACTTAATGATTAAACAGAAAAGAGATGCTGCAGGTTTCATCCATCCGTGAAGAAAAGAAAAAAGTTATCGAAGGCCTGAAGAAAAGAAACATCCCGGACATTGAACAGACAATTGATCTGGTCCTCGACCTGGACCTCAGGCGACGGCAGACACAGCAGCAACATGATGCGCTTCTGGCGGAAGCCAATACCGCCGCCCGGGAAATTGGGAAACTTATGAAGGAAGGTCGAAAAGACGACGCCGAGTCTCTGAAGGCGAGAACGACCGAGATGAAAACGCAGATCACCACACTTGGCAAGCTACTCGCTGACACGGAAGAGGAGCTGCAAAAGGTGCTGTACGGAATTCCGAACGTGCCCTCATCCCGCGTTCCCGAAGGTCGTGGCGCGGACGACAACGTGACGGTACACGAGTGGGGAACAAAACCCCCGCTTCCCCAAGACGCACTTCCACACTGGGAACTCATCAGGAAATACGACATCATCGACTTCGACCTCGGAACGAAAATCGCCGGAGCCGGCTTCCCCGTCTACAAAGGAAAGGGCGCGAGACTGCAACGCGCACTGATCAACTTTTTTCTGGATGAAGCCGAAAAGCAGGGCTACCGTGAAACACAACCCCCTATTGTCGTCAATGAAGCGTCAGGGTACGGCACCGGCCAACTACCCGACAAGGAAGGACAGATGTATCACATACCGCTGGACAATCTCTATTTGATCCCCACCGCCGAAGTACCCATCACCAACCTGTATCGAGACGTGATCGTGCCCGAGGACCAGCTACCGGTCAAAAATGCCGGATACACACCATGTTTTCGACGCGAAGCCGGGAATTGGGGCGCTCATGTGCGTGGGCTCAACCGCCTGCATCAGTTTGATAAAGTCGAGATCGTACACATCACGCTGCCCGAGCGCTCATATGACGCGCTGGAGGAAATGTGCCTGCATGTGCAGCACCTCCTCGAGCAACTTGAACTCCCTTATCGCAAGCTGCTCCTGTGTGGCGGCGATATGGGATTCACTTCCGCGATGACCTACGACATGGAAGTATTTTCCGGCGCACAACAACGCTGGCTGGAAGTAAGTTCGGTCAGCAATTTCGAGACCTATCAGTCCAACCGCCTTAAGCTGCGGTATAAAAACCAGGCGGGCAAAACGCAGTTGCTCCACACCCTCAATGGGAGCGCGCTGGCATTACCGCGTATCGTAGCGGCTATCCTCGAAAACAATCAGACGCCTCAAGGCATCAGGATACCGAAGGTGTTGGTTCCGTATACCGGATTTGAAGTCATCGATTGAAGGCTGAAGTGGGATTTACGACCTATCTTTGCTACAAACAACAGACTCATGAAAATAAACGTGAAACGATCTTTGCACGCTTTTGTTTTAGTGTGTGCAGGCGCCGGCCTGCTGGTAAGTTGTAATAAATCGCGGGAAAACATGAGCGGATTGCGATATCCTGAAACAAGGAAAGTAGATACAGTTGATCATTATTTCGGTGTCGAAGTGCCCGATCCTTATCGCTGGCTTGAAGACGACCGCTCGGCGGAAACGGCGGAATGGGTGAAAGAGCAGAACGAAGTGACCTTCGCCTACCTGAACAATATTCCCTACCGGGATAAAATTCAAGAACGCCTCGAAGCACTCTATGACTACGAACGGCTCAGCGCACCCTTCAGGGAAGGAGATTATTATTACTATTACAAGAACGATGGACTTCAAAATCACAGCGTTCTTTACCGGAAGAAAGACCCCGAGGGTGAAGGTGAAGTTTTTCTTGATCCTAACACCTTCTCTAAAGATGGAACGACCGGTCTCTCCGGCGTCTACTTCACCAAAGACGGCTCACTGGCCACATACCTCATTACTGAAGGAGGTTCCGACTGGCGGAAAGGAATTGTGATCAACACAACAGACAGACAAATGCTGGGCGACACGCTGGTCGACATCAAGTTTAGTAGCATCGCCTGGAAAGGCAATGAAGGCTTTTACTACAGCAGTTATGACAAGCCGAAGGGAAGCGAACTGTCGGCCAAAACACAGTATCACAAGTTGTATTACCACAAACTGGGAACACCCCAGCGCGCAGACGTGCTGGTGTTCGGAGGTGAGCAGACACCTCGCCGGTATGTGAATGCCTATCTCACCGAAGATGAGCGGTTCCTCGTCGTCATCGCGGCGACAAGCACGACCGGAAATGAATTGTATGTGCAGGACCTGCACAATCCAAGCGGGAAACTAGTACAGGTCGTCGACAACTTTGAAAACAACCATTATGTCGTCGCCAATACGGGTAGTCGTTTGCTGATCCACACCAACCTGGGCGCACCGAACAACCGCATTGTCGAAGTCGACTTTGCCAATCCATCGCCCCAGCATTGGAAGGACCTGATCCCCGAAACTGAAAATGTAATGGAGGTCTCGACAGGAGGTGGCAAACTGTTCGCCCACTACATGGTCGATGTAAAAACCCAGGTGAAGCAATACAACATGAACGGTAGAATGGAACGCGAAATCGCGTTACCGGGCATGGGCACCGCCGCCGGCTTCAGCGGAAAGCAGGATGAAAAACAGATCTATTACTCATTCACCTCCTTCACTTACCCGACGACCATCTTTCGCTATGACATCGCTACCGGTGGGTCGACGCTTTACGAAAAACCAAACGTCGATTTTAGCCCTGACGACTACGAAACGAAGCAGGTGTTTTATGCGAGCAAAGACGGCACTAAAATTCCGATGTACATCGTCCACAAGAAGGGCATCGAGTTGAACGGAAAGAATCCTACCTGGCTATACGCTTACGGCGGATTCAATGTGAGCCTGAATCCCGGGTTCACCACATCGCGGATCGTGTGGCTTGAGAACGGCGGCATCTATGCGCAGCCAAACCTGCGCGGCGGCGGCGAATATGGTGAGAAGTGGCATCTCGCCGGAACCAAGATGAACAAACAAAATGTCTTTGACGACTTCATTGCTGCCGCAAAATATCTTATTGACGAAAACTACACGTCCAGTGACTACCTGGCGATCGCCGGCGGTTCCAACGGCGGGCTGCTGGTAGGAGCAACGATGACACAAGCGCCCCACCTGGCAAAGGTAGCACTGCCGGCAGTGGGCGTCATGGACATGCTGCGCTATCACAAGTTCACCGCCGGTGCAGGTTGGGCATATGACTATGGTACCTCTGAGGATTCGAAAGAGATGTTTGAATATCTGCACAAGTATTCACCGGTGCATGCCCTGCGGCCGGGAACTGAATACCCCGCAACACTGGTCACAACAGCCGACCACGACGATCGTGTCGTTCCTGCGCATTCATTCAAGTTTGCGGCCACTTTGCAGGAAAATCATGTGGGCGACCATCCGGTGTTGATCAGAATTGAAACCAAGTCCGGGCACGGTTCGTCGAACTTGAAGAAGGCGCTTGAAATGATCGCGGATCAATATGCGTTCACCTGGTACAACATGGGTGTTGTGCCGCCGCTGGGGAAGGAGGAGATGTAGGCTGCGCGCGTTGCCAGCGCACGCGTGAGGCGTGAATCGTGAGGCGTGAGGCGTGAATCGTGAGGCGTGAATCGTGAATCGTGAGGCGTGAATCGTGAGTGGTGAGTGGTGAGTCTGCCGAAGGCGCTTGCGTCGGTAGAGACGGACTGTGCCTGACGCACGGCAAATGGCACGGCTCATCGCGTTCCTTTTCTATTTACAAGCGCACTAAAGCACTAGACCATGAACAACAACGATGAATTTTCCCCTCGCACACCCCCACTCACGCCTCACGATTCACGCCTCACGGGGTACGACGCGGGAAAGGCGACAGGGAACTCCTCACCATTCACCATCCGTCAAGGCACCAAGGCCGACCTTCCACGTGCACTCGAGTTAATCAAAGAGCTTGCGACCTATGAGCGTGCGCCGCATGAAGTGACCAACACTGTAGCGATGATGGAAGAAGACGGCTTCGGCAAACATCCTGTGTTTGGATTTTTTGTCGCCGAACTGGAAGGCCGCATCATCGGTCTATCGTTGTACTATTGGCGTTACTCAACGTGGAAGGGCAAGCGCCTTTACCTCGAAGACATCATCGTCACTGAATCCGAGCGGGGCAAAGGAGCAGGCAAGCTGCTCTTCGACCGCACCATGCACAAGGCCCTCGAAGAAAACTGCACGGGCATGATGTGGCAGGTACTCGACTGGAACGAGCCGGCGATCAACTTCTACAAGAAGTACGGCGCGAAGTTCGATGCGGGCTGGCTTAATTGCGGGCTGGAGGCGGAACAGATAAGGAAGTTAGGGGATAACATCAAAACGTGAAATTTACTTACCTTTGGAAATGGACTTAGCAACCTTAATAAAAGACAGATACGTGGCTTTTCTGGATATATGTCGTGCCCATAGGGTTGGCAAGATATATGCCTTTGGATCGTCTATTACCGACCATTTCGATCCCGACAAAAGCGACATCGATCTCGTGGTTGAAATTGCTATTGAAGACCCTGCCGATCGTGGCGAAGCGCTGCTTTCACTCTGGGACAAACTTGAAGCACTTTTCGAACGAAAGGTTGACCTACTTACGGAAGACTCAATTCGAAATCCCTACCTAAAGGCCAATATTGACCGAACGAAGCGATTAATCTATGACAGAGAAGGAGAAAAAGTATTTGGAAAATGGAATTCAACCCAAACAATAATATCATACAGCGCTGTCTCCACGGCATGAAGCTGGAAGATGAAGGCAAACCGAAAGAGGCAAGCGCAATTTTTCTTAAGGCCTGGAACGAAGCGACCAACGACTTTGAAAAATTCCTCGCAGCACATTATGTGGCTCGGCACCAAACAACGGCTTCCGACAAATTAGAATGGCTCGAAACAGCTTTGCAGTTTGCATTGAAGATAAATGATGATGCCGTTAAGTCAGCCTTTCCGTCGCTGTACCTGAACATCGCCAAATGCTATGAGGAGCTAAACATCCCCGACGAAGCAAAAAGGAATCGGGAATTAGCAATCGCATACACAGACAAACCGTCTGACAAAGGTCCCTTTTACCACGGGACGAAAGCGGATTTACAGGTGGGCGATTTGCTGACCGCAGGGTCGAGCTCGAACTACAAGGATGCGCTCATCATGAACCACATCTATTTCACCGCGTTGGTTAACGGTGCCGGCCTGGCCGCGGCGCTGGCCAAAGGCGATGGGCGAGAACGCGTTTACATCGTTCAGCCCACCGGACCCTTTGAAAATGATCCGAACGTTACGGACAAAAAGTTTCCGGGCAACCCGACGCGGTCGTATCGCAGCCAGGCACCGTTGAAAATTGTTGGAGAAGTGACAGATTGGGTAAAGCAAACACCGGAGGAAATAAAAAGGTGGCGTGAAAAGTTGGCCAACAATAAAGGAAATATCATCAATTAAAATGAATTCCGCGTGAAAGCAACGAAAGTACTACTATTGTTAGCCACCATCCTGGTCATTGCAACAGGATGCGAGGACAAGCCACTCACCGGTCAACTAAATGTTAGCATGTATCCAGTACCTTCAGAGGAGGTCACATTGACGATTAGCCCGATTGAAAATCCGAGCATTCCAATTCTGACGAATCTGGCAACTGACTCACGTGGAAACTTATCCGTAGAGTTGAATCACGGAAATTATATTGTTAACTGCCATGCGCCCGGCATGAGTTTCAATTCTGTAGGATTCCAGATAAGGCCCAATAAGACGACCAAAGTACACTATAACGATGGTCGCGGAGCAGTCGAGTAAGCTGCATTTTCACAGCGACGCGTCGCTTTTATAGGCCCTTGGCGAAAAGGCCCGATAAAACCTACTTCGCAAACAGTCTGCTCACTCTTAACTCAAAACCGTCAACTGCAACGCTGGCCACAATGTCGCCCGAGCCGTACACTGTCTGTTTTGTGAACTTTTGAGAAGAGGGGTAGCGCGTATACACGACTACCTTATCTTCCGACGGATTAACAACCCAGTATTCGCTGACGCCGGCTTCTTCGTAAAGGTCGTGCTTCAGCAGAACTTCTTTGACCGAGTTTCCCGGTGAAAGTATCTCCACTACCAGGTCTGGCGCACCACAGCACCCGCGGTCATCCAGTTTGGCTTCTTCACATACCACGCAAAGGTCGGGCTGAACAACTGTGGTAATCTCATCGTCCTGAATCCGCCCCTTCTGGGGCAGCCGAACGTCGAAAGGTGCTGAAAAAACACGGCATCTTTGGCCCTCAAGGTGATTGAACAACCACGCGAAAAATCTTCCGCTTATGATCTGGTGTCGGGTACCGGGACCTGACATCCGGAAAATTTTTCCACGTAACAACTCCAGCCGCTCTATGAATCTCCACTGCAGGTAATCGGCATAAGTGTAGGTAAGCGCTGCATCCGGCTCCGCTACCTTAATGTATTTCGCTTCTTTTTCGTCAAAGATGGTGTACATGACGAGGAGGGATAGGTCTTTTTAAAATCGTACACAAATCTAAAAACACAGGAGCTAAAAATCAATCAATTTGCTGACCTCCGGACAGCACATCTGAGAAGTAGAAAATAACAAACAGAACAATTTCACCTAATTTTTCTTGCTCAAGTTTGTACTAAAATAGCATGGCCGTACAATGATAAAGTCCTAGATTAGCAGGGCCTCCCGGTCTTTTGATGCCCATGGCGTCCCGACATCAACCGAATGATCATGAACCGAAAAAAGAATCGAGGAAGATATTAAACGACTAAAACAGAATCTACACTAAAGCACAACACCGAATGCACTTACCTGAATTCAAATTAGCGGGGCTCAAACTTCCTCACAAAACAATCAATGAAAATGGGCAATCCAACATAGACTGCGGATCGTTGTGGCAGCGGTTCGAAACAGAAGAAATTGCCGATCAAATACCCGATAAATTGACAAACGATGTTTATGCAGTGTATTTCGACTATGAAGGCGACCATACGAAGCCATTCTCCTATTTTATAGGATGCAAAGTCGACATGGATGCCGTTACCCCGCACGGATTGGACAGCCTCATCATACCAAAACAACAGTATCAGAAGGTCACTGCTGCCGGAAAAATGCCTGATTGTATTTCGGATTCATGGAAGGCGATCTGGAAAGCCGAGATGGACAGAGCATATGGTTACGATTTTGAACTTTACGACGATCGCAGCAAGGATTGGAGTAAGGCCGAGGTTGATATTTTGGTCTCGACACAAGGATAACCACTCTGCAGCCCTTTTATTCCGCTCGAAGATAGTAACAAACGACACGGAACAAAAGCAGATTGACCATTTGTAATGGTCCAAACTTCCGGGAAGTTTCAAACTTCCCGGAAGTTGCCTGCGCCTGAAGGATCGTCCACTTCTTCCAACAACGTCATGAATGCTATATGGCGATTGTCGAAACGCTTGCGGTGCTCTTCCATAAGGGTGGGCGCAAATACTTCGAGATACCGCTGAACATCCCCTATACTTTTTGCAAAATACTGCACGCTGTACGAAATAGATCCGTCATCCTGATCGTGAAGCACTTTATAAAACCTGTGACCGACAAACAACCCTGTGTTCAAGACAGCCTTGATATGGGTTGTCTTCATGTAGTGAAGCCATTCGGCCTCAGCATCTTTATCTATACCGACGGTAACGTTGTATAAGAGCATTCCGAAAACTAATACATTTATTTCACTTCCTTCTGACTTGCAGTCTTTCGCGATCGGCGGGGTGGGCACCTATGGTTCCGAAACGTAATCCTGAAGATACATAAAATGCTCCGTCAATCGTCCATCACGCGTTACGGTGGCGCGCTCAATGACGCCGTCTTCGTCTTCACCAACCATTACCGGCAGGATACGGTCAATCAAATCCCTGCCAAATTCTTCGGAAGCACTTCGTGGAAGTTCGCACGGCAGGTTGTCAACCGCCATCACGGTCACAAACTCGCCGCTGCTAAGTGGCGGGCGCACCGAATCAGTAGCCGGATCATAGTCGTAAAGCGGATCGACTATCGTACTCGGTCTCTTGGTGCTCGGAATGGACCCGTTAATATCACAAGTAACATCAGCGATTACCTTGAGGTGAAACTCCGGCAATTGCATGTCAGCGCGCGTAAACAATACCGGCGCCCTGGGGTTCCAGTAGGCTCCTGCAATCAACATATCAGATTGGGTTGCAAAGTTTCTGAATGTTGAATCATAACGCTCGGGATACCGATGGAACTCATCGCGATTAAAAGCACCACCTTCACGCCGCTTATGGTAGTCGGCACTGCTGAGTTGTGTGTATACCGGCTCCTCAAATCGCGAATGCAAAAACGCTTCGGGACTCACCTTCCGGATGTCGGCACTGTCGAGAGTTTCCATGGCGCCCTTTCCAACACGACCGCTGCCGGTTAAAATGATTTTGATCGCGGGGAGCTTGACCTTTCGCAACTCTCGCTTAAGGTCATTCAAATCAAAACATTCGTACGCCCGACGAAGCGTGTACAACCCAAACCGTTTGCCGTAGGTGAGCAGTGCATTGTAGGCGCCCACGATGCCCGCATAACGGCCGAACGCTACGAGGCGGTTGCCATGTCTATCTTTGAGGACTTCATAGTCAATTAGCGAAATTCTTTTCTTCAATATCTCTTGAAGAAGCTTCTTGTTGTAAGGTTGCTTTTTCAGCGTATGCGAAAAGAAAAAGTACGTTTTATCGGCAATCAGATCTTTGATTTGCACTTCTTTTATTCCCATCAGGACATCACAACCCTTAATGTCTGCGACGACTTCGATACCTTCAGCCCGATACTCTTCATCCTTGTAGCAGCGTGTTTCGCTTTCTTCGCAAATGACTTTGACACCGTCGAAGCGCTGTTGAATTTCAACACACTGAGCGGGCGTGAATGGTACGCGTTTGTCGGGCGGTACTTTTCCTTCGCGGATAAGGCCGATCGTTATGCGATTGGCTGTTGGCTGTTGGCTGTTGGCTAGTCGTTCCATCAGCGTTCCAGAAAACTTCCCAGCAACGAACTCCCTTCCTTTCCGCGATTTTGTCCGTACGGCGCCAGTGCCTGCACAAGCTTCCGGATCGGCATTGACTGAAGCCACACCCTGCCGGTCCCTTGCAAAGTAGCCAGGAAAATACCTTCACCTCCGAAGATCATCGAGCGCAAGCCGCCCGCTCTCTGGACATCAAAACTAATCTGTGATTCAAATGCAACGACGCATCCGGTATCTACCCGGAGCGTCTCGTTTTGCAACGTCCTTTCGATTACGGTCCCGCCCGCGTGAACAAAAGCTTTACCGTCTCCCTGCAATTTCTGTAGAATGAATCCTTCGCCACCGACAAGGCCCGCACCGATCCGCTTGTTAAAAGTGATCGAGACGCGGGTTCCGAACGCCGCACAGAGAAATCCGTCCTTCTGAACGATCAACTGGTTACCGGGACTGGCCGCCAGGTCGACGGGTATAACGGTTCCCGGATAGGGCGCCGAAAAGCCAATCTTTGCTTTGCGATTTCCTTTGTTGGTAAAGTGCGTCATGAACAATGACTCGCCAGTTAGTACCCTGCTGCCCACCGACAACAGTTTATCGAACAGCCCCTGGTTTGGATTTGAGCCATCACCCATCTTCGCTTCGAATGCGATACCGTCTTCCATAAACAGCATGGCACCTGCTTCAGCGATGACAGTTTCTTGCGGGTCGAGCTCCACTTCTACAATCTGGATGCTTTCTCCTTTGATCTCATAGTCGATTTTGTGGGACGCCATGCGCTTGACGATTATTGGTGATAATAATTTTATCGTCACTTAAACCTCGTCTTATTACCATTTAGGTCGCTTGGATACACCAAGGATATCAAAAAGCAAAAATTTTGGTGCTCCACAGTGCCTTAGTGGTAAAAAGGCCAAATCCGTGACAGGTGCAATTAAAATAAAAAGCCTGAAATCCGGGGATCTCAGGCTTCAATTTTTTGGCGCTTCGCCTAGGCCTTTTTCTTGCGGCCTTTCCTCATTTCTTTGTAATCATCGCGTTCCGCCAGCTTTTTATCATCGACATTTTCATTCAGGAACTCGTTAATTTTTTCGATGTTCATGTTCGACTTTATTTCGCCAAATGAATCTATCGCGATATTGAATCCCTGCAAATCTTTATGTACCCGTGGCTTGGGCGTGCGCTTGGAATTTTGATGTTTAGTCATATATATGTTTACGAAACTTCCGTGCCTAAAGTTTTGATTGCGGCGTCAATTCTCCGTACAACCTCGTTTTTCCCGATAATTTCCAGGATCACCATCAAATCCGGCCCTCCGCCAAGGCCGGTAATCACTACCCGCAACGCCTGCAACACTTTTCCGGCAGGAGTGCCAAGCGCAGCGGCCACCGCATCGAGCGTGTCTTTTGCGATGGTAGCGTCCCACTCCTTCGCCGCGCCCACAGCCTCCTGATACGAAGAAAGCACTTTTACGGCCGTAGCGTTCCACCGTTTTGCTACCACGCCCTGATCATATGATGCCGGTGGATAAAAGAAAAACCGACCGTGCTCCCAGAAGTCCTGCGGGAAGGTGACGCGATCGCGCATAATGCTGACGATCTTCAACGCCTTTTCTCTCGAACAATCGATATTTTCCTTTTCCAGGGATTGCAGCAGGAAGCCGGCCAGCTCATCATCCGTTTTCTGCCTGAGATAATACTGGTTGTACCACTGCGCCTTTTGGATATCGAACTTTGCCCCGGCCTTGTTGATGCGTTCCAGCGAGAACGCTTGCGCGAGGGCATCCATGGAATAGATCTCTTGCTCGGTTCCGGGATTCCATCCCAAAAAGGCAAGAAAATTGACAAACGCTTCGGGAAGATACCCCGCCTCCTTATACCCAATGGCCACTTCCTTCGTTTCGGGGTCTTGCCATGTCAACGGGAAGATCGGAAATCCCAAACGGTCGGCATCACGCTTGCTGAGTTTGCCATTTCCATCGGGTTTGAGAAGAAGCGGAAGATGCGCGAAGCGGGGCATAGCGTCTTCCCATCCCAGGTATTTGTAAAGCAGCACATGCAAAGGTGCCGATGGCAGCCATTCTTCGCCACGGATAACGTGCGATATCTTCATCAGGTAGTCATCCACCACATTCGCCAGGTGGTAGGTGGGCATCCCGTCAGATTTCATCAACACCTTGTCGTCAATCTGCGAAGAATGCACCATTACCCATCCGCGGATCAGATCGTTTAGTCGCACTTCTTCCTTGCGGGGCACCTTAAGCCGGATAACGTGTGGTGTACCCGCCGCGATCAGATCGGTGACCTCTTGCTCGCTTAATGTGAGCGAATTGCGCATTTCCATTCGGGTAATGCTGTTATACTGCTGGACGGCAACACCGGCGGCCTTCAGCCGCGCACGCATCGCTTCTAACTCCTCTGCGGTGTCGAATGCATAATAAGCAGCACCACTGTCGATCAACTGCTGTGCATATTTCTTGTAGATTTCCTTGCGCTCGCTTTGACGATAGGGCGCGTGTGGTCCACCGACGCCAACCCCCTCGTCGATCTCAATCCCTACCCACTTTAACGACTTGCGGATATAATCCTCCGCTCCCGGAACGAAGCGGCTCTGATCGGTATCTTCAATACGCAGGATCATGGTGCCGTTGAACTTCCGGGCAAGAAGGTAGTTGTACAAGGCAGTTCTTACTCCGCCTATATGAAGCGCACCGGTGGGACTGGGTGCAAAACGAACCCGAACTTCTGTCATGACTTTGTGATCTCCTGTTTGGGCCGCAATGTAGTTTGTTTAAGGGATAACGGCAATGCACGAAATCTCGACGCTCACATCCTTTGGCAGGCGACTTACTTCAACGGTTTCGCGGGCTGGCGGATTGTCAGGAAAGTACTCGCCGTAGACTTCATTCACCCGTGGGAAGTCGTTCATATCTTTGAGGAAGATCGTACACTTCACTACATTAGCAAATGTACCACCCGCAGCTTTCAGCACCTCGCTGAGGTTGGTCATGACCTGTCTCGTCTCGGCTTCAATACCCCCATTTACCATATTGCCCGAGACGGCGTCAATGGCAATCTGTCCGCTCGCATAAACCGTACTACCCGCGAGTATTGCCTGGCTGTAGGGGCCGATGGGCTTAGGGGCACCGGGTGCGTAAATAACTTTCTTCGACATGGCTTTGTGTTTGGTCTTCTGGTTGCCCTCAAAAATAGCTATATCTGTATCGCCATACTGAAATACGATGAAAATTTTGGTTGTCGGAGATGAAACACAGTTCAAAGAGTGCCGCGCAAAACTGGGACAACACTCCTTTGCGCATCAGCTCACTTTGAAGGACGCCAGGGCTATACTTCCCGAAAACGAGATCATCTTCCATTTCCCTATGGACGATCCGATCGGCGCGTTCGGCGTATATACTGACCAATCCGTACCGGTGTTTATGAATACTTGCAAAGTGACGTTGGCAGAACTGGCCAGCAAAGCAACCGGAAAGGCGCGTTGTAGTCTTTTCGGATTCAACGGCCTTCCGACCCAATTTAATCGTCAGTTTCTGGAAGTGTCTGTGTTGAAAAAAGATGACGAGCCGCTGCTCGCGAAGATATGCGCTCAACTAAACACCGGGTACCTGCTCGTAGATGATCGTGTTGGCCTGGTGACACCGCGTGTGATCTGTATGATCATCAACGAAGCGTATTTCACAGTGCAGGAGGGCACCGCCACTCGTGAAGATATCGACCTGGCGATGAAGCTTGGGACCAACTATCCGTATGGACCTTTTGAATGGTGCAAACGCATCGGCCTGAAGCATGTGTATGAATTGCTCGAAGCGATCTATGACGACACGAAGGATGAGCG
>CAYMWA010000086.1:0-15705 GCA_964393795.1 uncultured Roseivirgaceae bacterium
GGCTTGTCGAAGGGTACCGGTACGTGAGGTGAGATGGCCGAGTTGCAGGTTGCAGGTTGCAGGTTACAGGTTGCAAGTTGCAAGTTGCAGGTTGCAGGTTGCAGGTTGCAAGTTGCAGGTTGCAAGTTGCAGGTTGCAGGTTGCAAGATACAGGTTGCAAGTTGCACCACTCACCACTCACCACTTAAACCTTAAGACTTAACACTTCCGTTACCTCTGCGATAGCATTGACCAGCGCCCTGACGTCATCGGGAAAGATTTGGCCTATGTTGCCTATGCGGAAGGCATTTGCTTTTGTCAGTTTTCCGGGATAGATGACGAAACCACGCTCATTGAGTTGCTGATAAAAGCGGGGAAAGTCAAAACGTTCATCGGATGGATAGAGGAACGTAGAAATAATATGGCCTTGAATTTCGGGGTTGAGGTATTGACGGAAGCCTAGCGCTGACATCCCTTCATCGAGCACCCGCTTGTTTTCTTTGTATCGCCGTTCTCTTCCTGCAACACCGCCTTCTGCCTGAAGCTCACGCAATGCCTGCCGGAAAGCCATAATACTCAGCGTCGGCGGCGTAAATCGAAATTGTCCGTTTGCTTCCAGTCCGTTCCACTGCGCGAATAAATCCAGTGTAAGCGTCCGTGCGCGGCCTTTGCATTTTTGGAGTTCACTATGGGTACACAAGACAAAGGCAAAGCCCGGTATCCCTTCAATACATTTGTTCGAAGAAGAAATCAGAAAATCGATACAACAAGCATCCATGTCGATCGCTACACCTCCAAAGCTGCTCATCGCATCGACAATAAACACCTTGCGGTTCGCCTTGCAGACTGCACCGATCTCTTGTATCGGATTAAACAATCCGGTGGTCGTTTCGCAATGAACACAAGCGACTTGTGTGATCTCAGGGTGGTCACGCAGGTAGCGAGCCAGTTCGTCTGGTGAAACCGCTTCGTTTTCCGGGAAACGTAGAACCTGATGAGGAACGCGGTGTACGGCGGCCATCTGGGCGATGCGTTCTCCATAGGCACCGTTCGCCACCACGAGCATGACATCGTCCGGTCCCGGTGCGCTACTTACCACACTTTCAACGGCAAAAGTTCCGGACCCCTGGATGATCACACATTCGTATCCCTGTTGTCGGGAAACCAAAGCAAGGGCAAGCAGCTCTGACCGAATTTCTGCTACCGTTCCGATGAAAAGCGGATCACGGGAGCCTACATCCTGAAGCGCTGCCGCTTTCACCGTGTAAGAAGTGCTCAATGGCCCGGGAGTAAAAAGTAATTTACTGGTATTCATAGACATTTTTTACGGAGTTACCATTTGGAGTCGCTGCGCTTCGCGTTTGAGGTTGCGAGCACGCCTGTAAAAATACCACTGTGAAACACCCAACAACGCGAGGCCAACCACCGTTTGCACGTAGACGAAATGAATCAACACTTTTGACCAATAGATGTCACTGCGATAAAATTCTTTGTAGAGCAACAGCCCGACGCTTCCGAGATAACCAATGCTGTCGCACAGGTATATGAAGAAACCAACGTTCGCCTTCATTTGAAACAAGGCGATCATTCGCTCAAAGACGACTGTCTGAATCGCGGTATAAGCCAGGAACATTCCAATCCCAATCAACACCATCCAGTAAAAAGGACCCATCAGGCGCAATTCGAAAAGAAGGCTGGCCACTCCTGCAATCAGAAACCCCGTGAAAATGATGATGTTCGTCAATCGAAAGCCCAGGCGGTTGCTTTGGACAAACGACAAACTTCCGATGACAACAAGTACAATCGCCCCCGATATCATTTCGGTCGATGACAGCACTGTACTGGACCATCCTTTATCAATTTCATTCCATATCTCTATCGAAAAATTATCGCGAAAGTCACGAACGGTGGCTAGCAGCGAATAGCAGACGACAAAACATAAGACTGGTACGCCAAACTGGCGCAAGGCTTTCCATTTATCCTCGGACGTCATGGGAATTCGCTCTGCACGCAGTGCGACATCCTCGGGAGAAGGATCCGGAATACGCGTCAGCATCCATACAAAAAGCAAAAAGAAGGGAAGAAAAATCAAGCCCATCAGAAAGGGCATCCAGAACTCCGTAACAGCAGGCACAAGCGCATGGACTTCGAGATAGATCGTTTTCAGAATGCCGGAGGCAACGATCACGCTAATGCTAAGGCCCATAGCAATCAATTCTGTAAATCGCCGTCCTTCCAGAAAGCTGAACACAACGCCATAGACCATGCCCAGGGGCAGTCCGTTTATAAACAAAAAGATGAAATTGTAAGGATAAGGCACCCAACCGAAGCAAAGGAGCGCTACCTCAGCAACGACAATCAATCCGATGATCAGTTTTGCGCGTGACGATTGACGTAATTCAGCAATTACCTTGATGCCGATGAACTTGGAAAGCATGTAGCCGAGAACCTGTGATATAATCAGGACCGTCTTGTAGCCTATGCCCCACAGTTCCAGATCTGCGTACAGCCCCGTGTTAAATGGCTTCCTGAACGCATACATGCAGAAGTAGGCACCAAACGATGCCACGATACACCAAAGGATAAACAGCGTCTTCGACCGGTGCAGGAATTGGAAATTTTTCAAAGTGACCGTCTTCGTGTGCAAAAATTAACTAAACATTTGTTTAGTATTTGCAAACTAGTGGAAATCCGGCATTATGCCGAATTTTTTTTGGTTAATTTAGTCACTCTTCCTCTATTCTTATGTAATACGCCCCGCAAAGATCGGTGTGGTTCTTATCCTGAAACCATGCCTGAAGGGTGAATTGGCCGGCAGGAAGGTCGACATCGAAACTGATCCCTGTCGAATCAGGTGATCCTTTTTTGTTCACCAGTGGCCCTTCCTGATTGATGGATAAACACCCGTATTCGATCGGCACAGCCTTTCCGCGGTTCAGCCGTGCACCGCCCACCGTGTAGGCAGGCCCGGTCTGCGTCAGGCGCCTGTCGAGGTGAAAGGGCCACCGGCTCAACGTTATCCTGTATTTCCCGGGATGAATGACCTTCGCATGAATAACACCGCCCCGTGGAGGGCCATCGGCACGCGCTATTCGCCACTGTGCGTTTACACCATGTTCGGTCCAGTTGCTCGAGTTCAAAAAAACCGGTGTCTGCTTTTCAACATCGATGATATGGGGTAGAAACCGGTTGATGCCGCCCTCCACACCCTTCCACCACTGCTCGTAAAATGCCTGCATCTTCGTGAGCACTTCCGGATTCATGGTGCCTACGTTTTTCGTCTGTCCCGGATCTTCCCTTATATTATAGAGTTCGTCTTTGCCCACCAGCCGCCATGAATCCCACACCACACAGCTGAAATATTTCTCCGGCCTGACGTGGCCGCCATATTGGACAACAAACATGCGGTCCTCCAATCGTTTACCGGCCTTCAAAACGGGTGCGAGGCTTTGGCCGTCGAACGCATGGTGCTCCGCGATTTTAAGGTCGCACAGGTCGATGAAGGTCGGCAGGAGATCCTGGACCTGGCAGGCATCGGAAACCGTGCGCGGTACGCCGAGGCGGCCGTCGGGCCATCGTACAAAGCAGGCTGCGCGATGCCCGCCTTCGTAATTGCTCCCTTTCTTACCGCGCATGCCCGCATTGTAAAGTTCAACGCCGCCCGTGCCACCATTGTCGTTCATGAATACGACGATCGTGTTCTCTTTCAACCCTTTCCTGTCAAGCCAGTCGTCTAGCCTTCTCACGTTGCGGTCGAGATTGCGAATCATGCCCAGGAACAACGCGGTTGTACTGTCTCGCACCTGGTCGCGATACACGCTGTAGTCCTGGACCGGTGAAAAGAACGGCCCATGCGGTGCATTCAGGGCAAGATACGTGAAGAAAGGTTTCTGTCGGGCTGACATTGCATCCATCCATGACATGGCCTCATTAAACCAAAGATTCGTGCAGTACTCGCCTGACAGCTTTGTCTCGAGACTATCAAGGTATCGTGTCTCATAGTAGTCATTATCGTATTCCATTTCAGAAAGCAGGCCCCATCCTTTGTGCCAGACACACTTCTGAAAACCGCGATCCATCGGCCTGTCCGGATAATTGTCACCCAAATGCCACTTTCCAAAAATGCCAGTAGCATAACCGTTGTCAGCAAAAATTTCCGGCATTGTGGGAATATCCCGTCGCAAGAGATTCCTTCCGGTCAACACCGTCGCGGCACCATTGTGAAACGCGTCAAGACCGGTCAGTAGCTGTCCGCGTGTCGGCGTACAAAGTGGCGACACATGAAAATTACTGAATCGCACACTTTCATCGTGCAATCTGTCTAACGACGGCGTCTTTAAAACAAGATTCCCGTGACAAGAGAAATCACCATATCCCTGGTCGTCGGACAAAATGATGATGACGTTGGGTCGTCGCCTTCCAGGCGGATCAATATCGTATACCACAAATGCCCGAGCCTCAACAAGCACGAGCGCCAGGATTGATAATATCAGAATACGCACGGGGGAAGATTTAAGTTGTAAATTTTCAGTGAGCACCTTAGTTGTCCGGTGCTTTCCATATTTCTTTGTCGTTCCACAGTTGGCGGTTGGTGTAGTCAGACACCGGCGCCTTGAATCCGGCGTTCGCGAACTTCTCCTGGAGCTCGTGCAAAGCAGCAAAGTGATGTCGTTTCGAAAAGACGTTGTTCATGATCTTCCAATATCCACTCAGTTGCATACACGCTGCTTTCCATTGGCGCGGATATTTTTTTTCGTATGCCTTATATTCATCCAGACAAACGGCCATATACGCGGCCCGCGCCATATCTTCTCGTTGCCCGGACAGCAAGTCATTGGTCATTACTGCGGACAACTCCCTACGCAATCGTTCACGCGTTTGTGCTACAGGGATCAATTCTCTAACAGGTGTCGAACGTTCCATCAAGATCCGATAGCCTGACACATCGTTTCTGATAACCGATTCTCCACCGTTGGCTTCGTTAACCATTTCGAATAGCTCGATCACGCGGTCTGCAAATCCGGTGATCGTTTCATCCATGGGCATGTTATCCCTCGTTACATTTCGATAGCGGTCGACAATCGTCCAGTCCGGAAGATAAGGATCGTTGTGGTTCATCATTCTGCGATAACCAGTCATGACGCCCACGATCGTTCCGACCGTTGCGGCATTGCAATCCGCGTCCCATCCAAAATTAAAGGCGTACTTCAGCGATTCGGAAAAATCGCCGTCGCCGTACAACAAGGCAGCAATAATAGATCCCGTGTTCAGTTCATATCCATTTACATCCCTGAAATTGCCTCCCTCCCTGGTATATTTTTCTTTTAACAGTTTCCGTGTGGTACGCCAGTCGTGGGGATGAACACGATGCCAGGTTCTGACGTCGTTGATAATTTGTGGGAGTATGCTCCGGGAATCCACCGCCCTCAAGCCTTCGTCCAGTATCTTATCCACATCATTTTCAAGGAAAGCCGCGGCAATCATCGCCGTAAAGAACTGTGTAGCTTGAGCTGGTTCGCCGCCTATGGCCACCGTTGTGTAGTTCAATCCGATGCGGGCGGCCGTCTGTGGCATGGCAGGTGCCATCAAGCCGAAGGTCTCGCAAAGAAATTGCCCGGATATGTTGAAACTGGCCCACGGATTAAAAATGACATTGCCCGTGTAAGGTGGCTTGATGCCAATATCCATCAGCATGCGCGCGAACAGGTTGGAACACCAGATGCGTTTGTTAATTCGTTCTTTCCAAAAATGGAAAATCTGTTCATGAGAAAGGAAGGGCGTGCGATGCTTCTGCATCTCCACCACATACACCCATTCGAAGTCCGTATCGTCGTCAGACCAGGCACCATCAGGCAAAGAAGGGACGTAATTCTTGACGTTACCCGGCTCGTCGATGTACTTCATTTCATGCGGCAGCCCGTTGAGGTTGCCCAGCATCTGTCCGAGCAGGCCTCCCCTGATCTTGTCGGCCAGTTCCGCTTTAGGGATAAAAACATACTCCTTCTCATCCGATTGACCGTGGACATTCGAACCCGGCACCATTGCCAGCACAGATAGGAAGAACATGAACGACAAACCGATTGGGCATTTACCTTGTGCAATCATCACGCTACTATTTGTATTTGGCTTCACTCTTTGCAGTTCGCTTAACTGTTTCGATAAGCGCCTGCATCATGTTTACCTTCTCCGGCATGTTGGCGACGAGGTTGTGCTGTTCTGCGATGTCCTTGCACAGGTTGTACAGCTGTGCCCGATAAGGACTGTCAATACCGGGAATTTCATTGGGCGGCGGAGGGTAGCCCGAAGAATCCTCTTTTGCAGGGGCCGCTTCAATAAATTTCCAGTCTCCCCGTCGTACGGCCAATGCCCCTGACCGCCCGGCGACCATTACGAGTGATTCTCTATCAGGAGGTATGTTGGAATTCAAAAGGTGATCGAGAAAGCTGTAGCTATCCTCACCTCCACGGTCATGCAGTTCCGCCGAGGCGATATCTGCAAAGGTGGCTAGCAGGTCTACCGTGCTTACGAGCTGATCGCTAACGGATCCATTCTTAATCTTTCCCGGCCATTGAATGATCAACGGAACACGGAGCCCTCCCTCCCATGCGTCCGACTTAAATCCAGACAACGGTCCTGCTGCCTGATGCTCATAGGTTAACCACCCTTGCGCCTGTCCGCCCAGGCCGGGGTATTCAGGGGAATAGCCATCAAAATACGATTGATAAAAGTCGTACGAGTCGCCGAAAAATCCCGACTTGAATTTTTGAATTTGCGCGTATGTGTCACCAGGCTGGGGCCCGTTGTCAGACGTTACCATCACGATGGTCTTTTCAAGGGCATCGTTTGCTTCCAGGGCCTGCAGTACCCGGCCAACCGTTCGATCAAATTCGACGACCATGTCGCCGCGCAGCCCGGCTTTACTCATGCCAAGGGTTTTCGTCGGCAAGCACGGCGCGTGAACGGCACTCGTCGCCAGGTATAGAAACAAAGGTGCAGGATTCTTCTTTCGAAAGTGATCGTCTATTACATTAACCGCCTTGTCTGCCAGCGTCGCATCCAGCGTCCTTACATCCCATGAAGGTGCTTTCAAAATTTGCGCACCAAAGTCGTTGGGGACGGATGGCGGCATAACAACAGCATCATTTTCGATAAAGACAAATGGAATCATGTTGTTGGATCCTGCCATTCCGAAGAAGTAATCGAATCCAAGATCAACCGGGCCGCCCTCCAAGGGTTGCGAAAAGTCGATGTATTGCTGAGGGGAAGTGCCCCATGAATCAAACACTGAAATCGCCGCATCAGCCGGCGCATTCTCCTTGAGTGTCCAGTGAAAGCCCAGGTGCCATTTGCCAATGCATGCCGTAGCATAACCCTGGCTTTTAAGCAGCGATGCCAGCGTTGTACGGCCTTCTTCGATCAACGGTGGTGCAAAGGGTTTCAGTACACCCGTTCGCAATTTCGTGCGCCACGAATATCTCCCGGTCAGGATACTATAGCGGGAAGGCGAACAAAGGGAAGACGCCACATACGCGTCTGTAAAACGTACGCCGCCCGCAGCGAGTCCGTCAACGTGCGGCGTGCTGATGTTGACGGCACCGTAGCAACTAAAGTCACCGTACCCAAGGTCATCAGCCACGATCAGGACAATGTTCGGCAGCGTGTTGTCCTCGTGAGGCGCTGCATGCTGGGCTGTCGTGAAACCCGACGGAAAATCATTTCCGTTGGCCGGATTTACAAACAACGCTTGAGCTGCCGAGACCAGGAAAAGAATCACCAAACGCACAATAATCCATTATTTAAATGAGGGAGGCGCCAAGTTGTCGGTTACTGTTTCGGTAACATCAACCCAGTTGTCCTCTGTGAGGGTCACATCATTGAAAACAACATTGTCGAACAGAAACCCATCGAAGGGTTCATCAGGGTCGTTCCCAATGATTGCATTTTCATAGTCCGTACCTATCGTCATACGTACGTCCCAGTTCTTCAGTGTAAGGTTGTGAATGTGATTCGCGCTAAACGGATCAGGTGTCATATTGAAGATAATAGCGATTGGCGTTTCCGTGACGACGTCTTCAATCAACCAATCTTTTTGTAGTCCGTATTTCCCGGGACTTTGGTACCGGTTCCCTACGCAGCTCAGCAGTGCGCGGTTGAATCCTGGTTTGTTCCATTCAGCGTGAAGAACGTCTATCCGCTTCAGGGAGACGTTACTCGCGTTCGACCCGCCCCATGACATCTGAATGACTCCTCCGTTGTTCAATTGCCAGACGACGATATCCGACCAGGTAATATCGTCCCTGTATACCTTGATCGCGTCGTCATTGGCCCATATAAAACAGTTTGACACATCGGATCCCGCATAGGCGGCAATTCCATCGCAGTTATAGACCCATCCGCCGATCACCTTGGTCCATTTAACCGTATTGTTTTGTCCGATCAAGCGGACCGCGAAATGCTTCGGATCAGCGACCACAATTCCCTCCACCACAATGTTGTTGCTTTGATTGATCGCTTCGATACAATGCGCCTCCCGGTAGTCCAGGCGTGCCGATGACAAGACACCTCTCCCGAAAATTCTCACACCGGGATTGTTGTCCATGCGCAAGGCACCGTATACCCACGCATTCTGTGCGAGATAAATGTTCTTAATGTTCGCGGGTACTTCGTAAACGCCGATGTCATGCACGCCGTCCGAAAAATACAAGCCCGAATGCGATGGCGAAACTGTCTTCAAATCGGATGGCTTTGCATTTTGCAATACGGCATATTCTGTTGATGTGCTGTCGGGGATATCGGTCTCCGGCGGATCGGCAAAAATCATTAAACCGTTTTTATACCCGTCCTCTCCTATCTCCACAGAAAACTGGCCCGGCTTCGTCAAGGTAAACGTCACTACGTCACCCGACACTGTTGGTGTAACGCCATGCCGTGAGGGCAGCACAGCGACACTTCCCCCACCCGGAACTTTAGCATGGTCGAGCACCTTAACTTCAACCGTCGCCGCACCTGAAAGCGGAAAGTGGGTCCAGCTGATACTTCGTCCTTCAAATATTTTCAGTGGATATTGGTCTTTCTCTTCCATGTTCATGTGGCCAGGTTCATAGGGCGGACAACTGCTTTGAAAGACCACCAATTTTTCGGTGGTTCCTCCCATCGACACCGTTACTTCATAAATTTTCGATTGAGGAACACCGGCATATGGCCCCTCGTCCACAGGCTCCGGTTGCTCTGGTTCCTCCGGCGTAACAACAGGATCATCGTTGCATGCCGGAGCAAGCAAACAAATCAGCGCAAGAACAAGTCCGAAACGCAACGTCTTCATAGTTATATGGTATCAGCAGGAACGATCCAAAATCTACGGCCCGATGAAATCCGGGATCTAGTATCCCGGATTTGGAACAAACTTCGGATTCTCAGCAACACGGTCGACACCAAGGGGAAGGTAGTAGTTCCTTTTCTGGAACGTCCTGGCAACTCCCTCACTGTTAATGAGCGTTATCTGATACTTTTTTGTGTCATAATTGTATATGTACTTAAGACCTTTCAGCCGAACGCCATCCAGTACCTCTTCGGCGATGCGCCACCGCCTCAGATCCCAGTAGCTGTGATTTTCCCAGGTGAGTTCCACGAGCCGCTCATTGTGAATGATGTCTTCGGTGATCACCGTCTTGGGTGGCATATCCGCACGTTCACGCAGTCTGTTAAGGGCGGTCAGTGCTTCATCTGGTTTATTGAGGTAGAAGGCCGCCTCAGCCAGGTTCAGGTACATTTCACCAAGCCGGAAAATAATGTAGTCAGTATCATCATTGATCACGGGCTGCGTCTTCAGGTTTTCATTTGCTCGCTTTCTGACCATCAGGCCGGTTCGCACGGTATTCCTGTTGTTTGCTTTATAAGGCCAACCATCTTCCGCGGTACCCGATGTAAGCAACTTTCCATCCCTGAGCGTTCCCGAATGGAATAAGGCGCGACTTCCCTGCCACGGACTTTCGGGATAAAAGACAGATGCTTTAAACCTGGGGTCGCGGTTTCCAAAAATTTCATCTATTGACCATTCCTGCGATGTGAGTTGAGCCCTTGAGATAGAGTTGCCCGGACTACCATCTGCAAACTCAAAGCGTTCAATAAAGTCGTAGTGATAGTTCATTGACGACCAGGTACCGCCCAGGTCGTTCGGTGTGGCGCGCAGGGTAAAGGCGTGCGCCCGATTCTTGCTGTAATCGTATACCTCCGCCATAATCACTTCCCTGTTTGCGGGGGATTCATCCAGAAACAGGTTCTGGTAGTTCATCATCGGATCGGGCAGTTCTTCATACAGCGCGTGAATACCATTGTTGATGATGGCGTTGGAAGCATCATAGCTGATTTGTGCGTAATGCGTTACATCGCTGGCCGGGAATCCCAGCAGGCCGTCTAGTTGTACCTCTCCGTACTTGGCGATGCTGGCGGCGTACAGCGCAGCGCGGCTTTGCAAAGCGAGCGCCGCCCATTTTGTGGGGCGCCCCTTGTCTTCGGCGTTGTATTCAGACGGCAATATGGCAGAGATGGCTTCCATCTCACTGATGATAAAATCGTACACTTCTTTTTCCGAGTTACGGGGCACATAAATGACGTCGCTGTCCGCATTCGCGGGTTGCGGCTCCGTAAGAAGGGGTACACCGCCAAACCGGATAACCATCTCGAAATACATGTACGCACGCAGGAACCTCGCCTCCGCTGATCTTTGTGCGATCAGGTCGTCTTCCAACGGAGAATCCTGCAATTTTTGCAGGAAGTAATTGCAATCGCGGATGTTGTTGTACTTCCAGTAATCCAGTTCATCCGGGAAGCCGGCAGACGTCAGCACATTCGTGGAAGCTTTGTACGACTGATGGTGTGCACCGTGAGACCTTCCTTCACCACCCATGGATGCGATCATCGCAAAAGACGTCTGCTCATTCAGGTTTCCGCGCAACTCGATGAAGTCAACCCTATAATAAAGATCAGCCAGGTATGCGTCGATCAGATTCGGGTCTTCCCATACTACGGCGTCGGAAATGATATCGAGCGGTTCAAGGTCCAACACATCATCGCAACCCAAAGGGGCAAGGAGTGTGAAGACCAGTATGTATTTGATTTTATTGAGCTTCATGACTAGTGATTTATAGTGTGATGTTCAGTCCCATTGAAACAGTTTTTACCGGCGGATAAAATTTCTCGTAGCCTGTCATTTCCGGATCGAGTGATGATTTGTAGATACCGAGTTTGCTCCAGGTCAGCAGATTGCTTCCAGACAAGTACACGCTAACCTTGTCGAGGCCTACACGGTCGGTCACAACGTTCGGAATCGTATATGTAAGGTTCACATTCTTCAACCGGAGGTACGTGGCATCCTGCAACCAGAAATCGGAAGCTTTGTTGTTGTTGGTGCTGGTGCCCACGCCATCGCCAAGAATGGCAGGGAGCCGGGCGATCGGATTAATGTTGACATCCGGATTGTTCGGGTCGGGTTGCCAGCGATACTTGTAGTGGAATGCGAACGGGTTCCCCATGTTTTGGAGCGGACCGCGCAAAACATCGGAAATCATCGAGTTAAACATGGAGGCACCCTGGAAAAGTGCACTCAGGCTGAAGCCCTTGTATTGCACGCCAAGATTGATTCCATAGCTAACATCAGGAAAGTCGCCATATCCGATCTCGTCCTGGTCACGCCAGTCGATAATGCCGTCTTCGTTGAGGTCGATGTACTTAATATCGCCGGGGCGGAGGGTCGAGTTGCCTGCCTGATCCTGGTCAACAGGGTGGCTGTCGATCTCTTCCTGTGTCATGAAAAGGCCGTCGGAGAGATAACCCATCCAACGATTGGTATATTTACCCGTTTTCTGGTATATCCGAATTTCGTCGGGATCGTCGTATAGGCTTTCCGACCAGTTTCTATACTTTTCGCGCGCAAGGCTTCCCATAATCGACACGTTGTATCGCACCGCATTACCAATGGTGTTCCGGTGATGCAACGTTAACTCAAAGCCGTTGTCTTCCGTTGAATTGATGTTCAGCTGCGGAAGGATGGCGCCAAAAGTAGAGGGATAAGTGTCGCGTGGCTGACCGAAGATGTTGTCGGTGATTCGGCGAAAAACATCGAACTCAATGCCGAGCAATCCCCTCATGAACGTGGCGTCTAAACCGATGTTGTAGGTAGTCATATCCAGCCATGTGATATCGGGGTTGGCCAATCCGGTGTTTCGGATGAGGCGATAGACATCCGAGCCAAACACATACACATTACGCAGGCCCTCCACGATCTCATACCCTGTCAGGTATTTGAAGGCGGCTACATTGTCGTCGCCGGCCTTGCTGAAGGAGGCTCTCAACTTCAAATCATCGATCCATGACACATTGTTTCTGATAAACGGTTCTTCCGCGATACGCCATCCTGCCGACACGCTGGGAAAGAATCCCCATCGCGAGTGCGACGGAAATTTGTGACTCGCATCATAGCGGAAGGTACCCTCCAGCAAATACTTTTCTTTGTAGTTGTAGTTCAACCGGCCCACATAGCTGACGCGACCGGTTTCGACGGCACCACCATTGTTCTTCAGATTGTCAGGCGATCCGGCAAAGAGGTAGGGCACTTCCACCGACAACAGGTCAATCCTGCCGGCGGACATATAGTGATAATCTGTCGAAATCCATTCGTTAAGCAACAACGCCTTGACACCGTGGTCACCGAAGGTGCGTTCGTAGTTGAGGGAAAACATCGGATACAGTTGCGTGTATTGCGACATGTTTTCATTCAGGCTATTCGCTCCGTTTGTTCCCCATGACGAATATTCGTCTGCGGCATTGTCATAGCTCAGCACCTCAAAGGGCCGGTCCTGTACTTTCGTAAATTTGTTGTTGACCGTATAATTCAGTGCGGCACCAGCCTGGAGGCCTTCGACACCGGGAATGTCATACTTCAATTTGATCCTTCCGGTAAAGTACCGTTGCAGGTCATCGTCAAATCCGGTCATATCGCGATAGGTTTGCGCCAGTGGACTTCGTTCGAGAAAGCCTGAGTACGCGCCGCCGAGAGAGGGGTCGGGCAGATTGGGATTCCACATCGGCAATGCTGTCTTGAGGTTGATCCAGATGTTGCGCAGCGATGTTTGCGGTGCGGTGCGCAATTCATTCCGATACGCCAGGTCGATGGAAGCCGACAACCGGTCTGTTACCTGGACATCGACATTGGAGCGGGCATTGTATCGCTTGAAACTCAGGTCGCCCGACTTATAAATACTCGACTGATCAAGGTAGCCTGCCGAGAGGTAGTACTTGACCTTTTCACTTCCGCCTCTCACTGATAAGTTGTGCGTTTGCATCGGTGCCCACCTTTTGAAGGTAGCATCGTACCAACTGTAGTTTCCGTAGTCCGGATCGTTGCCCTCGTAGAACTTCTGGATTTCCTCTTCCGTATAGGTAAACGGCAGGGAGGAATTCAGTTCGCCTTCGTGTAACAGCTCCGCGTATTGGCCCGACGAAACAAATTCAGGAAGTGTAGTAGGCTGTTGAATCGTGTAATTTCCAGAGTAGGAGATGTCCGCGTCACCGGAAGTTCCTCGCTTTGTCGTAATCAGGATAACCCCGTTTCCCGCGCGGGCACCATAGATAGCGGCCGACGCATCTTTCAGCACACTGATAGATTCAATCTCATTGGGGTCCAGGCGGGTCCACGAACCTTCCATCCCGTCGACCAAAACAAGTGGTTCTCCAAAGCCGCGAATATTCAGGTTTGCATAATCCGCGCCCGGAACGCCCTGGCTTTGCATAGAAAACAAGCCTGGCACCTTTCCGATCATAATTTCCGAAACGTTTGGCGACGGAACCTTCACGATGTCTGCTGCCTGCACCGTGCCTACTGCGCCGGTGACATTGACCTTTTCCTGTGTGCCATAGCCAACCACTACCACCTCGTTGAGTGCGGTGACGTCGGGTCTCAGCGTGATGTTGAGTTCCGATTGATCGCCGACTCTTACTTCTTCATTCACAAATCCCACGAAGCTGAAAACCAGGACCGATTCTGCGGAAGGTACTTCGAGTGAGAATCTGCCATCGACATCCGTAACGGTACCTTGGGACGTGCCCTTGATCGCAACGTTGACGCCAGGCAAACTTTGTTGGTCTTCACCGGAGGTTACACGTCCGCTTACAACAATGCCTTGTTGCATGTGGTCGTTCGCTGCGTCGGCGAATGCGGTATGGATGATTGCCGGAGAATGAAAATTCATTTTCGGCATGCCATCGGCTTCAGGATCGAGTGTTCCGGAAAACGCGTTTCCGAACACCATGCACAGGAGCACTACGCCATAGTGCGCCGGCTTTGGGATAGGTAGATGTGGTAAAATTTTGGTTTTCATGGCTTTACATTTTATGTATATCCTGAGGGCTTATGTCTGCTTGAAATCTATTGGTAAGCTGGTAAAATCCATCCAACTGCGCAAACGTTTGTTCATATTTTTCAAAAAAACCTGCCATTTCCTTCCTTAAAATAAACATCGAATAAACGTTTGCACGAAATTATACCATCATTGCGCGCAGCCGGCCTATTCGCCGGCCTGAATGATCAGGAATATCCCCGACAGAAAAAGAATGAACATCACAGCAAGTAATACACCCACCCCCTTCGGGGCCTGCTTGAACTCTTTCCATATGAATACGCCCCACAACGCCGCCACCAAAGTGGCGCCCTGACCAAGACCGTACGAAATGGCCGCGCCTGCCTTTCCCGCCGCGATCAGGTTCAACGAATTTCCAATACCCCAGATGATGCCACCAAGGACACCAACAAGGTGCGTCGAAAAGCTGCCACTAAAGTATTCTTTGTAACTCGTGGGTGCTCCACTGATCGGCCTCTTGAAAAGAATGGTGTTGAAAATGAAGTTGCTGACGAAAATACCCAACGCGAAAATAACCACCGCTGTATAAGGGGTCATCTTCCCTATTGCAGGATCGACGAAGTTGTCGAGATCCATCGAGGCCGCCACAAACCGGTAGAAAAATGACATCAACACCCCCGCCAGAATGGAAACCACCAACCCCTTCGTCGACACCTTTTGACTTCCTGACGATGTGGTCCGCTTGTAGGCCAGCGCATTGATAATAATCGCCACGGTGATTAACCCTACACCAAGGAACAACAAAAGCGGATCGCCTTTTTGAGATCCGGCGTAGTTGATAATGACCCCCAACACGAGTGCAATGCCGATCCCTACCGGAAACGCTACCGACATCCCCGCAATCGCAATCGCCGTCGACAATAAAATATTCGCGGCATTAAATACAATGCCGCCAACAAAGGCACTGGCGATGTTGCCACTGTCTGCCTGACCCAGGTCTACCAGAAAACTCCGGCCCTCAGTACCAATACTGCCCAACGTAAACGCGAACAGCAATGACAAGATCAGGATACCGGTTACATAGTCCCAATAGAACAATTCATAGCGCCAGGTCTTTGCGGCGAGTTTCTGCGTGTTGCCCCAGGAGCCCCAGCACAACATGGTGATAACGCAGAAGACAATGGCCAGGGAGTAGTCGTGTACGATGAACATAGTGAGTGGTTAGTCGTGAATCGTGAGTCGTGAATCGTGAATCGTGAGTCGTGAGTCGTGAGTCGTGAGTCGTTAGTTGATCTTCAGTCGGGTTGTGTGTTGCCTGGCATCGCTGCCGGATCGTAGTCGGGATTCGGCGGCATCATCTGGGCCGAAACAT
>CAYMWA010000087.1:0-15523 GCA_964393795.1 uncultured Roseivirgaceae bacterium
AACTCCTAACTCCCAATGACTAATGACCAATGACCAACTTCCAATCCCCAATGCCTAATCCCTAGTGCCTAGTGCCCAATGCCCAATACCTAATGCCCAATACCCAATACCCAATGCCCAATGCCAATGCCCCATCCCTAATGCCAATGCCCAATTACCAATTTACCAATGACCAATGACTAATCCCCAATGACCAATGACCAACTCTACTCATACCAGAGCCCTGCTTCTCCCTTGTCATACCTTGGCTTTCCGGGCTTGTCTTTGAGATGTTCGGGCTGGGTCTCATTGCTTCTAAACAAACGTGCCCACCATAGCTTAAAGTTCGTCATGAGATCCCTTTCTTCCGGGACATTGTTTTTGTCGAGCTTTACAAATTGCGCATCGGGATGGAGTCCACGTTTTCCTGAGCGGTCAAACCGATGAACTTTCATGTGTCCCTGAAAGCCGGACAGGCTCGCAAAAGCACGTCCCGGTTCGCGTGTCCGTTGGGCTTCGTCCGCACTGCTGGGGTTTTTCACATACTGCCAGGATCGACGTGTCCCGCGAACGGCAACGTCGGCTTCGCGAGTAGACGCGCTTGCCCGACGCCCCCGCATGGCGCCATCGGCCGATCGGGGGTTGTGCCGGTAGTCCGATCGGGCCAGTTTCGTGTCGCCGGAAAATCCGAATGCGCCATTGCCGTCCTTGTCGGGTTTGCGCACTTTGAAGTGGCCGGTGTAACGACTTTGCTTCTTCGCATAACTGTAGTCTTTACCCGGGATCGGCGTCTCCCTGTTGTTCCATAGTTCGCCGCTTACACTTCCGCCCCCCTTGTCGGGCCGTTTTGCCTTGATGTTGCCCGTGTAGCGCATCATCTTCGAATGGTTCGGATAGACCCTTCCGGCGATGGGGCGCTCCTCATTGTTCCAAAGCTTTCCGCTGACGCTCCCGCCGCCTTTTTCAGGCCGCCTTGATTTGACGTTCCCGGTATACCGCATCATCTTCGAATGGTTTGGGTATACCCTTCCTGCAATAGGACGTTCGTCGTTGTTCCACATCCCGCTGATGCTGCCGCCGCCCTTTTCGGGGCGCTTCGCTCTGATGTTTCCGGAATAGCGATTGATCCGGGCATGGTCGGAATAATGCCTGGGACTGATGGCGCGGCCGTCGTTGTTCCACATCCCGCTCACACTCCCACCGCCTTTCTCCGGCCGTCGGGCCTTGATGTTTCCGGTGTACGCTTCGCCCTGATCAGAAAATCCGCGTCGTCCCGCCTTGATGTTGCCCTGAAATCCTGCTGCACGGCCCTGCTCGCCCCGGGGAATCCGCACCATGATCGGCCTGTTGTTGTTGTTCCAATGTCCACTGCGAGACCCGCCTCCCTTGCGGGCGCGCCCGGCCTTTATGTTGCCCGAGTATTCTTCACCCTGGTCATTGAATCCGCGTCTATCACCGCGTCTGATATTACCCTCGTAAGCTTCTCCCTGTTCCCTGAAGCCGCGGTGCCCCACCCGGATATTTCCGGCGTAGCCGATGCCGCGCCATCCCTTCCCAGGCGCTTTGCTGCGTATGGGCATCCCGTTGTTATTCCAGCGTTCCCCGCTGATGGAACCGCCCCCTTTCCCGGGACGGCGCATGCGTATATTGCCCGTGTAGCCTTCTCCCTGCTCATCGAATCCGCGCTGTCCGGCCTTGATGCGCCCCCTGAAGTTGCCTATTCCCCTGGCGCCGATTCCCGGGGCCCGACCCGGGATGGCCTTTCCTCGTCGTTCGCCCGATAACGTTGCTGAGCGAAAGCCACCGCCTTTCAGGAAGCCAAGGAAAGGTTTATCTCCGCGTGGTGGTTTGCCGCCGCGGATGGCGCGGTGCGCAATGTCTCCACGCCAGGCCCTACCCGTTCGGGTGCGCGAGTCAAACCCGCCAACAACCCCTTTGTAGGCACGATCGCCGCCAGGCACCCGTCGTTGATAACGCCATGTCGGATTGCCAAGTACCGGGCGCTGTGTTTGGTAGTTTCGCATCCGCAATTTCCGGCCGGCCAGGTCGCGGCCGAAGGGCAGGCGCGGCCGGTTCGGCTTTCTGAAATGCGCCCACGTGTTGATGCTCCGGTTTCGACGGAAGGATGCCGATGCTGACCGCGGCACGATCCTCCCGCCCTTGATGCGGCGAAGCCCCCGTGTCGGGTCCAGGCTCAACGATGGATTGTCACTGAAGCGCGTGGGCCTGCGGCTCTTGTTGTTGACATAAAAGCGCTGACCAAAAAACGTGTTTTTTGCCCGCGACGAATAGTTTCGGGGAAAGATGCTTCCGCGTGATGCCCTTCGACTTCTTCCTGAAGGCGCGAAGCCCGGAACGGCTCGGGATTGTCGCGCGACATTGTCAGATCGCTTCGTACGAAGGCGGCGCCCGGCTATGTCCCCTTTCCAGGCACGCTGTTGCTCGCGAGGACGGGATTTGTGAAAGGTCGGACGGATCGGCTTTCCTACTCGTGGTCTTCCATGGTCGTCCTGCTGCATGCGCCTGACGCGTTTTACATTAGGATTTTGGCTGAGTCGCCTGCGGCGTTTCAGGTCGAGCGACGAATAGTTGGTGGTGCCGGGTTGCGGATAAACGTTGTGTGCGCGTCCTGCCGGAGCTCTCGGACGAATCCGCCTTCCCGAGATGTCTCCCTTCCAGGCCCTTTGCCTGTTATCAGGATCGGGGCGCGCGAAGACATTGCCGATCGGCTTCCCTGCTCTTTCGCCCCGTCGACGTGTCGGTGCCGGAGGTGCGCCGGCGCGTTTGCCCGGACGGTCATTTTGTCGCCTTACGCGACGCGGGGTTCGCGCTTTCTTCGGTGCCTTGCCCGGTGTCTTAAAACGCGTCTCCCGTGGCGCAGGCGTGGATCGGTCACCCTTGGTGTTTTGTGCCAAAGAGGGGATGCCGAGCGCTAGCACGAAAAAGGCAAGGCAAATGAGTTTTGACACACTGTTATCCATGGGTTACTATAACGCGGAACCGGGGCGCAAAATATGCCAATAAACAAGCTAAGATACGGAAATATCTGTCAATACCGGAGCAGCGTTTCGATTTGCGCCTTCAGCCTTCCCTTTGGTAAGAAATTTTGCTCCAGTGTCGGGGCAAACGGCACGGGCGTGTCCAGGCTGGCCACACGCAGGACGGGCGCGTCAAGCCATTGAAAACAGTGTTCGTTGATCCATGCACTGATTTCGGCGCCAATGCCCCCCGTAAGGGTGTCTTCGTGCAAGATGAGCACGCGATTCGTCTTCTTCACTGTGGCTGCAGTCGACTCCTGGTCCCAGGGAAGCAATGTACGCAAGTCGAGGATGTCAGCGCTAACACCACTCATTTCACTGAGCACTTCCACAGCCCAGTGCACACCCATTCCATAGGTGATGATGGAAAGATCGGTCCCTTCTCTGACAAGCTTCGCCTTGCCCACCGCTACGGTGTAGTAGTCATCAGGAATGTTATCCGATATCGAACGATACAGGAACTTGTGTTCGAAGTAGAGGTAGGGATTTGGGTCTTCGATGGCTGCAGACAATAACCCTTTCGCGTCATAGGGATTCGAGGGATATACGATTTTCAGCCCCGGCGTATGAAAGAACCACGCTTCGTTGCTTTGCGAATGGAACGGCCCGGCGGCGGTCCCGGCACCTGTGGGCATACGAACGACCACGTCTGCCGGTTGTCCCCATCGCCAGTGCGACTTCGCCAGGTTGTTGACAATCTGGTTGAACCCTTCCGTGACAAAGTCGGCGAACTGCATTTCCACCATTGCCTTCCTTCCCCGAATTGACATCCCGAATGCCGCCCCGACGATGGCCGACTCGCACAGGGGCGTATTTCTCACGCGCTCTTTTCCGAAAGCTTCCACAAACCCTTCCGTAATCTTGAACACGCCTCCATATTCAGCGATGTCCTGGCCCATCAATACAAGGTTGTCGAATCGCTCCATGCTTTGGCGCAGGCCGTCACTGATGGCGTCGATAAATCGCCTGTTGGAGGTCTTGTCTGACGCCGGCGATATCACGGATTGCTCGAACGGCGCGTAGACGTCGTGCAACTCCATGTCGGTGTCCGGAACGGGATGCGTTTGACTAAATGCACTGTCGAGCGCGTCGTCTATTTCCTTTTTGATGTCTTGTCTCACCTTCGCGATGTAGGCTTCGTCTATGACCTTTTCACCGATAAGAAAACGTTCGTAGTTCTCCAGCGGGTCTTTTTTCGCCCAGATGTCCATCAGCGTTTTCGGCACATACCGGGTACCCGATGCTTCCTCATGGCCGCGCATGCGAAACGTACGGCACTCAACAAGCACAGGCTTATGTTTCTTCCGGATACGCTCCGCCAGTGTCCGTATGGTGTCATACACCTCAAGGACGTTGTTGCCATCGATGCTGACCCCTTCAATGCCGTAGCCGATACCTTTGTCGGCGAAGCTTTTACAACGGAATTGTTCCGTGGTTGGCGTGGACAACCCATAGCCATTGTTCTCAATGACAAACAATACGGGCAAGTCCCACACGGCTGCTACGTTGACGGCCTCATGGAAGTCACCCTCACTAGTGCCGCCGTCACCGTTGAACACCGCGGTCACTTTATTTTCCTTGTTGAGTTTTGATGCCAGGGCGATGCCATCTGCCACTCCGTTTTGCGGACCGAGATGTGAGATCATGCCAACGATATGATGGTCTCTCGTGCCGAAATGAAAAGAGCGGTCGCGCCCTTTAGTATAACCCGCCATGGTGCCTTGCCACTGGGAGAAAAGCCGGTCAAGGGGGAGGTTCCGCGAAGTAAAGACGCCAAGGTTGCGGTGCATGGGCAGGATGTATTCATCAGGCTTCAGTGCTGACGTAAGTCCTGCTGAAATCGCCTCCTGTCCGATGCCACTGAACCATTTGCTGATGCGTCCTTGCCGCAGAAGAATCAGCATTTTTTCCTCGATCATCCGGGGGCGGAGTAGTGCGAGGTAAAGTTGTTTGAGTAAAGTATTGGAATATTGTTTTCGGTTAAAGATCATGGTCAGTTGCCGCTTGCCGGTTTGCCAGGCTTCGCGTGTCCCAAAGGTAATGAAGAAACTAGCAGTTAATTGCGAGCCGCTGATTTTGATGCCATAATCGACTGGCGCAATGCTGGTGGCGATAAGTCTGATATGAGGTATCATTAAGATCCTTTGCGAGCTTCGCGCTTTTGCGTGATGATCAAAACTCTGCTAATTTGCGCGCATGATCCAATTCAGGGAATTTACATTGGAAAACGGGTTGCGCGTGATCGTTCATGAGGACCCGACGGTGCAGATCGCAGTGTTGAATGTCTTGTACGATGTGGGTTCCCGGGATGAAAGTCCGGACAAAACGGGTTTTGCACACCTGTTTGAACACCTGATGTTTGGCGGCTCGGTCAACATAGCCAACTACGATGAACCGCTTCAAAAGGTAGGCGGTGAAAACAATGCCTTCACCAATACCGACATCACCAATTATTACCTCACCGTTCCGGCTGCCAATGTTGAGACCGGATTTTGGCTGGAGTCAGACCGCATGCTGAGCTTGTCGTTTGATCCTGGTGTGCTCGATGTGCAACGCAAGGTGGTCGTCGAAGAGTTCAAGCAACGCTATCTCAATCAACCCTATGGCGATGTGTGGTTGAAGCTTCGGCCACTGGCCTACCAAACACATCCCTATCAGTGGGCGACGATCGGCAAGGAGATCAGTCACATTGAAAACGCCACCATGGACGATGTGCGACAATTTTTCTTTCGCTACTACGTGCCGTCGAACGCCATCCTGGTGGTTGCAGGTAACGTAACCGTTGATCAGGTAAAAACCTTGGCCGACAAGTGGTTCGGAGAGATACCCTCGCCGCCAGCGCCGGAGCGTCGACTGAAGAAAGAGCCGAAACAAGAGCAGAAGCGCACGCTTGAAGTGGAAAAAGACGTACCTGCAAGTGCGCTGTACAAGGCCTATCACATGCCCGGTCGGTTCGATGGTCGTTACTACGCCGTCGATCTGATGAGCGACGTCCTCTCCCGCGGACACTCCAGCAGACTCTATCAGAAGCTCGTGAAGGAGAAGGAAATCTTCACATCCATCTCGGCGTTTACACTGGGCTCGCTCGATCCTGGCCTGCTGGTCGTGAACGGCCGTGTCAGGGACGGGATAAGTCTGCACGATGCGGAAGCGGAAGTGACCGCAATTATGGATGCCTTTATCGCGCAAGGAGTGGAGGAACATGAGTTGGACAAGGTTAGAAATCAGGCATACGCCACCCTTGAGTTTGGAGAAGTGGAGGTCATGAACCGTGCGATGAACCTGGCGTTCGCCAAACTGTCAGGCGATGCGAATTATGTGAATGAAGAAGCAAAGCTCATCCAGGCAGTGACGCCCGATGGTATCGCGGAAGCGGCAAAAGGGATTCTCCGCGAAGAGAATGCGAGCGTGTTGTATTACAATGCACGAAGGTGATTAGAAAAAATTGGCAATTGGCAATCGGCAACGGGGAACAAAACAACACACAAGATGAAACTACGAGTCGGCTTCGGCTACGATGTGCATATACTTGAAGAAGGCCGCGAGTTCTTTCTCGGAGGCATACGGATCCCATCCGCCAAGGGTGCAACCGGCCATTCAGACGCTGACGTGTTGGTTCACGCCATTTGCGATGCCCTTCTGGGCGCCGCCAACTTGCGCGATATTGGTTTCCACTTTCAAAATACGGACAGCCGCTGGAAGGACATGGACAGCAAGTTCTTTCTTGGCGAGGTCACAAAGATGCTGCATGAACGGGGTTGGCGCATAGAGAATGTCGATTGTACCATTTGCCTGGAGAAGCCAAAAGTCAACCCGTTCATTGATGACATGAGAAGCGCGCTGGCGCCACTCATGCAGATTTCAGAAGAGGACGTTTCCATTAAGGCCACCACATCGGAGAAGCTGGGCTACGTTGGCCGTGAAGAAGGTGTAAACGCATATGCAGTGGCCCTCATCATAAAAGACTAATGGACGATCTCGAATTGATCATGACCGAAGATGGCTCGCATACTTTGCGGAATGGCCGGTTGAACGAGACATATCATTCCGTTCATGGCGCGCTCCAGGAGTCGATGCATGTATTCATTGGTAACGGTCTTGAATACTACGCGGCGAATCATCCCGGTCAGGACATGGCGATACTTGAGGTGGGTTTCGGAACGGGACTGAACGCCTTGATCACCGCACAGTATACGATGTACGGCAACATCCGCATCCGGTATGTCAGCATCGAGCCTTTTCCGTTACCCGAGGAGGTATGGTCTGCGTTGAATTACGGCGACCCCGACAAAGGCGGGCATCTGTTCAACGCCTTGCATGAGACGCCATGGAATCGCGAGGTTCCGGTCTTGCCGGGATTCAAACTGTTCAAGATTAAGGATACTTTGGAATCCGTCGAATTGAAGAAACACTACGACATCATCTACTTTGATGCCTTTGGACCACAGGTACAACCCGCACTCTGGTCATATGCCTCACTCGAAAAAGTGGTGTCGCGACTGAACCCCGGAGGCATCTTCGTGACCTACTCTGCCAAAGGACAACTCAAGCGCGATCTGAAAGCGCTGGGCCTCAAGGCGGAAACCCTTCCCGGTCCGCCCGGGAAAAATGAGATGGTGAGAGCAACAAAGCCGTAAACATTACGCGGCCCCATGATAAGCGCATCACCAGGGGATACATCATTTTTACACAGGTCTGCTGGTATGAAATTTTTGCATCGGCAAAGAAAGATCAACGCTCCCATACCACCCAACCGATGCGCGAAAGTTTGCATACCAAAACCCTTCTGATCAATCTGGTCACTACCCTTCTCCTCGCCGTTGGCCTGGAGTTGATTCTGGGCTTCTGGCTAAGATATCCGGCATACATCCCTGACATGTTGACCAGGAACTACAGCAAGTTCTACGAAAGCGAGGACCGCGATATTCTTCAGGTGACGCCATGCGCGGAATATGATCCGGAATTCTTTTACCGATTCAAACCCGGAGACTGCACTTTTACAAATCGTGAATTCAACGTGGTCAATTCGTATAACAGCCTGGGATTGAGAGACGACGAGGCTTCGTTGGATCATCCTTCGGTCGTGGTGCTTGGCGACTCGTACACGATGGGATGGGGCGTTGCCCAGAGTGAAGCTTATCCTCAACAACTTGAAGCGCTTTATGGGGAAAAGGTGTTGAATGCCGGTGTCTCCTCCTTCGGCACCGCACGGGAGATGAAGTTGTTGAAAAAAATCAACCCCCCTCATGTCAACACAGTAATTATCCAATATCATCCGAACGACTTCGAAGAAAACGAGATCTGTATTGAAAATAACTTTATTCTTCCAATTCGATCCGAGAAGACGTATGATTCCATCACGCAATGCATCGCCTACCGCAACCGGTATTTTCCGTTCAAGTACCTCAGCGGAATTGCCAAAGGTGTTGCACGATCGATCGTTTTTCCCGAAAAGAAACCGCTACCCGACGACACACTTGAGGCAAGGGCGTTCCTCGACATCCTCGTCAACGCGAGGCTGCAGGAAATTGCCTCCCGAATCTTCGTGTTCAAGGTCGACGCGTTGAACACTACGAACGGATTCGTGAACGCTGTCGACTACCTGCTCGCCACTGACCCGAAATACCAACGACTTAGGGTGACCACGATTCCCATGGAGGGCCTTTTCACGAAAGAGGATTTTTTTATTCTGGATACCCACATCCGCGCAAGCGGGCATACGAAAGTAGCCAATGTGCTTAACGCCTATCTCGGCAAGCGCGACAACGCATTACCTCTCCTCGCCAGGACTGTCCAATAGAGGTGATCGTGCAGGCGTGTGCCGACAACTTTCAGAGTTGCCGTATAATGCGATTTGCCGGCAGTTGCGATGATTTCAGTTTCCATTGAAAAATTTTCAAATGCCGAGTTGGAGCGTTGCAAAAAATTCAATCGTTTTCGGATAATTTCAAAAAACTAAAAATACGGCAGCCTGCAATCGTTGACGTTTTTCATTTTTTAAACGTGACGTTCGAAATGTAAAAAGTTTCGAAAAATTCGTTTCGCCGAATGCAATCACAAATTTCCTCCTGATTCCTTCGTAATTTCAGTAATTACTTTGGGGTTTGTGATGCCCAAATTTATTCCTGCTTAACCTGATATAGATGCAAAAGACGAAGAAGAACAAAGGTTTGTACACTCCGGAGCTTGAGCACGATGCGTGTGGCATCGGGTTCATTGCGAACATCAACGGCACCAAAACACATTCAGTGCTCGGCGATGCGCTTTCCATGCTTGAAAATATGGAGCACCGCGGAGGAAAGGGCTGCAATGTGAAGACGGGAGACGGTGCCGGTATTCTTATTCAGCTTCCGCATGACTTTTTCAAAGAAGAGTCGGCGCGCCTGGGATTCAAAATTCCCGGGGCCGGACAGTACGGCGTGGGTATGGTGTTCTTCCCGCGCGATAAGAAAGTTTCAAATGCATGCCGTGAGGTACTGAACAAACATATCATGGCCCTGGGATTCGAACTTCTTGGGTTCCGTTCCGTGCCGGTAGACCACACAGTGCCAGGACCGGATGCCGCGGAAGTTGAGCCGGTGATTGAGCAGGTGTTTGTCCGCCTGAAGGGCGAGCATACGCAGGACCAACTTGAGCGCAAACTCTTTGTACTGCGCAATTCCACATCACATAAAATTGGACGCGAGGTAAAGGGAAGCAACACGGAATTTTACATTACCAGTTTTTCGTCAAAGACAATTGTTTATAAGGGACAACTCCGGACCGAACAACTGCGTCAATATTATCCTGATCTGCAGGATGATCGGTTGCGGACGGCGCTGGCATTGGTGCACTCGCGTTTTTCGACCAACACTTTCCCCAACTGGAAGCTAGCGCAACCCTTCCGCTACATTGCGCACAATGGCGAGATCAACACTATCCGTGGAAATGTCAACAAGATGAAGTCCAAGGAAGCGTTGTTCAAGTCGACGCTCTTTACGGATGAAGAACTGAAGATGATTCTTCCTGTGACGGTGCCTGAAGGGTCCGACTCTTCGAATCTGGACGCACTTGTTGAAATGCTCGTTCTCTCGGGGCGCAGTATTCCACACGTGATGATGATGCTGGTCCCGGAAGCATGGCAGGACAACAAACTCATGGACCCGCACCGCAAGGCTTTCTATAAATATCACGCTTCGATGATGGAACCCTGGGATGGTCCCGCCGCGCTCGTGTTTACCGACGGTTGCCGGATTGGTGCCACGCTCGACCGGAATGGCCTCCGCCCCTTGCGCTATTACGTTACGCGTTCGGGAAGAATGGTCATGGCATCGGAAGCGGGCGCGCTCCCTGTTGATCCAAAAGACATCCTTGAGAAGGGGCGCATTACGCCGGGCAAGATGATGCTCATTGACCTGGAACAAGGTAAAGTGCTCGACGATGAGCGGGTCAAGCGCTCCGTTTATGAAGGAAAGCCGTACTACGACTGGATCATACAGAACCGACTCAAACTCCGGCTTGAACCAGAGCAGGAATACTACGAAGATAACTTCGATGAGAAGACGGTTGTTCAGCGACAAAACGCATACGGTTATACGGCGGAAGACCTGAAAGCGATCATCACGCCGATGGCGGAGAAAGGCTATGAGCCGATCGGCTCCATGGGTGATGACACGCCGCTCGCAGTGCTGTCGAAAGAGAGCCGCCATATCTCGAACTACTTCAAACAACACTTTGCACAGGTAAGCAACCCGCCGATTGACCCGATCCGGGAACGGCTGGTGATGTCGCTCTTTACCCGCATCGGTGTAAGCCTCAATGTACTTGAAGAGACACCTCAACACACCAACCAGATACACATTTCACAACCGGTGTTGATGAACTCCGATCTGGAGAAACTGAAGCACCTTCCCGCGCACGGGTTCGACTATTCTATTTTGCGTTCAGTGTTTGTGGCAGATGGGAAGCCGGGACGGCTCGAAGAAAGTCTGAACCGGATTTGCCTCGAAGCGGAGAAAGCGATTCGCAGCGGCAAAAAGATCATTGTGATTTCTGACAAGAAGATAGGCCCGGAGTATGCACCGATCCCCTCGTTGCTCGCTATTGGTGCTGTTCACCACTATCTGGTGGAGAAGCGGATCCGTACCCATGCAGGGCTCCTCGTTGAAGCGGGCGATGTTTGGGAAGTACACCACTTTGCTACTATCATCGGCTATGGCGCAAGTGCCATCAATCCCTACATGGCTTTTGAAACGATTCACACGCTCAACCAGCAGGGTGCTCTTGGCAATATCACCGATGAGCAAGCTTTCAAGAATTACCAGAAAGCAATCGGTAGTGGCCTGCTCAAAGTGATGTCGAAGATGGGTATCAGTACGTTGCAGTCCTATCAGTCTGCTCAAATATTTGAAGCCATCGGGCTTGGCAGCGATGTGATCGACAAATGTTTCAGGGGGACCATTACCCGCATAGAAGGATTGTCATTTGACGATCTGGCAGCAGAAGTACTTGTTCGGCACAATCTTGCTTTCAAGAAAGAGGCCGACGCGTTGCAGGTGGGGGGTGTCTATCAGTGGAAGCGCCGGGGTGAAAAACACCTGTTCAGCCCGGAGGTCATCCATCTCCTTCAGCATTCGACACGTACGAAGAACTATGCGATGTTCAAGAAATACGCTGCGAAGATTAACGATCAGGCAGAGGACATCCTTACGTTACGCGGATTGTTTCAGTTCAAAAAACGCAACGCCATTCCGTTGAGCGAGGTAGAACCTGTTGACGAAATCCTGAAGCGTTTCGCGACTGGTGCGATGTCATTTGGATCGATTTCGCATGAAGCACACTCGACGCTGGCGATTGCGATGAACCGCATCGGCGGGAAGAGTAACAGTGGAGAAGGCGGCGAAGATGAAGTGCGTTTCGAAAGAAAGGCGAACGGTGATTGGGAGCGCTCGGCGATCAAGCAGGTCGCTTCGGGCAGGTTCGGCGTGACGAGCTACTACCTTTCCAACGCGGATGAAATTCAGATCAAGATGGCACAGGGGGCCAAGCCAGGTGAAGGCGGACAGCTGCCCGGACACAAAGTCGACGAGTGGATCGGACGCGTGCGACACTCCACTCCCGGCGTAGGATTGATCTCCCCTCCGCCCCACCACGATATCTATTCAATCGAAGACCTGGCGCAGTTGATCTTTGACTTGAAAAACGCGAACCGCCAGGCGCGCGTCAACGTCAAGCTTGTTTCGCAGGCAGGCGTTGGAACCGTTGCGGCAGGTGTCGCAAAAGCTAAAGCAGATGCGATCCTGATTTCCGGTGCCGACGGCGGAACCGGTGCATCACCGATCAGTTCTATCCGGCATGCAGGCCTTCCGTGGGAGCTCGGATTGTCGGAAGCACATCAAACCCTGGTAAAGAATAACCTGAGGAGCCGTGTTGTTTTGCAAACAGATGGGCAGATCAGAACGGGACGCGACATTGCCATAGCGACTTTACTCGGCGCAGAAGAATGGGGTGTGGCGACGGCGGCGCTCGTGGTCGAAGGTTGTATCATGATGCGCAAGTGTCACCTCAACACTTGTCCGGTCGGCATCGCCACACAGGACAAAGAACTGCGCGCCTTGTTCACCGGCAATCCCGACGACGTGGTGAACTTCTTCCACTTCCTTGCCGAAGACCTGCGCGAAACCATGGCGCAACTTGGCTTCCGCTCGATCAACGAGATGGTTGGCAGAACAGATGTGTTGCGTATGCGCACAGACGTCGACCATTGGAAGGTGAAGAAACTCGATCTCTCACCGATCCTGCACCGTGAACCGTCGCGCGAACACGTCGGCGTCTACAAGCAGATCGAACAGGATTTTGAACTTGAGAAAGTACTCGACTGGCGCTTGCTCGAAGCAGCGAAAGCAGCCCTTGACGATGGAGAACCGGTACAACAGAAGTTTGTGATCCGCAATATTGACCGCTCGGTCGGGGCCTTGCTGTCAAATGAAGTTTCCAAGCGATACAAGGCACAAGGGCTTCCGGAGGATACGATTCATTTTCACTTCAAAGGTTCAGCCGGCCAAAGCTTTGGTGCATTTGTCGCGCCTGGGCTGCGGTTCGAACTTGAAGGCGAGGCGAACGACTATTTCGGCAAAGGCCTTTCGGGCGGCAAGCTGATTGTCTACCCTGACAAAGAAGCCACCTTTAAGCCTGAAGACAATATTATTATCGGCAACGTAGCTTTCTACGGAGCTACGTCAGGTGAAGCGTTTATCCGCGGGCAGGCCGGCGAACGATTCTGCGTGCGCAACTCAGGCGTGAAGGCCGTGGTCGAAGGCGTCGGTGATCACGCGTGTGAGTACATGACCGGTGGTCGTGTGGTGGTCCTTGGCAAGACCGGTCGCAACTTCGCCGCAGGAATGAGTGGCGGCATTGCCTACATTTTCAACGCGGAGAATGATCTCGATAAATTGTGCAACAAGGACATGGTCGAACTGGAGCCACTCGACGATGAAGACCGGCATGAGATAAAGACGATGATTCAGAAACACTTTATGTATACAGGCAGCGACCCGGCAGAATGGATACTTGAAAACTGGGACGTGGCTTCGGAGCTTTTTGTAAAAGTGATGCCGCGTGATTACAAAGCGGTATTGCAAAAGCAAAAGGCTCTGTCGCCGGCAAAGAAGAGCGAAAATCAGGTTGCCGCTTAAGAGAAATAGAAAATTGAAGGTTACATACTAAAAAACATACAGATGGGTCAGATAGACGGCTTTATGAAATACAAAAGGGAGATGCCGAAATCCCGCGATCCGAAAGAGCGCCTCAAGGATTACAAGGAGGTATACACGCCGCTCGAAAAGGAGAAAGTGACGCAGAACGCTGCGCGATGCATGGATTGTGGCGTGCCGTTTTGCCACAATGGATGTCCGTTGGGTAACAATATTCCGGACTTTAACGAGGCCGTTTACCAGGATCGCTGGGAAGAGGCGTTTCAAATCCTCAGTAGCACGAACAACTTCCCCGATTTTACTGGAAGGATTTGTCCTGCCCCGTGTGAGGCGAGCTGCGTATTGAGCATTAACAATGACCCGGTAACGATCGAGTACATTGAAAAGTCGATCGCGGAGAAAGCTTTTGAAAAAGGATATATCAAGCCGACACCTCCCAAATCGCGCACCGGCAAACGCGTTGCGATCGTCGGGTCCGGACCGGCGGGACTTGCCGCGGCCGCACAATTGAACAAAGCAGGTCATTGGGTGACGGTGTTTGAACGCAGTGACCGGATCGGCGGTCTGCTTCGATATGGGATTCCCGACTTCAAGCTTGAAAAGCATGTCATTGACAGGCGGCTTCGTCTTATGGAACAGGAGGGCATCATCTTCAGGCCGAATTCGCACGTTGGCGTGAACGTCAGCGCGCAGCATCTCAATGACGAGTTTGATGCGCTGCTCCTCTGTGGCGGGGCATCCGCACCGCGGGACCTTCCCATCCCCGGGAGGGACCTCAAGGGCGTTCACTTTGCGATGGAGTTCCTGCCCCAACAGAACAAACGCGTGGCGGGCGACCGGATTTTTTCGGGCGACATCCTTGCAACCGGGAAGAATGTGGTGGTCATCGGCGGCGGTGATACCGGATCGGACTGCGTCGGTACCTCCAATCGCCAGGGAGCGCAAAGTGTGACCCAGATTGAATTGTTGACAAAACCGCCCTTGACCCGGAGGCCGGATAACCCCTGGCCCTTGTGGCCCATGGTGCTGATGACTTCTTCTTCACACGAAGAAGGCGTAGACCGCAAGTGGGCAATCCTCACGAAGGAGTTTGTTGGCGACAGTGACGGCCGACTTACCGGAATCAAACTTGTTGATATTGTATGGGGACCGAATGCCCAGGGTAAAATGGGATTTCAGGAAGTGGCCGGTACGGAACGCGTCGTCCCCTGTGAACTCGCATTGCTCGCCGTCGGATTTGTTGGCGCGGAGAAAGGCGGGATGCTCGATGAACTAGACATCGCGCTGGATGAACGCGGCAATATCAAGACAACGCACTATATGTCTTCCCATGAAGGTGTCTTTGCTGCAGGCGACATCCGCCGAGGACAGTCACTGGTCGTTTGGGCGATTTCCGAAGGACGCGAAGCCGCCCGGGCAGTCGATACGTGGCTGATGGGAAGTTCCAATCTGGAGGCCAAAGACGAGTCGTTCGTGCATGTCGCCAAAACGGCTTAAAAGGTGGAAATCTAGTAACACAGAGAACACGGAGGACACAGGGTTCACAGAGGTTTTTTGGTCGGAGGTGGGCTCTTGAGGTTGTGCTAAAAATTCTCTGTGTAACGCTGTGTGCATTTCTCTGAGTCCTCTGTGTTATTCACAAACCGCAGTTTCGAAATCCATTAACACAGAGGGCACGGAGGACACAGAGTTCACAGCGGTTTTTTGGTGGGAGGTAGTGCTCTTGGGGTTGTGCTGAAAATTCTCTGTGTGCCATGGTGTACCAGAGAAGCCTGCTATTTCTTTTTCGAGGGAACTGGCGGCGCCTTCCTCAAT
>CAYMWA010000088.1:0-15348 GCA_964393795.1 uncultured Roseivirgaceae bacterium
CATCGCATTTTCCGCATACTGCTGCAACTTTGAATCAATGGTGGTGTAGATCTTTAAGCCGTCAGTGAAGAGATTGTACGGTGTGCCATCGGGTTTCCGGTGATTCGCGCACCACTTGATCAACTCCTGCCTTACATGCGCGCGAAAGTAAGGCGCAAGTCCTTCCTGAAAATAGCTGTCCTGATAGGCCAGCGTCAGTGGCTTCGCCTTGATTGAATCGGCGTCCGCCGCGCTGATGAAATGATAGCGCGCCATTTGCGAGAGCACAACATTCCTCCGTTCCAGTGCGCGGTCAGGAAACAATCGCGGATTGTAATAATGCGTGGCCTTCAGCATGCCCACGAGCACGCCGGCCTGCTCAAGGGAGAGTTGATCGCTTGTTGTGCTGAAGAAGCGTTTCGCCGCCGACTGCAGGCCGTACGTATTGTCGGCGAACGGAATCGTGTTGAGGTACAGCGCGAGAATTTCGTTCTTTGTGTAAATGTCCTCCATACGCATGGCAATCACAGCTTCGCGCAATTTGTTCACGAGCATGGTTCCCATCACGTACGACTGGCGTGGAAACAGATTCTTCGCAAGCTGTTGGGTAATCGTGCTGCCCCCACCTGCACTTTCATCCTGTAGCAGCAGTGTCTTGATCAACACGCGCGCCAGACTGCGATAGTCGATGCCGTCATGGCTGTAGAAGCGTATATCCTCCGTGGCGATCAACGCCTTGATCAGGTTCGGTGAGATTTCATCAAACTTTATCTCCGTCCGATCCTGTATATAGTAACGCCCCAGTAACACGCTGTCCTTGCTGTACACTTCGGAAGCCACCGCGTTTCTGATATTGGCCAACTCCCTGTTGGACGGCGTCTGCGAAAAAATGAACGCCATAAAACTCAACAGCGCGACGGTTAAGACGCCGGTGCCCAACAACGTGTAACGCACTTTCCTGTGCCGCCTGATGTAACCGGCCGCAAGCTTGTAATACCGGCCGGGGCACTTTTCCAAATGTGCGCTGGCCATGTACCGCCTGAATCGCGTATACGCGATCTCTACCCTCCTTTTCAATCTCTGCATATCATTCCCACAATGGCGCAGCTACAAAAAATACTGTACCCTGGTGGGAGGAGGGTTGGAAAGGTGGCTACTGCTTCTTCAATACAATATTCGTAATGGTCAACACAAACTGTCCCGTCATCGATTGTTTGGTGATCACACCGCTCATCGTAATTTCGGTGTCGGTAACGGATCCGTCAAACTCGACAACATTCTGGTTGGTCTTGAGACCGGCCGACTGGGTGATCTGAAAGACTGTGATGCTTTCACCGTCGATAGAATAGCCAAAGAAATCTTCCTTGTTATAGCCTTCCAGGTTAAGCTCAAAGCTTCCTTTTTCACCACCGTCGACAAAATAGAAGAATCCGGCATTTTCCTTCGTCCCTTCTTTGAAGGTTTGATTGACTGAAGAGCCTGAAAGCCCCTGGTCAATGAGCGTGTAGTCTACTGACGCGACAGTCCACTTGACGCCTTCATGGGTGATGTCGGGATCACCCTTGGCTTTGGGATCGTCGTCGTCTGAACAGGAAATCAGGGCCACACACATGAGCGCGGCCGCTAAAAAGGGGATTGTTGATTTCATATTAACAGGATTTATTAACCAAAGTTTATGTTTACGCTTATGAATTAAAACTGAATATCGAAGGCAACCTTACACGCGAACTAATTGAGTGTGAAGTTATTAGAAGCAGCTATTCGGAAACGGTCTCACGCGCGGCAAAGGCGGTTTTCAATTTGAATGGCCGGATGGCATTCGTCGGCATGGAGATTGTTTTTTTTGGTCGAAAGTTTATTTATGGAAAGTTTCAAATGCGTTCTGGTGGCCTTCAGGCGAGCGCTCGGCTTACTGGAGCGAAACGATCCGCTGATCTTGTGCTCTTCCACGGCGTTTTTTGCGACCTTTTCACTTTCGCCGATCATCCTGCTGTTGGTCAACGTGTTCGGGATATACTTCTCGTCGGAGGAAGTGGGTCACGAAGTGTTCGAGGTAGTGGGTGCGACCTTTGGCAGGGAAACGGCTAACGACATCGAGCGCATCGTCGGCAATTTCATGGAACTCGAGGGGACGGGAATAATCACGGTGATCAGCTTTCTCTTTTTCATGTTTGTGGCCACCACGTTACTTTCCGTGGTCAAGAAAGCCATTCACAAGTTATGGAACCTGCGCAGCAAGCCTGAATGGCACTTGCGATATTTCGGATGGGAGCGCGGCACTGCGCTTTTTCTGATTTTCTTTACGGGTGTACTCGTGCTGTTCTCGATCTTCGTCGATGCCGGGCTTGCCGTCTCGCGCGATTACCTTGCGACCGTCTGGCCCGCCGCAGCGATGGTCGCCATAGAAGTGCTCGATGTGGTTTTCGATATCGCTGTTGTGTCGATATGGTTCGCGTTTCTGTTCAAGATCCTGCCTGAAGCAAAGATGACCTGGGAGGTGGCATTTGTCGGCGGATTCCTTACAGGGGTCCTCTTCTATTGCGGACAACTCTTGCTGGGAAAATTACTCCTTCACGCGCGGCTGGCTTCGATCTTCGGCGCAATGACTTCCCTTGCCGTCGTCCTTCTGTTTATCTTCTACTGCTCTTTTATTCTCTACTTCGGCGCCGCGTTCACCTATGAATACGCCCTGAAGACGGATCAACGGATCCAGACGAATAGGAATTCTATGGTTTATGAGGTACACTAGGTCTTACCTCCACCTTAGAGGGCAGCGTGCGTGGGTGCATTTGGAGGAGATCGCGGACGATTTGACCGATGTCTTCCGGTTGAATTTTCCAGCTTTGATCGGCCGTGCGTTTTTCATTGTTAAAGTTGAAGTCAGAGGCCACCGACCCCGGCATGATTGTCGACACTTTTATTCCTTCGTTGCGCAGATCAAGCATCACTGCTTGTGTGAATCCCACCAGTCCGTACTTACTCGCGTTATAAGCGGAACCACCGGCAAAGAAGTTGGTCCCGGCGAGGCTGGCGATCGTAATGATGTATCCCCTTGATTTCTTCAATGCATCGAGCGAGGCTTTGATACTGTAAAACACCCCTGTCAGGTTGGTGTCAATTGTCTGTTGCCATTGCTCGGGTGTAAGGGCATCGACCGAGCCGAAATGACCTACTCCGGCGTTTGCGACCAGCACATCGAGACCTCCCCATTTGGCAACCACGTCCGCAACGGCCGATGATTGTGACGAAAGATCGCGCACGTCCGCTTCGAGGCCAACCGCCTCCCCTTTGCCGAGCTTGTTGAGATTAGCCGCCGCCTCTTCCGCTGCCTTTTTCGAACGGCTCGTCACGGCCACTTTCATATCCTGTTTGATCAGCACTTCTGCGATCCCATAACCGATACCCTTGCTGCCTCCGGTGATGAGCGCAATTTTGTTGTCCAGCTTCTGCATGTCTTTGTGCTTTTGATGTTCCGCAATCTACGAAAGTAAGGGTACCGTTGAAAGGGTGGTACGGGAATTGATAAACCGCTTTCATGGTAGTGCTAAATGTAGACGATGATCAGGAGGACCGCGAGTTCTTCTGCCAGGCTTTACGAGAAATCGACCCAGGCATTACATACCTTGCCGCGACCAGCGGCATGGAGGCCTTATCACTCCTTGAGCGTATGGAGCCTCCTCCCGATTACATTTTCCTCGACATCAATATGCCGCTGATGGATGGCAAGCAATGCCTCAAGGCCCTCAAGCGCCTGCAGGCGTTGGAGGCCATTCCGGTGGTAATGTACTCCACATCAACGGACATGCACGAAATAAGGGAATGCTATCAACTAGGCGCTGATGATTTTCTCATCAAGCCCAGTCGCTATGAGAAGCTCGTTAACGATCTCCTCTCCATTTTCGCCCTCTCAAAAAGGACACCGATTTAGAGGGTATTATTTTCCACATAGTTTTTCCGCAAATAAGTTGTACTTTTGCAATTGATACGCATTATTATTGGCTGATTCCTCACTAAAACGCTCAATCAAGTCCTTTGATAAGAAGCATTACGGCCGGCACCGTGCCGGTGTACGATTTTTTCTCTTAAACTACTCAATTTGTCATTCGAACAATTAAATCTCATTGCGCCTTTGGTAAAGGCCTTGACATCATCCGGTTATACCGAAGCAACGCCCATTCAGCAACAGGCCATTCCTTTGATACTGCAACAGCGCGACCTGCTCGGTTGTGCCCAGACCGGTACAGGAAAAACGGCAGCCTTTGCGCTACCGATTCTGCAAATGCTTTATCAGCAGCGTGCCTCCCAAAAAGTGAAGGGCATACGTGCCCTGGTATTGACGCCTACGCGCGAACTCGCCATACAGGTAGCCGAAAGTTTTGGCAAGTACGGTAAATACACCGGCATCCGGCACACGGCCATCTTTGGTGGCGTTTCTCAACACGGGCAGACACAAACCCTGCGACGCGGTGTCGATGTACTTATCGCCACACCGGGACGCCTGCTCGATCTGGTCACCCAGGGCCACATACAACTGCAGCACATTCAGTTTCTTGTGCTGGATGAAGCGGACCGCATGTTGGACATGGGCTTTATCCACGACATCCGAAAAATCCTGTCGCGCATACCAGCGAAACGACAGACGGTATTTTTCTCGGCTACCATGCCACCGGAAGTGCAGCACCTGGTTGACAGCATCCTTACCCGCCCCGAGCGGATTGAAGTGACACCGGTCTCATCAACAGCCGTCAACATCGATCAGTCGGTGTATTTTGTGGAGAAGACCGACAAACGAGCCTTATTGCAGCACCTCATTGAGGACAGGAACATGCAGAATGTACTCGTCTTTACCCGAACCAAGCACGGCGCCGATAAGGTGGCATCCGCCCTCAACCGCGCGGGTATTATGGCGGAAGCCTTTCATGGCAACAAGTCGCAAAACACACGACAGCGCGCACTCAACAACTTTAAGAAGAGAACGACAAGGGTACTGGTAGCAACGGACATCGCGGCACGCGGCATCGATGTGCGCGACCTTCCTTTCGTTATCAATTTTGAGTTGCCCGATTGCGCCGAGACTTATGTACACCGTGTCGGAAGAACCGGCAGAGCCGGCGCAAAAGGTGTAGCGCTGACATTCTGCGATTCTAACGAAAGGGATCAATTGAAAGATATCCGCCGGATTTCAAAGACCGCCATATCGGTAGTGGAAACGCATCCATTTGTCTCCACAGTTCCGATGGCACCTGCTTCGCCGGCGCCTGTCTCGCCGACAAACAGGAACACACCCCGAAAGAAGCGGTTCGGTGGCTTCAGGCGTTCGGGCGCTCATCGTCGCAGCGCTGCTCATTGACACGTTTAACCTTGGTTGTTATGCAAATCCTTTTTATCGCGGACGAAACAGAAGTATTCAAATTCTTATCAGGCATGCAGGCGAGAGCAATCATGCCTAAAGATCAGGTTGAAATCAAAGAAGTAGAGGATTCCGCCGTCACCGTCATCTGTACTGGGAGTAGCACCCACTACCCGGCAACGATCACAAGCATTGACAGCGGCTTCCAAACGCAGGGCGCAGACGTGAAATGGCTCGGTGTGAACTTCATCGTAAGGAGGCTCAATGCCGCTACGGAGCACGAGGTCGACTACGTGCTCCGCAACGATTAGGGGCCGTCCTTCACAATGATCTTCTTCTGTGCCACGACATTCGCCTGCCTGACGCGCAGGAAGTAAATACCACGGTACAACGGCACCTGCGGCACGATGCGTAACCCGTGCGCCAGCGCGGCCATCTCTATCGTCCCGCTGAAATGCAACCGACCCATTGCGTCGATAATTTCGATCAGCACCGGATCATTATTCGGTGAGCGCAGCAGGACGTTCACCGCATCGCCGCGCGTCGGAACCGGATAAACGTTGAGTACAAACTCGTTATGGCGCCCTCCTTCGATACCCGTAACAGGGTCGCCAATCTGGTACGGCTCCGATTCCTTGTAACAACCACCATTGGAAGCCAGCACTGTATACTGCCCATCCTCAACAGGTACAAAGTAGTAGAATGTCGCGCCCGGAATTTCTTCACCGTCCTTCTTCCATTGATAATAGCCCGTGACGTCAGTGTAAAGTGTATCGGCCTTCACCAGGATCACCGGCATGTCGAGGGTGTCTGCGTAGATATGAATCGGTATCTGCGGGCTTTCACAACCGTTGGGATGAGCCGCCGAAACATAATACACGACCTCCGTGTTGACGCCCTCAACGTGCAGGGTATCTGCCGTTGCGCCTTCAACCCGATCGCCATTGCTATCAAACCACTTGTAAAAACCTCCATCGGGTGCACCAGAGGCCGTGAGCGTCACATCAGCACCCTCACACACGGATACATCTCCCGCCGTTGTGACCGTCATTTCGTTGCCGTAGCTGATCGCCAACACACCTGGTAGCTGAATGCGGTCACATCCGTCAAAACCCGCCGTTACCTGAAAATTGTTCGCCCCTGACACGAGCGCTTCCGAAGGGATGGTCAATGTGATGTCACCGCCGTTGCCGGCCACCCGCTCAGAAACGGCATTGCCGTCTACGTCGATCACCTGGTACAGTACCGCCTCCTGCGTATGGCCAACGGTGACCGACGCCGGACCGGGTGCACAGGCAACACCGGCGCTGACGACAGGTGTGTTCACATCTACCGGCGTTCTGGAAAGTGTTATGGAAAAACGTTCACGTCCGTATGATGCGGGATTGTCTGTAACGGAGAAGGTGTAATCCGTCCCAGTGATCGTCGTCTGTGTGCCTGTAAAGTGATCATTCAATACAAGGTTGAGTGCACCCGACAGCGACGCCATATTTTCAAAAGCAAGCGCATACGAGCCGGGCGACACATCAGAAACATCCAGCCCAACTGTTGTAGCGCAAACAGCAGCACCGAGATCGTTCACCGCCAGTCGCACGGTGTCGGCGGTGATACTCGAAAGATTGAACATGCCCTGGTTCTTTAGTTTCCGCCCATCAAGTGCATCATCAAGACCGACCGTTCCCGCGTCTGAAAACAACAGATAGGTTGCATCGTTGAGATCACCTTGCTTCAGACGAACGACGAGGTGTTCGACCGACGCCGGCGATGGCATCACATTGTCGGGATCGACCTTTGCCTGCTCGTGCAGGATGAGCGACGGCGTTGCCGAATAGGCTCGGACCCAAAAGGCCGTTCCTGCGGGGATGACGCCGCTATTGATGCGCGGATCATAATACGTCATTTGGCTTTGTGGCACACCGCCGACGATCGTGTTGTTACGTATAGCGATGACGTTGTTTACACCGGAACGTGTCCATTGCGCGACGTCTCCCGTCCACAATATCGGTGAGGCGTAAGGATTCCCCACGAGGTTCCAACCCTTGCCTGCAGGGCCTTCGGTGCCCGCACCAACAGGCAAGGTGATGTCTCCCTGAAAGGGTGTTCCAGTGACTGCAAGCGTCACCGGTTCATCACTATTGCGCAGTTGCGCGGAATAGCCGACGCCGCGTTCAATCGGTGCGGTATTGGAGCCACCCGCCGGAGGGTACGCTATCCACCCGCCATCCGTCTCGCGATAGACGAACAATGATGGAGCGTTTCCCGGTACGGACGAACTACTGCCCGAAAAGGACCCGGTGATCGGAAAATACTGTTGCCAACTGGCTACGGTCACGCCATCCACCGGTGCGGACAAATCCCGATAAACAGTTCCTAGTGCTTCAAGATGTTGCTGAACGGTGATGTCCCCGGTGATCCGTCCGTCATTCTCAATCGCGTATACTGCGGCCGTACTTTCGGAAGTTGCCAGCAAAGTGACGTTGCTTTCCGCGTGAAGGGTTCCGTTCCTCACCTTTATTCCTTCACGGATGCGCAACGGCGTCCCTACGATGGCACCACCGGCACCGGTCATTTGAATCGTGAGGCGATTCACTACGTTTTGTTCAGCATGAAACATCAGATGGGAATCGGCGGCCGACGACGTAGCCAGGGTAAGGTCGCCACCGCTGATGCTCAGCACGCCGGTTTGTCCGCTTGCATTCACCGTACCTTCTTCGTGCACGATAAGATGGTTGTTATTGATCGCGAGCGCGCTTCCATTCGCCAGTGACAGTCCTCCGCCGTTGCGCGACCCGACCGATATCTCTATCGGGCTCCCTGAAGGATTTTCAATGCTTGATGAAGCGTTCGTTACCGTGCTGATTTGAAAAAGGTGCAGGTCGCCTCCTGTGGTGATGTTGTTTGGACCGGCGCCGGCGAAGCGCAAATCGATCGCATTGTCAGCCGCCGTGGCGGGCCGGGTGCCTATGAGCACGAGCGATCCCCACAGTTGGATAAGCGTGCTGTTGTGGGCGCCGCCTTTCAGCGCAAGCCCTTCTCCTATCGTCAGAGTACCCCGGATGACAGTCGTGTCGCCCTCAAAAGTCTTGGCGGTGGTTCCGGACAGGACAACATGGCCATAGTCAGCAGCTGGTACAGTAGCGGGGCCGTTGAAGTCGACGGTCGATTCCGGCGATAGCCTGACGAGATCAGGCAGCGAAGTGTCGTCGAGGTTCAGAATGGCATCGCCTTGCAGTTCAATGTTCGCCGTGAAGGGATAGTCGACCGAAAAGGTTACTCCGGGCGACACCACAACGCGGGATGCATTCCCGCCGATCGTCCATGCACCGTCCAACGCGGCGCTGGTGCGGTTCATCACCATGAAGTATTGACCGTTGTCGGTAAAGTTCGCCGGAGATTCTCCCGTCCCGTCCTGGTTTCTGTGCCACGTAGAAAGGTTGTTGAGGGCTCCCGTCGCCGCGGAATAAAAAATCGTTGACGTATTGGTCAACACAGAAACTGTGGCAGACGCCTCCGACCGGTTACCGCTCGCATCCACTGCCCGCACTGTGAGGGTGTACAGCGTATTAGGCGATAGCCCTTCGGCGGTGAAGGCGTGAAGGGTCGACGTACCAATCAACTCATCATCGGCGTACACCTCATACCCAACCACTCCAACGTTGTCGGTCGAAGGTTCCCATGTAATCGCCACGTTTTCCGTTGTCTTGCTAACGACGGTCAGTCCTTGTGGTGCGCCCGGTGCTTCGTCGTCAGCAGCGGTCGTAGCCGAGACCACAGAAGAGAACTCCGATGCACCGTTATTGTTGACCGCCCTGGTTTTATAGTAGTATGTTGTGCCGGGGACAAGCCCGATCGAATCCACGGCCGAAGTACCCGTCGCCGTTGTCACGATTTCGAACTGACCGTCGGCGCTTTCTGCACGATAGATTTCCACATCAGCCGGGTCACCGGCAAACTGCCATCCGACCGTGACCTTGTTCATGCCGTCGGGTGTTGCAGTAAGTCCGGTAGGTGCCACCGGAGGCACTGGTGCAATATACGTCCCGCTGCGCAGGGCTGCATCCGGTATAACGACGAAGTTCATTCCATCGCCTACGCCCGGGCCCTTGTATCGAACACTGAGGTATTGGCCACCGACGTCATCGAAGTACTCCACGACAATGGCATGGGGTCCCGCCGTCAGGTGGATACCCTCGCTGGCCACCGTTCGTCTGCCATGTTTGCCGTCGTTGTCTGCAATAAGGACGCCGTCAATATACAGCCTGCTGCCATCGTCGGAAGTAATGTCGAAGTAGTACGTGCCTTCCGCTTCAATGTTGAGGTATCCGGAAAACTGAAAGTTGAAGTAGTCGTTCTGCGTTCTCGGTTCCAGCGAAAAGTTGTCGACGGTTCCGGTGAATTCCGGATGTGCAAAGCTGGCGATCATCGCAGAATCGTCAAGACTTTCCCAGGTGCCCGTACTGTGTTTGTAGATCAAACCCGACAGATAGGTGGTGGCAATAATCTGATTCGAGGCTGCAGACAAATGGTTGCCGAAATCAAGGGCCTTGACCTTTATGCGGTACACTGAATTGCGCGTCAATCCTGTGAGCGTGTACTGCGTCGCGGCGCTTCGCGTATCGACAGAGTCGCTATTGTAGTACACATAGTATGTCTTCACTTTGTTTTCATCTTTTGCCGGCTTCCACGAAAGGGTAATCGTGTTTAGCGTATTGTCAACCGCAACAAGGTCTTGCGGCGGAGATGGGAATTGATGGTCGCCGAGTGTCGTAAACGTATAGTTAACATTGAGGTCATCTGACGGCAGGTAATTCGATCGTCCTGAATTGTTTACAGCTCTTAACTTATAGGCGTAGATCGTTCCGGGATTGAGATTCCGGTCGTGATACGAGACGGCATCTTCTGATGTTCGGGTGACAAATTCAAAGTACGGCGCACCTTCCTGCCGGCGCCACAGTTCATAACCGTTCTCCGCTCCGGAGACATCATTCCAACTCAGGAAGATATCGGATGCAGTCACCATACCCTTCAGGTCGACGGCATCTTTGCCAATCGTCATGTTTTGTGGCGAAGAATTGTTGAAGAAAAGGTTGATGGGATCGGACGGGGGACTCGGACAGTTGTAGCGCTTTGTCACAAGCGTATAGCTACCGTTGGCAGATTCGCTGCCACTGGTGAACGTGGCCGTACGGAGGGTATCGGCAACGTCCATACCGGGAAACTGGACCAACGCACCGTCTTTATACCACTCGTAGAACTCCGCGGACCCGGCGGATTTTAACTGCACCGAGTTGAACGGATCAGTAGAGGGCAGGCCGGGACCGCGCAGGTGGGCCGTACCGACAATTTCGACAGGCGGTTTTTCAGGAATGTATTCACTCACGACAATCGGGTCGGACCAACGCTCCCATTCCTGTTCGGTAGGATTGGGCTTCCGACTGAAGCGACCGCGATACGTGCCCGGCACATCAGCAACCAGTGACGACCCCGTTGCGCCGGGGATGACCTGACCGTCACGTTCCCACTGGTAGGCGAAAAATCCGTCGGAGAATGCCATTCGCACACCGCTGTTTGTCGCCGTGCAGATATAGGGATCACCAAAATAGATATGGGGGTTATACTTCCGCTTTCCCAACATCCACGAAAAAAAGTCCGGCTCCTTGTAAGCGGTATTCCAGGTACCATGGCCCAGGTGGGGATATAAGTAATAGCGGACTTCACCTCCCGCATTGCGAAAGTTGCGCACATAATGATAGGTTCTGTTAGGCGTAGGGTTAGTGTCTTGTCCACCCTGGAATATCCATAGCGGAATCTTCGATACCTCCTCCACCATTCCGTGATTGCTGATTCCACCGTCATTTATCGCTGACATCGGCAGGGCGGCAGCAAACAGCCAAGGCGCCCTTTTCAATGCCTGGTAGACGCCACCGCCACCGTTCGACAGGCCGTGGATGTAAATTCTGCTCTCATCGATGTTGTACTTCTTGATGAGAAGGCGAACAATCCTTATCGCATCTTCCACCATGCCGTGCGGCCCCCATCCATTGAGACTTTGCGGAAATAAAACGAAGCCGGGAAAGGCGCGGTCAGGCAACGTCGGGTCATCAGGAAATTTTCCGGCCGCGAGGTTCACTGCCGTGAGATGTTGTGCTCCGCCGTGCAGAAGGTTGCGGTCGTTATTCAACAACGCATGGTCCTCCGTTGTCGGCGCCGCGGGGCTGTTCGTTACCGGATTGTACCGCGCAGTTGCCCAGTAACATCGCGTGTCTACCCAGCAATTTGCTGCTTCTCCCGCGCCGTGAAACATAACGATCATCGGATATCCCTCGGGATACGCTTCGTCGTAATCACGCGGTTTCAGCAACCGGTAGTTCATCGCAAAGTTGTCGGAAGATCCGTTCACCTCGCGAAGGTTGCCTTCGCCGTAGGCACTGGTATTCCAGTTGGTCATCGGCGTGTAGGTGTTCGTCTTGACACCGGGAGCGCTTTCCCGATAGCTGAAGGTGACGCCTTCCTGAAGATAGTAGTAGCGCGTTGGCGACTTCGCAATACGCAAATCCAACGTGCCATAAGGCGTGTTGGTATTGTATATGTACGAAGTATCCACCTGCGAAAACGCGCACGATATGGCGCACAGGTTCAACACAATAAGTCCTGCAATTCTCTTCATTTACCTCAACCCACTTGTTAGTGCCCGCAAAGTCCGCACAAACCCGCCTCATCCACACACACAAAGTGCGTCTCTGATCACTAAACAGACTCCGCCTGATTGCAGGTAGCAGTAAAAATATTGTTCCGTACCGGAACTGCGTTTACGCATTTTAAACCAGAAAGTGGAATCGCGCAGTAAAAAGTGAGACTATCCGAACGTGGAGGAAAGCTTGTCGATCAGGTCATCGGCCTGGGATTGATCGTCTTCGGGTGCGAGGTCGCGGTATTTCCTGAGACAGTCGACAGCCTCTCGGTACTCCCTGATCACGGCATGGGTGAGACCGAGGTTGTAGTAGCCATTCAGAAAATCGGGATCGAGTTCGATGGCGATGCCATAATGCACTTTGGCAAGTGCGTGATTCCCCAGTTCGGCGTAAACGTTCGCGAGATTGTAATGGGCTTCGGTATGACGCGGATCTTCCTTGAGGCACCGGGTAAAGCAATCAATTGCTTTGGGGTAGTTACTTTGCTGAAAATCAATGATGCCGAGGTTGCACCATGCATCAGCACTGCAATCATTTTCTTCAATCGCTTTCTGATAGTAGAGGCGTGCTTTTTGGGTATCGCCCGACTCATCAGCCTGGTACGCCTCCTCAAAGGAAGTGAGTTGATGAAGCCTGACCACTTTTCCACTGGAAAACAGGTCAAGCTGGCCGCGTTTGGCGCCGTCCTTTCCCCGCTTTTTTCGCGCGCGCTGCAGACCGAATTTCTCCGGCGCGGGGCTAATTGGAAACTGAACGATCTTGGCCATCCCTGCAAAATTAACTTTTCTTACCGACGTCTCAGCGATCCGCTGCAAGAATGTTGCGCCATTGATTATTGAAGCGGCCGTACGTGCGGTATGTGAATGCTAACCGGCTTTTCGGCGACTGGCTTTCTTTGGCGCTTTTTCCGCTTTGGCTTTCTTGGCGGTTTCGCCTTTGGCTTTTTCCATTGGTTTCTTCTTCGCTGCGTCGATGCTCGCCTTGAGCGCTGTCATGATGTCCACCACTTCCGGTGCTTCTTCCGCCACCATCACCACCTCTCTTCCGGCCACCTTGGCATCGATGATTTCCTTTAACGCCTCGGTATAGTGGTCTTTCATTTCGATGTCGGCAAATTTCATCGTCATGGAATCGACAAGCGTCCTGGCCAGTTTCAACTGGTCTTTGTCGGCTTTGACCTGGTTCAGCATCGGCACTTCGTTGATGTCCCGCACTTCATGGGGGAACCTGAGCCGATACATGACAATACCTTTGTCGTAGGGAGCAAGCAGCAGCGGCACTTCGCGGTCGCGCAGTACCACCTTTCCGACACCCAGCATGTTGGCCTGCCGGAGCGTTTCGCTGAGCAAACCATAGGTTTTGGCCGCTACATCGCCGTCCGGACCGATGTAATAGGGGGCTTCGAAAAGGGTAGCCGGTACTTCTTCGGCATTCACAAAACCCTGGATTTCGATGACCTTCTCGCTCTTCAGTTTGACCTTCGCAAAGTCTTCGGGCTCGATGATCACGAACTGTCCCGGCTCGTACTGATACCCCTTGACGATATCGTCATTCTTCAACGTCTCGCCGGTAACCTTGTCCTTTTTCTCATACCCTACGGGGTTGTGCCCCTCCTTCGAAAGCAGATTGAAACTGATCGATTCGCTTGCGTCAATGGCATTGTAAATCCTGACCGGAATGGTGACCAGTGAGAATTGAATGTGACCTCTCCAAATGGCGCGCATAAAAAATTATGTTTAGATTAAAAAGTTAACCATCCACAGCTAAGTTACTGAAAGCGTATAAGTTTGACAAACATAGTTAAAGTAAATCACTTTAAGTAAAAGCAACAAAAAATCGATTCCCGGCGGCCGGTTAGCGGGCGACCCCTGTCTCCCGGGGGTTGGCGCTGGGGGATGGTCGGGTTCGTGGCGTTTGGTAAAAAAGGAATGCCGCGTGAGGGATTATTGATTAATTTAGTAGACTTCGACGCGGCACTTCGACAATCTCGGGAACCGCCTCCCGGCAGACGCAGGCGCAACCTCCAAGGTCGGGGGACCACTTCGGGGAAGTTCCGTCGAAGCGAGCCGGTCGTTAGCGCGGCGAAGCGCCGGCATCGTAATCTGTCATTGGCAGGAGAACTTATGAAGACAAAATTGTTTGTGGGGATATTGTTGTTGGGTTGTGGCGGGGCGTTCGCACAAGACAAGCCGAAAAAAGCATATCAGATTTTTGAGGAAGCGGAAGAGGCGTACAACAACAACGCCTGGCAAACCGCCCTGGGTCTGCTCAATGAATGTCTCAAGGAATATCCGGGTTATTTCGATGCGTATGCCCTGCGAGGGTCAGTGCGAGAACTCCTGAACGATAATGACGGGGCACTCACGGACTACAGCATCTACCTCGAACAATTTCCCACGCACCTTCCTGTGCTGCTGAGCCGCGCGATCCTGCGATACAAAATCGGATTTTATGATCAGGCGCGCGACGATTTTGTCACCCTGCTGCACCTCGATCCGGCCGGCGCCAACACCCTCTTTTACAGGCAGCATCCGGCCGTCGGCGATCGCAACCCGGTGATGACGGCTGAGAGCGGACACAAATCCTATATCTACAATTATCTTGGACTCACCGAAGCGAAGCTTAAGAACCACCGCAGGGCTGTTGCGTTTTATGACTCGGCCATCATGCGCAATCCGAATGAGCCAGACTACTTTGTCAACCGCGGACTCTCTAAGGAGGTGCTGAACGACACCACTGCTGCGGACGATTACAAGCACGCGCTGAAGCTCAATGACCACCACACGCTCGCCCTTCACAACCTCGCAGCACTTGAGGCGAAGCAAGGGAAGACAACCACCTATGAGGACCGCCTCACCGAAACCATCGAGCGCGATTCCACCATGCTATACCCCTATCTTGAACGTGCCCAGCAGCGTTTCGAAGGTGGGTACTACAAGGGGGCTGTTGACGACTATAGCCGTGCCTTGGAAATCGACTCGTCGAATGAAGAGATCTGGTTAGGGCGAGGACTGGCGAGAGAAAGACTGAAAGATTTCGAGGGCGCCTTCGCGGATTACACAAAGGCGATCGATATGCGGGATGACTTCTTCAGGGCGTGGATCAACCGTGGCAATGTGCTGTTCAAACTTGAGCGATACCGCGATGCGATCGACGACTTTAACGCTGCGCTGGTGTATCAGTCCGACTACGCCCCTGCCATCTACAACCGCGCCATGGCGAAGGCGAAGTTGAAAGACAAAGCCGGCGCCTGCGCCGACCTTGAACTAGCAGAGCAGTTGGGTATGGCCGTGGAGAAGAAAGTGAAAACGAAGGTTTGTGAATGAA
>CAYMWA010000089.1:0-15219 GCA_964393795.1 uncultured Roseivirgaceae bacterium
CCGAAGGGCAACTTCCGGGAAGTTCAAAACTTCCCGGAAGTTGAACCTTGGTTGACGGCTACCTATTTCATGCAAAGGCAGGTGTTGTCGGTTCAAGGTCCGTTCGTTGGAGGGTACGATTTTTGGCGTCACACTAATCCAAAAGGTCGAAGAAATGGATTTGCCAAAGGTGATTATCAACGACAACTACACTGACTACCTCAATGGCAGGGAGGTGGAAGCCACCGCAGTGGACGGCGGCAGGCGGTTGGAAAAGGGTATGCGCGTCATGGGCTTCCACAATTCCATTGCAGTGAACAGCAACGTCAGCGTTCCGCGGGAAAAGCAGTCGCAATATATCGGCGTGGAGGGAATGATCACCGATTCCGGCGACAACACAATGAAGCGTCCGCGCGTGAAGGTGATAAAGGTTTAATTCCAGCGACAGGAACAGTTTTTTTTAATCCAAAGAAAACGTCTTTATGAAATATGTGTGGGCTTCCTGCGTAAACAAAACATCCGATCCATTCTCTGGAGATGAAAGGATAACAGGATTCAGGACCCCTCACTTCCGATACTTTCGCCGTGGTGTAACGTTTTCATGTGCCAACATCGTTTGGTCTGCAGCAGTTGCGACCTACCCACGCGCTCCGCGATACGTACAGTTCTCCGTCACTCATCCGTAGGCGCACGATCGTAGAACAAAGTACCCTGCACAGCACGTGCCGGACTGGTATACGGGTGTGGCGTCAGTTTGCCATGTTCCATGATGTGCAACACCTCCCACCCTTTTGCTTTCAAGTAGTCCGACACCAACGCCCTATGGCACCGCCACCATGTCGCCTCCGAGCACATATACGCCGTGTGCGTTTTTCGACTGAGGTCTTCCAACAGTGCTACCTCTTTCTTAAATTCGTCTGTCTGCATGTAATCGGCGTAACCGCGAAACGAGGCATTGCGCCACGCGATATTAGGTGAATTCTTGAGGGGACGCCTTCTTCCGCCAAGCCCGACCATGTGCCGATACCCGATACCATTTTCCTCAAGGAACACCGACAAATGTTCTTTGTTGAAATGGGGATACCGGCGGGAACCTGGAAAGGCCCGAATGTCGACAAGGCACTTGATCCCGTGCATCGAAAGTAGGCCCAGGAACTCATCCGCCGAACGTGTTGAATGCCCGATGGTCCACACAGTTGGATTGCTCATAAGCGACTGCAAGTTATTAACAGAAGGAGTATCGGCAAAAATCGCGGGCCACGGTCACCTCCCCGGACCGGCGGAATACTTTTTTAACGCCACGTTCCAGCGGCCCCGAATGATATGCAGTAACACCTAAATAAAAAGAAATGAGTTCGCTGACAGATTTTCTTCAACCTATTCAAATGCTCAATATCGAACGGAGGATACTGCAGGAAAACGGCAACTTTCCTAACAACGGATTACTGCCGCTGCTCCTCTATCACGCTGCCTTTCGGGACGGCGGCGAGGTTGATACAGACACCGTTCGGGAGATTCTCGAAACGAATAGTTGGGGCAATTCCTGGGTCAACGGGATATATGACTATCACCACTATCATTCGACCGCGCATGAAATTCTGGTGGGAATCACCGGCTCGTGCAGCATTCAGTTTGGCGGACCTGATGGCATCTCCGTTTCGCTTGAGGCCGGCGACGTGGTGATCATCCCCGCCGGTGTCGCGCACAAGCGCACCGATCATACCCCCGGCTTCACTTGTTTGGGCGCGTACCCGGGAGGCCAGCAGTTCGACATGAACTACGGGAAGGAAGGTGAACGCCCCGCGGTCGATGAAAATATAAGGAAGGTACCCATGCCCGAAAACGATCCATTGTACGGCAGCGACGGGCCCTTGCTAAAAAACTGGCTAAGCGCCCCTGACCAGCCACTGTCGTGACCCTTTAGTACTATCGTTCTTTTTCGTCGTTGTCCATCTTTCCCTTCGCCGCCACGCACCAGAAGAACTCATTGAGGAAGATCTCCGCTCGCTCATCGGTCGACGATTTTGCCGGATGGCCGTTTTCGGAAAAAGCCTGATCAGCATAGGGCACCGGAAACATGGCCGGTATCACCCACGCATGCATTTTCCAAAGACTGAATAGCAGCGAGGTAATCACTTGCGTGCCCCCAAAGGAACCGTCTGAGACCGTAACGATGCCGATCGGCTTGCGATACCACTCTGCATATAGCAAGTCCGTTGCATTCTTGATGCTTGCCGGATAGCCACCGTTGTACTCCGGCGTGACGATGAGGACGCCATCGGCACGCTTCACCTTGTCGGCGAACGCCAGCACGTCCGGTGATGGCGACGGCAGGTACTTCAGGCGTTCATTAAAAAGTGGAAACTGATACGTTTGCAGATCAAGTATCTCCGCTGTGGCGAGATTGTGCTTGACCAGATAGTTCTCGAAGTAGAGGGCTACGCGGTGGCTGACTCGTCCCGTGCGTACACTCGCAGAAATAATCACAATATGTGGTGTGTCCGTGTTCATGGTGTGAATATGTAACAATATTTGCGGATTATAAAAGCGTTCCCCTTCTTTGTACCACACTCACCCATGAGAAGCAACATCGCTGCGGGACTTGCCGATGTGCCGGAACATTACCGGTAACCCGGAATACTTTCTCGTCCATCCGGCGGACCGGCCAGAGGCGCCCACTGTTTCAATGATTGATGTGATCGTTTAGCTGAAGAGATCCGAGCTAAGATATCGGTCGCCACGGTCACAGACGATGAAGACGATCATGCCCTCATCTACTTCCGCGGCTATGCGCACTGCCGCACTCAGCGCACCGCCACTGCTCATACCGGCGAGAATGCCTTCCTCCCGGGCAAGGCGTTTCGTAAATTTCCGCGCATCCGCTTCGGAGACGTCCAGGATACGGTCAACGCGGGTGGGTTCAAATATGCGCGGCAGGAATTCAGGCGACCAACGCCGAATTCCGGGGATGCACGATCCATCGGTTGGCTGCGTACCGACGATTGTCACATTCGGGTTCTGCTCCTTCAGGTATCGCGATACCCCCATGATCGTTCCGGTCGTACCCATGGCCGACACAAAATGCGTAATGCCTCCGTCGGTGTCGCGCCAGATCTCCGGTCCGGTGGTGCGATAGTGAATCGCTGAGTTGTCAGGATTGCCAAACTGGTTGAGGATGTGATAGCCTTCCTTCTCCGCCATCTCTTCTGCCAGCGCCCTTGAATATTCAATCGTCTTTGCCGCCGGTGTCAACAACACCCTGGCGCCGTACGCTTCCATCGCAAGCACGCGTTCACGAGTGGAGTTGTCGGGCATGACCAGGGTCATTTCAAATCCCATTATATGGGCAATCATTGCGAGCGCGATACCTGTGTTGCCACTTGTTGCCTCCACAAGCCTGTCGCCCTTGCGTATGTCGCCTCGCTCCAGCGCACCGGTGATCATGCCATACGCCGTACGATCCTTAACGCTTCCTCCCGGGTTATCTCCTTCAAGCTTTCCATAGATCCGCACCTTCGGATTAGGCGACACGTTATCAAGTTGTACCAGCGGGGTGTTGCCAATGAGTTGATGGAGTTTCATAACAGATGTTGAAGTTACTTATCGCGTTCGGCCTTGAAGATAACAATGTCGGTTTCGTCGGTCTCTCCGTTGTACATCTTCGCCTGGTAATAGATCTTTGAGTACGGCGGAACACTCCGGGTAAGCCATACATTTCCACCTACGACACTGTGATGCCCGATCACCGTCTCACCGCCGAGGATAGTAGCGCCGGCGTAGACGACAACATGGTCTTCAAGTGTTGGGTGTCGCTTCTTCCGTGCGTCATCCTTGCTGACGCTCAGGGCACCGATCGTGACGCCCTGGTATATCTTTACATAATCGCCGATCTCCGCGGTTTCACCGATCACCACTCCGGTACCATGATCAATACAAAAGTACTTCCCGATAGAGGCCGATGGATGAATATCGATACCCGTCTTGCTGTGTGCATGCTCGGTGATGACCCGGGGGATTTCGATAACGCCCAGCTGATGCAGTTGATGGGCGACACGATAGGCGGTAATAGCATAAAACCCCGGATAGGTCCTGATCACCTCACTCCTGCTTTTCGCCGCCGGATCCCCTTCATACATCGCCTCGATGTCCTGGTTGAGCTTCTCAAAGAGTTCGGGCAGTGAATCAAAAAACTTCGCCGCTATGGAATCCGACTCAACATTTCCCTGTTGGGGATTAAAGCGAATAATCCGGTCCAGGTCGGACTGGAGTTTTTCCATGTGTTTCAGGAAATGCTCAAGCGAAGGAAAGTTGAGCTGGGTATATTCCGCAAAGAGGGTTCCGACAAGGTTATCAAAAAAGCCCGCGACTTCCGAGGGTGACGGGCACAGGGGGCACTCCTGGTGGGAATTATAAAGCTTTTGTAAAAAGGACGAATCCATGATCCTAAATAGCGGTTTTCAACACTCGCTTCAAAGTTTTTCACACTTTTTTCGCAGTGGATGATTCACTAGCCTTTCCTAGCTGCCATACTGGTCGATGACCCGCTTTAATTCGGCCGCCTGGACTACGCCTGCCTGCTTCCATTTCAACTCACCGTTGCGGAACAGGGCCAGTGTGGGCACGCCCCTTACCTGAAAAAGGTTGGCAAGGGCGGGATTCTTGTCGACATCGATTTTGATGATCCGGGCTCGGTCGCCCACCTGGGTCTTTAACTCCTCCAGGATCGGCTTCATCATTTTGCACGGCCCGCACCAGTCTGCGTAAAAGTCGACCAATGTCGGGGTTTCCCCTTTTACAAGATTGGAAAAATTTGAATGCGCCATAATTTCGTTTGCAACACAACAAATAAATCCTTTACACAGTTTCATAGTAGCAGGCCACGGACTTTCGGAACTTTTAAAAAGGCTTTTTTATTTTTTATAAGGGCCGGAGATTATACGACCGATGCCGCATCATATTGATCATCTAACGATCCGTCATATGTTTAAATGGAAACCCATCGTCGCCGCAGTTTTGCTGTTTCCCGCCCTCTTCACGTCATGCCGTGAAGATGATCCTGTTCCGGCCAGAGTCCCTGACGAGGGTAACCAGTACGTGAACTCCTGGATCCTTGAAAACATGCAGTTCTGGTACTTGTGGAACGATCAACTGCCGGACGCCACCGATAAAAATCAGGACCCAAAAACCTACTTTGAATCGCTGCTCTACAAAGAAGACCGGTTTTCGTGGATTCAGGACGACTACACCGAACTATTACGGTCGCTTCAAGGTATTTCGCAAGAGCCGGGATACGAATATGCCTTGTATCGGGAAAAGCCCGGTAGCAACAATGTAGTGCTCCAGATACTGTACGTGAAACCTCATTCTCCGGCCGAAGCGGCGGGCTTGAAGCGCGGCGACGTGGTGACGCACATCAACGGCCAGACCATCACCATCGCCAACTATAGCGATCTTCTTGAAGCGCTCAAACGCGATCACACTGTTCGTTACAGACCAGTGATCACGGAAGAACAGCAGTTTGGCGAAGCGAGAACGATTAACGTCTCATCCGTGGTATATGCGGAAGATCCGAACTTCCTCCACAAGGTGATTGACGTGGGAGAAAAACGGATCGGCTACTTCGTCTATAACTTTTTTGCGAGTGGTACCGATGATCAGCCGGAAAAATACGATGCGGAGACTACGGCCATTTTTGCAGATTTTAAAGCTGCGGGTATCACTGACCTGATCATTGATTTAAGGTATAACAGCGGTGGTTCGGAGACGGCCGCACGTAACCTTGCCAGCCTTATCGGCGCCGGCATAGACGACACGAAGGTGTTTGCAAAACGGCGTTACAACCCGACAGTGCAGGAAGCGATTCTTAACGACGAAAACCTTGGCGCCGACTACCTCATCAGCTATTTCGAGAACAAGGCGAGCAATATCGGAGACATCCTTACGTCAGACCGCGTCTATATCCTGACAAGTTCGCGTACCGCATCCGCTAGTGAATTAGTGATCAACGCGCTGAAACCATTTATGGACGTATTTCTTATCGGTGAGACTACCTACGGAAAAAATGTCGGATCTATCACGCTCTATGAAGCGGACGACCCCGAGAATCGATGGGGCATCCAACCCATCGTAGTGAAGGTCTTCAATGCACAGGATCAGTCAGACTACAGCACAGGCTTTGTGCCCGATGTGACGGATGCGGACAATGGAAGATTTTTGTTTCCGTTAGGGGATCCACGAGAAGCACTGCTGGCACAGGCGATCGGCCAGATCACCGGAACAGGGACCATCGCCCGCCGGGAGACCGAAGACAGAACGCCCGTTTCGTATTCGTTGGATCTGAAGCGCCGAAGCTTCAGCCTCATCATGGACGGGATACCCGGTCAGCGCTAATCGCGACACAGGATGCGTGTCTACTTTTTATAGTGTTTCTTGAATGCATCGGCATCGAAGCCCAGGGTGACTACTTTTCCGGCCTTCTCGATAACGGGTCGCTTGATGACACTCGTTTTCTCTTTCATGAGGGCCACCGCTGACCGCTGATCTTTGACCTTGTTTTGCACCGCAGGCGGCAGCTGACGCCACGTCATCCCTCGCTTGTTGACGAGAGGCTCCCATCCCAGTTGTTCAGACCAGGCATTTAGCTTGTCATCACTGATGCCTTGCGATTTGAAATCGTGAAATTCGAATGCGACTTTGTGGTCTTGCAGCCACGTCAACGCGGACTTCACCGTGTTGCAATTCTTGATTCCGTAAACCGTTAGTGCCATATGAATTGTATTAATATGTAAATGTCTTGTCCTCGATCAGCCCTTCAATTCCTTCACAAATGCGTGGATGTCTTTTTCAAGGTCAGTCGACTTCGCCAGTAACTTGATGAAAGCGCTGCCCACGATAGCACCTGCACCATGGTCGCACGCCTTTGAAAAAGTTTCGTGCGAAGAGATACCGAATCCGATAAGGAAAGGATTCTTCAGTTCCATCTCTCGCAAACGTCCGAAGTACTGCACCTGTTCGTCCGTAAACCCGTCCTTTGCGCCTGTAACACTCGATGCCGAAACAGCGTAAATAAATCCGTTTGTCGCGGCATCAATGCTCCTGATTCTCTCTTGTGAAGTGGTGGGCGAAATCAGGAAGGTGTTGCACAAGTTCTCAGCTTCAAAGAGCGCCCGGTAATCCTGCTCGTACTCATATACAGGCAGGTCAGGCAGTATGAGGCCGTCGACCCCCGCTTTGGCAGCATCGCGGACGAATGCTTCCATTCCATATTGAATGGCCGGGTTGAGGTATCCCATCAATATGACGGGAATGTTGACTCCGGCATCCCGTATTTCCTTCACCTGGTCGATCAGCAAGTGAAGGTTCATTCCGTTTTGAAGTGCTGTCTTGTTACTTTCCTGAATCGTCGGGCCATCGGCCACCGGGTCTGAAAAAGGAATTCCAATTTCAATAATATCGGCACCCGCTGCCTGCAGGTGTTGTGCAACCGGCACAGTGCTGTCGGCAGTGGGGAAACCTGCCGTATAATAAACGGAGAGGAGATTGTTTTTCCGCTCTTTAAATAATTCAGTAATCCTGTTCTTCATTTGCGAGTTGTGATTCTGTTCTATTCATAATGTTGAGATGGATTCTCCCGGCGGCGCTTCGACAGGCGCAGCGACCCCGAGCCGAGGGTCCCTGAGCTTGCCGAAGGGCCCTGAGCCGAGGTCCCTGAGCTTGCCGAAATTTGTCAGTACTTCCCCCATTTGATATATGTTTCGAGGTCTTTATCACCGCGGCCCGAAAGATTGACAACGACGACATCATCCTTCTGAAATTCAAATCGCTTCAGCGCGGCAATGGCGTGTGCCGACTCGATTGCCGGGATAATGCCCTCCAGACGGCTCAAAAGTACGCCGGCTTCCATTGCTTCATCGTCCGTTGCACTTACAAACTTCACGCGTCCAACGTCAAAGAGGTGCGCGTGCATGGGTCCGATGCCGGGATAGTCGAGTCCGGCAGAAATCGAATAGGGCTCGACCACCTGACCGTCGGTCGTCTGCATCAACAGCGTCCTGCTTCCATGGAGGACCCCCGGTTTACCGAGCACGGTCGTCGCTGCAGACGCTCCGGTATCGATGCCCTTGCCAGCCGCTTCGACGCCAACGAGACGTACGTTCGCGTCATTCAGATAATGGTAAAAAGCACCCGCTGCGTTGCTGCCACCGCCGACACACGCAAATACATAATCGGGTTGAGGATTGCCTGTCACCTGTTGCAACTGGCTTCTGATCTCTTCGCTAATGACGGACTGAAAGCGCGCCACCATGTCGGGATAGGGATGTGGGCCCACCACGGATCCGATAATGTAATGCGTGTCGGTAGGGTGGTTGATCCAGTGACGCATCGCCTCGTTGGTCGCATCCTTCAGCGTTTTGCTACCGCTTGTTGCAGGCACGACTTTCGCGCCTAGTATGCGCATACGCTCTACGTTGGGGCGCTGGCGGGCCATGTCGACCTCGCCCATATAAACGATGCACTCCATATGCATGAGCGCGCAGACGGTGGCAGTCGCCACTCCGTGCTGGCCTGCGCCTGTCTCGGCGATGATCTTGCGTTTCCCGAGCCTGCGCGCCAGCAGTATCTGTCCAATGGTGTTGTTCACTTTATGCGCGCCGGTATGGCACAGGTCTTCACGCTTCAGATAGAGCGTCGCTCCCACTTCTTCGGAGAGCCGTCTCGCATGATACAACGGCGTGGGCCTGCCCACATAATTCCGAAGCAATTCATCGAACTCCTGCTTGAATTCGCTGTCCTCGAGAATTTTTAAATAGTTCGCGCGCAATTCCTCTACGTTGGGATGGAGCATCTCGGGAATGAAAGCTCCGCCGAATTTTCCATAGTATCCACGTGCATCTGCCTGATAGTTCATTGTCAGTTGTGTTTAATGTTTTAGCATATCCTGAATGGCGCTAATCTTCCGCGCGTCTTTATATCCGGGACGTAACTCGACCCCGCTATTGATGTCCAATGCCACCAGGTTATATCCTTTCATCGCCTTAACGTCGTCGATGTGCGTCGGATCAATGCCGCCGCTCAAGAAAAACGGTGTTCGATGGTCGTAGCGCGAGAGCACATCCCAGTTGAACCGCTTCGCGTTGCCGCCATAGAGCTTCCCTTTTGTATCGAACAGGAAATAGTCGACCACCTCGTGATACGGGTCGGTCACCGAAAAGTCCATTTCATCGTCAACGGAAAATACCTTAATTACGCCCACCCCTTCTTCAGCGATCTGCCTGCACTGTGCAACGGACTCACTACCGTGAAGTTGGACAAAATCAAGCTTACAATCGGCCACGGCCCTTCGGATGGCATCGGTTGTGGCGTTGACGAAAACACCTACCCGCTTCGTTGCAGGGGTGAGCACCTCCGGAACTCGAAAATTGTCGCCCACGTAGCGGGGAGACTTCGGATAGAAAATAAACCCCATGAAGTCCGGCATCAACGCCGACACCTCCGCGATGTTCGCCGCTTCCTTCATACCGCAGACCTTGAGCTTTATTTTCATTGCATCGACACTTTAATATACCGCATAGGTTAACAGAAAGGTTATTGCGTAGCCGACAACGCGTTGACTTTTGCGATGAAGTCACTGGCCGCCTTTTCCGGTTCCGCCGCCTTCATAAAGTTTTCACCGATAAGAAATCCCTCGTACCCGTATTGTCGAAGCTCGGCGATGGCTTCAGGCATCGATATGCCACTTTCCGACACTTTCACTACACCGTCGGGAATCAGGTCTGCCAGTTGCTTTGAGACGTCAATGCTAACCGAAAAGTCCTTTAGGTTACGGTTGTTGACGCCGATCAAATCAGCGCCCACATGGAGGTTGTCGCGCAATTCCGTTTCGTTGTGCACTTCAAGTAGTACCTGCAGCCCGAGCGAGTGCGCCAGGGTTGCAAAACTGCGGGACACGTCCGGCGTAAGCACCGCGGCAATCAACAATATTGCATCGGCACCAATGGCCTTGGCTTCCACAATCTGATAATCATCGATAGTAAAATCTTTCCGAAGGATGGGACAGGTATTGACTTCCCTGACAAGGGAAAGATCCTGACTGCTTCCACCAAAGAACGCTTCATCTGTGAGCACGGAGAGCGCTGACGCGCCTGCAGCAACATAGCCTCTCGTTACTATGTCAGCCTTCGCATGGCCATTGATTACGCCCTTTGAAGGTGACCTGCGCTTGAACTCCGCGATGATACCCGATTTGGTTTTATCGCGAATAGCATCGGCGAGCGACACCGTTTCGCGCGAAAAGTGAGCGCGCTGTTCGAGTTCCTTGACGGGTGTTGAGACTTTGCGTGCCTCGACTTCCTCACGTTTTCGTTCTATGATCTGATCCAGGATGTTCATTACGCGATATGTTTCTGACTATCGATTAGTTTTCTGAAAGTGGCAAGGGCAGCGCCGGAGTCAAGGGCTTCACGCGCTTTTCCCACCGCTTCGGTCAAACCTTTGCTTTGGTCGGCGGCATACAACGCCATAGCCGCATTGGCAATCACGGCATTTTTTTGCGCTTCCGTCGCCTTTCCTTCCAGCACAGCCATAAATATCTTCGCCGACGCCTCCACTGAATCGCCGCCGGCAATGTCTTCAGCTGCCAATACGGGCAGGTCCATATCGCCCGGGGCGAGCACCCTTTCACCCGTATTGTTGAAGACCTTTAACGGACCCGTGAGCGACACCTCGTCGTACCCATCCAGGGAATGGAGTATCAGAAAATCCTTACCACTTTCCTGATAAAGATAAGCGTACTGCCGCGCGAGCTCGAGGCTGAAGACACCGACAAGCTGCCGTGAGGGAAAAGCCGGGTTAACCATCGGCCCGAGCATATTGAAGAAAGTCTTTACCCCGAGTTCCCTGCGAATAGGCGCTACGTTCTTCATCGCCGGGTGAAACAGGGGGGCATGCATGAAACAGATATTGGCCTGATCCAGACTGCGCTTTAGTACCTCAATGTCGTTCGTGAATTTGTATCCGAAGAACTCCATCACATTTGACGAACCGCATGCCGAAGATACGCCGTAGTTGCCGTGTTTGGCAACCGGTTGTCCGGCTGCAGCCGTGACAAACGCCGACAACGTAGACAAATTGAATGTATTCTTTCCATCTCCCCCTGTTCCGCAGACATCCATGACCGGCCGGTCAAAATCCACGCGAAGACACAAGTCGAGCATGGCATCGCGAAAGCCTTCCAGTTCCTCGATCGTCACCGTACGCATCATATATACGGTCATGAATGCCGACATCTGACTGGTATTGAATTTCCCGGAAGTAAGGTCAACCAGCACACGTTTCGCCATGTCGCGACTGAGCGACCGGTGTTCAATAAGTTCGTTAAGAATGGATTTCATATTGGAAATTGGTCATTAGATATTAGACATTGGTCATTGGCTATTGGCTATTGGTCATTGGTCATTGGTCATTGGCTATTGGCTATTGGCTATTGGTCATTAGAAATTAGTCATTAGTCATTAGTCACAGTCTGCACTAAAGGTGTACACCTTCCCATTGTCAACTGCCAATTGTCAATTGTCAATTGAGCGTCGGCACTGCGCGTGGATAAGGTCATTAGTCACAGTCTGCACTAAAGGTGTACACCTTCCCATTGTCAACTGCCAATTGTCAATTGTCAATTGAGCGTCGGCACTGCGCGTGGATAAGGTCATTAGTCACAGTCTGCACTAAAGGTGTACACCTCCCCCTTTGTCAACTGTCAACTGTCAATTGTCAACTGATTTTTTCCTCAGCCAGTTGGCAATCATCTTCGGTCCTTCCTTTGTCATGACCGATTCCGGATGAAACTGGACGCCACGTACGTCGAATTCTCTGTGGCGCAAGCCCATGACAAGGTTGTCTTCATTGACAGCGGTAATCAGCAGTTGGCCGTTGATGGATTCCGGTTGTACTGCCCACGAGTGATAGTGCGTAGCTGAAAACTTCGGCTCCACACCTTCGAACAGATAGTCGTCCGGATCTTTCACTTCGGTAACGGAAGTGACACCGTGCAGCACTTTCGGTATGTTGAACAGCTTTGCACCGTACGTCTCGGCGATGCCCTGAAGTCCAAGACAGACACCAAGAATGCTCTTTTCGGGACCAAATGTCTTGATCACCGCTTTCATGATGCCCGCCTCGTCTGGGATACCGGGCCCGGGCGACAGCAATATTTTATCGTACCTCGCAACCTCTTCCAACGTAATTTTGTCGTTCCTGAATACATCTGCAGTGTACCCCAATCCGCGAACAATATGTACGAGATTATAGGTGAAGGAATCGTAATTGTCAATGACTAGAATGTTCATATATGTGTGTTTGCTGTTGGCTGTTGGCTGTTAGCTGTTGGCCAAAAGCCAATAGCCAACCGCCAATAGCCGATCTACATCTTTTGCGCCATCAGTACCGCCTGGCGCAGGGCGGAAAGTTTATTGTTCACTTCCTGAAGTTCATTTTCGGCGCTGGATTTCGAGACGATCCCCGCTCCCGCCTGGAAGACGAGCTTGTTTTCATTGCTGAGAAACGTTCGTATCATGATCGCGTGATTGAACGCGCCGTCAAAGCCGAGGTAGCCAATAGCGCCGCCATAAAATTCACGGTTTACATTTTCATACTGGTTGATGAGCGTCATCGCCATATGCTTGGGCGCCCCCGACAATGTTCCCGCAGGGAAAGTATCTGCCGCAAGTTGCACGATGGAGGTTCCTTCTTTCACCTTACCGGTCACTTTCGAAACGAGGTGGATGACGTGCGAGTAATACTGTATTTCCTTGAATACCTCCACCGTAACCTCCTCAGCGTTACGACTCATATCGTTTCGGGCAAGGTCAACGAGCATGACATGCTCGGCATTCTCCTTTTCATCGGCCGCCAGCCGGGAAGCAATCTCTGCGTCTTCCTGATCATTACCCGACCTCCTGAAGGTCCCGGCGATGGGGAAGATATGGGCTTTACCCTTCTGCACCTGCAACTGAGCTTCGGGCGAAGACCCAAACAATTTGAAGTTGCCGTAATCAAAGTAGAAGAGATAAGGTGAGGGATTAATCGACCGCAGTGCGCGATAAACATTGAACTCGTCGCCCTTGAATCCGCACGTGAACCGTCGCGACAACACAATCTGAAAGACGTCGCCACGAAAACAATGTTCCTTCCCCTTCTCCACCATCCGCAGAAAATCTTCGTCCGTTACATTTGATGTTTCATCATCCGTCACCGAGAAGCGGTAGGTAGAAAACCGATTGCTGAAAATGATTTGTTCGACTCTGTCGAGCCCGTTCTTTTCGTTGCGGATATCGCCGTATGCATTCTCGAAGAGGGTAAGGGCATTCGAGAAATGATCAACGACGATCACATAGCGATAGAGTTTGTAGAGAATATCCGGGATGGTGGTCTCCTTTTTCTGGATGTCGATGTCTTCGAAGTAGCGCACGGCGTCGTAAGCGATGTATCCGAAGAGGCCGCAGTGAATGTATTTTCCCTCGGGGCCCGGCACGTCGAATGATGCCCGGAATTGTTGCAGGAAGGCCGCCGCATCGCCCTTCTTCGTGAGCGATTCGCGGGTCTCCCGTCCGTCGGGAAACTGCATGGTAACCGACTGTTCCGAAACTTCAAAGGAGGCGATCGGGTCACAACAAATAAATGACAAGCTGTTTTCGTGGCTGTGGTAGTCCGAGCTCTCAAGGAGCACGCTACAGGCAAACACATCGCGCAGCTTCAGGTAGATGTTGACCGGCGTCAGGGTATCGGCCAGTAGTTTTCGTGAGGTGGTTTGAATTTTATACATTGGTTTGTCGCGTTTCGTTTTTCATTTGTTCTGTTGGCGGCCGGCCTGAAAAAGAGAAGCCCGCCCCGATGGATCGGAGCGGGCTTCAGCAAACTTGTTATAGAAAAACTAAAGCACAGGAGCGCACCGATCGAACTTCGATTTATGCCACCACCATGCTATGTTCGTCAATGTCAACATATGCGCTCAAGCTTCACTTTTTTTCCTTGCTGTTTTTTTTGGTTTTGCAGCGGCTTCCGCGGCGGAATCAGCGGTCTTCGCCGCTGCAGGGGTGTTTTTCGACTTCCGTGGGTGCCGCTTGCGCGTAACGCCGTACGAGCCGATGGCTATTTTACCCTTCTTCGTTTTTTTGTCCCCTTTTCCCATACGCAAAAACTTTACGGGGCAATTATAGCAAACGGAATAATCAAAACCAAAACCGACCGATATTTTTCGAGGGGCTGTATCACGGCAGAAGCCTGAAAAACAGGCAGTCCTTTACCCGATTGCCCTGGTTGATAAAACGGAACCATTTCGGAAGACGTGCTTCTTCAATCAGTCCGCATTTCTGCAGCACCCTGATAGAAGCGACATTTTCACAGTCGACAAAAGTGCCAATCCGGTAGACACCCTTCATCGTTTTCACGATAGCCAGCAGCCGTGCGCAAGCTTCTGTGGTGTAGCCATGCCCCCAATGGAGGGGGCTGATGACATAGCCAAACTGTATCTTCCCGTTGTCGTTGGACATTCCGATACCGCCGATGAACAGCCGGTTTTTTAAGCGGATGGAGTAGGCAAACTCAGTTCCATTGTCCCAGCTTGGCACGACATAGTCGAGGAACGTCCTCGTTTCGTCGATCGTTTTGTGTGTTTCCCAGGAGAGGTACCTGGTGGCCTCGGGTTTGCTGGCATAGGAATAAAATATTTCTTCAGCGTCTTCGTACCTTAGCCGTTCCAGTAGCAGACGCTCGGTTTCAATCTTCTGGGGCAGGGACAGGCGAATCATGACCAAAATAAAGCACAATGGGGAAGGACAGCAATATCGTGCATCAATATTTTAGAAAGCAACTTGAAGGTTTCATGCTGCTGGTGAAGGTCAATCCCGTGCGGCATAAAGTCACCGAGATCACTGTCTATCCCGATAGAGATCCGGAGTTGCGCGAACTTGAGGCCGATGCCGAAATCTTCGAAGACCTGAAGTCCGACGGGTTCACGGAAGCCAGCCCGCTGGAGTTTAATCTTTATTTATCCGGTTTGGCGGGACGGTGAAAAAGGGTTGCAGGTTGCAGGTTGTAGGTTGCAGGTTGCAGGTTGCAGGTTGCAGAGTTGCAGGGTTGCAGGTTGCAGGTTGCAGGTTGTGCGGGCCCTGGTAGGGGCGGCATTGGTAGCCGGTTGCCGGTTGCCAGTTGCCAGTTACCAGTTGCCGGTTGTCGGTTGGTTAGTTG
>CAYMWA010000090.1:0-10564 GCA_964393795.1 uncultured Roseivirgaceae bacterium
TTTAATGTGCGCTACAAGATCACACTGGAACAACAATGTATCACCCGGCAGCACCATCTTTCTGAATTTAATGCTTTCGATCCCTAAAAAATAGGTCCAGTAGTTTTCCGGGTCGGGAACGGTGTTGAGTACAAGAATTCCGCCGATCTGTGCCATAGCCTCGATCTGCAGTACGCCCGGAAAAACCGGGTTTCCGGGAAAGTGGCCCTGGAAGAAAAACTCGTTGGCGGTGACGTTTTTCACTCCTGCTACGCTCTCGTTGTCGAGGTAGATGATCTTGTCGATCAATAGGAATGGGTAACGGTGCGGCAGCGTAGCCGTTATTTTGTTGATGTCCATCACCGGAGGCAGTGACGGATTGTATTTGGGCCGGCCGAGCTTGTCTGCTTCGTGCATGGCCTTCTTGAGCTTTTTCGCGAAAGCGACATTGGCGGCGTGTCCGGGCCTCGCCGCCAGTACCTGCGCCTTGAGCGGCCTTCCGGCCAGGGCCAGGTCACCTACAATATCCAGCAGCTTGTGCCTCGCTGGTTCGTTTTTGTAGCGCAGTTCAATATTATTGAGGATGCCTTCCTGCTTGACAGCCACTTTCGGTTTGCCCAGCATCTTGGCGATGTTGTCCAGTTCATGATCCTTGACCACCCGGTCGACGATGACGATTGCGTTGTTCAGGTCGCCACCCCGGATGAGGTTGTTCTTATACAGCATTTCCAGTTCGTGCAGGAAGCAAAAGGTTCGGCATGAGGCGATTTCTTTCTCAAACTGGCGGATATCGGTGATGGAAGCATGCTGGCTGCCCAGTACCGGCGAATTGTAGTCGATCATCACCGTTACCCGGTAATCATCGAGCGGGAGGGCGGCGATTTCCACATTGCGGGCTGCCTCGCGGAAAAATATCGGCTCCTGTACTTCAAAGAAGTCGCGAAGGGCATTTTGTTCTTCCGTTTGGGCCTCCTTCAACGTCTCCACAAACTGAATAGAGCTGCCATCCATAATGGGGCATTCGGGGCCATCGAGTTGAATCAGGATGTTGTCGATCTGCAGTCCTACCAGCGCGGCAAGGGTATGTTCTATGGTACTGATGCGTGCCCCTGACTCTTCAATGGTCGTCCCCCGCGATACATCGACCACATTTTCGCAGTCGGCCTTCACGATGGGTGAACCGGGGAGATCAATTCGCTGAAACTTGATGCCATGATTGGGCTTGGCTGGCACGAAAGTCATGTTCGTCTGCACACCGGTGTGTAGGCCAACGCCGGAAATCGTAACGGACTTTTGAATGGTTTGCTGTTTGATATTAAGCATGCTCGTGGAAAGTCGGCAAATTTAAGCCCAATAATCGGTATAATCCAATCATTGGCGGCTTCATTACGCAATCGATTGATTCACGTTGACTATTTGCTTTCGACGCTCTTTGCTTCGGCGTTTTGTTGTTGCAGCGCCACTTTCTTCTCCAATTCCCGAAGTCGTCCGTTAAGGTCGGGAAGTTGCTTGAAGACGGCGTACGCCCGGAAGTATTCCATCTTGTCAAAGGCGGGGTATCCGATGATTTTTTGTCCTTCTTGTGTGACAGACTTTAAAATTCCGGCCTGGGCGCCGATCGAGGTTTTGTTGGCTATTTCAAGGTGTCCGGCCATGCCGACCTGTCCCGCAATGACGCAATTTTCACCTACGCGGGTAGACCCGGAAATGCCGCTTTGCGCAGCGATTACCGTGTTCTTGCCGATTTTAACGTTGTGGGCGATTTGGATGAGGTTGTCGAGTTTCACGCCCTGGCCGATGATCGTAGAATCTTCCGCCAGCGTCGCGCAGTCAATAACCGTGTTGGCGCCGATGCAGACGTGATCTTCGATAATGACGTTGCCCATTTGGGGGATGGCGCGGTAGCTTCCATCGTCGCGCGGCGCAAATCCGAAACCGTCACTCCCGATGACCGTTCCCGCATGGATCGTGCAATGACTGCCAATCCGGGTGCCGGCGTACAGTTTGACGTGGGGATGTAAGATGGTGTTGTCGCCAATGGTGACATCGTCGCCGACGAACACATGCGGATAAATCTTGACGTTGTTGCCCAGGCGGACATTGTTGCCAATGTACGAAAAGGCGCCGCGATATAAATCTTCGCCGTGCGCCAGGTTTTGTCCCGCGAAAGAGGGCTCTTCAACGCCGGTCTTCTGAAAGCTCATCAGCTTGTGATATTCTTCGAGGAGCGCCGTGAAACTGATGTAGGGATCTTCGACAAGTATCAGGTTGGAGGTCACCTGTTTCTTTGCCACAAAATCTTTATTGACAATCACGGCAGAAGCCTGCGTCGTGTAAATGAATTGCTCGTATTTGGGATTCGACAGAAAAGTGATCTGACCTCTTTTCGCCTCTTGTATCTTGGCGAGCATGTTCACCGTCTCGCTCCCGTTCCCGCGCACCTCTCCGCCTAGCATCCCGGCTATCTGGTCAATCGTGAATTCCATAGTGATAGTCATTGGTCTTTAGTCAATAGAAATTGGGCGTGTCTAATGAAGAAGGCTGTTGGCCATTGGCGGTTGGCTGTTGGCTGATACGGGACCCTGCCAAAAGCCAAAGGCTAAACGCCAAAAGCCAAAAAGCCTTAACTTAACAACATTGACTGGTAATCAGCGACTCAGCAATTTCCGATTTCTAATCCTACAAAGGTACATCTTTGGGCCAGCAGAGGTAATTCTTTTTAACAATTTTGCTCAGCGCCTTGATATTGGGCAGATCGGATGCCTGCGCGATGTCGAGTAACGCGCCGCGGCGTGTCAGGATGTTGATTTTCTCGCCTTCGGTATACGCCTCGTTCGTTACGGTGCCGTGCGAATACAGATACGACGCTTCCGCGCGCAGGGTCTGAAAGGTTTGTGCCACTGCGCTGCGAATGTTTTCAACGACTGCCTTCTTGATCGGGTCGGTGCTGAGGATAATTTGAAAAAGCTTTCGATTGACGATCTTTTCGGTGAGTATGGATAAAATGCGGTCGTCGTGTGCGCGCCACATTTTGACGGCTCCCCAAATGTCGTGATCATCCAGCTTGCCGAAGGCCTCTAGTGCATGTGGATGATTCTTGAGGCTTTCTATGGTGAAAGGGCTTTCGAGAAACAACCTGAGGGGAGCGCTTGCCGGTACGTTTTCGCCCGCGCGAACCAGCGCCTGGGCCCTGCGGATCAGGTTGACCAACATGCGTTCAGCGGCTACGGTGGTCTTGTGGAGATACACTTGCCAGTACATCAGCCGCCTGGCGTTGAGGAAGTTTTCGATGCTGTAGATGCCCTTTTCTTCTACGACCAGCTGGTCTTCGTGGACCGACAGCATCAGTATAATGCGGTCGACGCCGATGTGGCCTTCCTGGACGCCTGAGAAAAAGCAATCGCGGTTGAGGTAATCCAGCCGGTCGATATCCAACTGGCTGGAGACGAGTTGAGAGAAGAACTTGCGTGGATAGCTGTTTCGAAATATTCTCAGGGCGAGGTCGAGCGCGCCGTCGAACTCCGTGTTGAGCGACGACATCATCAGGTAGGAGATGCTTTCGTGTTTGATGCCAGGCAGCAGTGAGTGTTCAAGCGCATGTGAAAACGGACCATGTCCGATGTCGTGAAGCAGCACGGCGAGTTGGGCCGCTTCATATTCCTCCTGGCTGATTTCCACGCCTTTAAAACGCAGGTTGTCGAGCACCCTTCCCATGAGGTGCATGGCGCCGAGCGCGTGCTGAAAGCGGGTATGGATGGCGCCGGGATACACCAGGTCGGTCAGGCCCAGTTGTTTTATATTGCGGAGACGTTGAAACCAGGGGTGCGAAATGATGTCGAATACCAGGGCGCTTTTGAGATGAATAAAGCCGTAAAGCGGATCGTTAATGATTTTCTTTTTGTTCAAGGGATTGCAGATTCGGAATATGGAGGTTGCGAGGCACCGGTTGGCGCTTGCGGAGCCTTTTAACCTTATAAATCAACAAATTACGCTTTGAATGACCGGACAAATGTCGGGTTAAAACTCTATAATTTAGTTAACTTTCAGAAAAAAAGGATCTATGCAGCGATACAATATACTGTGGGCAGACGACGAGATTGATCTTTTGAAACCGCACATTATGTTTCTCGAACAACGCGGTTACGACATCACACCGGTAAACAACGGGGCGGATGCTGTGGAAATGTGCGACGACAGGAATTTTGATGTTGTTTTTTTGGACGAACATATGCCGGGGATGTCGGGCCTGGAGGCGTTGAGCCAGATCAAGAACAATAAGCCGAATCTTCCCGTGGTAATGATCACCAAGAATGAAGAGGAGCAAATCATGGAGGAGGCGATCGGGTCGAAGATTGCCGACTATCTGATCAAGCCTTTGAATCCCAGCCAGATCCTCCTGTCGGTCAAAAAGATTCTGGACAACAAGCGGCTCGTCAACGAGAAAACCAACCTGAACTATCAGCAGGAATTCAGGAAGATTAGCATGGCCTTTCAAGATGTGATGAACCACGATCAGTGGGCCGAGATCTACAAAAAACTGGTCTTCTGGGAAGTGCAGATGGACGATAATCAGGATATGGCTGAAGTGCTCGACATGCAGAAAACGGAGGCGAATGCCAATTTCGCGCGTTTCATCATGCGCAACTACGAGAGCTGGCTGAACGACCCGAAAGCCGACAAGCCCTTGCTGTCTCATCAACTCATGAAGCGCAAGATCTTCCCCGAACTGAGTAAGGGCAAGCCAGTCTTTGTTATTGTCATCGACAACTTGCGTTACGACCAATGGAAGGTGATTGAACCGGTGGTCGGCGAGTACTTCACAATCGATGAGGAAACGCATTACTATTCGATCCTGCCGACGACCACCGCCTATGCGCGCAATGCGATATTCTCGGGTCAGCTGCCTTCCGAAATGGCCAAAAGCCATCCTGATCTTTGGGTGGGCGAAGACGAGGAGGAGGGGAAGAACAATTTTGAAGACGAGTTTCTTGCCAAGCAGATGCGTCGGAATAACATCAGGGGAAAGATGTCTTATCACAAGATCAAGAACCTGGAAGAAGGACGCAACCTTGCCGATTCGGTCAATAACCTTTTCACCAACGAGTTGAACGTCATCGTGTACAATTTTGTCGATATGCTTTCGCATGCGCGTACCGATATGGCGATGGTGCGCGAGCTGGCGCCCGACGAGTCGGCGTATCGCTCATTGACGAAATCATGGTTCCTGCATTCGCCGCTTATCGATATTCTGAAAAAGCTATCAGAAAAGGACGTCAAAGTGGTGCTGACCACTGATCACGGTACTATCCGCGTCAAGCGTCCCTTCAAGATTATCGGCGATCGGTCGGTCAATACGAACCTGCGCTACAAGCAGGGAAAAAACCTTGGTTTTGAAGGCGACAAAGTGATGCAGGTGACCCGGCCGGAAAAGCTGTTTCTCCCGCGGGTAAATGTATCCACCTCCTATGTTTTTGCGATTGAAGACCAGTTTTTTGCCTATCCCAACAACTATAACTACTACGTCAACTTTTACAAAGACACGTTTCAGCATGGAGGAGTGAGCATGGAGGAGATGATCATTCCTTTAATTTTCTTAAATTCGAAGAATGTGGTATGATGGGGACCGCTCGTCCTGGTGTGGAGTTAAAGAGGACGAGCTGGCGGATATTGCAAAAATCTTTCTTCAACAGGCGCGCCATTGTCCGGTCTGGTTATTTTATGGTGAAATGGGTGCAGGTAAGACGACGTTCATTAAGGCGTTTTGCACGGAATTGGGCGTGAAAGATCCGATGAGTAGCCCGACATTTTCGATAGTGAATGAATACAGAACTGAAGGTGACAGGCCGGTATATCACTTTGATTTTTACAGGATAAAGAATGAAGCGGAAGCGTATGATATCGGCAGCGAGGAATATTTCTATTCCGGCGATTATTGCCTGATAGAATGGCCCGAAAAGGTTCCAACCCTGATACCCGCCAGTCACGCCAGCGTATCGATTGTTGTAGAAAACCCAAACCACAGAACCATAGCCCTTTCTGTTCATGACGGAAAAGAAGAAGAGCGGATTTGAAGCGCTCGCCACAAAGACGAGTCTCTATCCGGAAGAAAAATTAATGCGCGTTAAAAAGGGGAAACACTCCTTTTTCATCGGACTTCCCAAGGAGATTTCCCTGCAGGAGAATCGTATCAGTCTCACACCCGACGCGGTGGCATTGTTGGTCAACAACGGCCACGAAGTGTGGGTCGAGGCCAAAGCCGGAATCGGTTCCAAATTCAGTGACAAGCAATACAGTGAAGCGGGAGCGAAGATCGTGTACTCGCCAGAGGAAGTGTATAAGGCGCAGGTGGTCCTGAAGATTGAGCCACCGACGCTTGAAGAGATTGACATGATGCACCCTAATCAGGGATTGATCTCGGCATTGCAGCTGGGGCACCTGAAGGTGGAGAATGTGCAGGCGCTGTTAAAGAAGAAGGTGATTGCGCTGGCCTACGAGTTCATTGAAGACAAGGTGGGCAGCATGCCGATCATCCGTGCGATGAGTGAGATTGCAGGCACGACTGTGCCGCTGATCGCCGCGGAACACTTGAGTTCGGCCAACAACGGCAAGGGGATTATCCTCGGTGGCATCACCGGAGTTCCGCCGACAAAAGTGGTGATCATTGGTGCTGGCACCGTCGGCGAGTATGCTGCGCGTGCAGCCATAGGGTTGGGCGCCGATGTGCAGGTGTTCGATAACCACATTTACAAACTTCGCCGGATCAAGAGCATGCTCGGCCACCAGATATACACCTCAACGATCGACACCCTTACGCTGAGCCAAACACTGCAGTCGGCCGATGTAGTGATCGGTGCCTTGCGTGCGGAGAAGGGGCGCGCGCGACACGTCATATCCGAAGAAATGGTGATGGCCATGAAGACGGATTCACTGATCATCGACCTGAGCATAGATCAGGGCGGGTGCATCGCCACCTCCGAGATCACCACGTTAAGCAAGCCGGTATTTCGGAAGCACGGGGTCATTCACTATTGCGTGCCCAACGTAGCGTCGCGGGTGGCGCACACTGCTACCACCGCGCTGAGCAACATCTTTACGCCCACGATTCTGCGGGCAGCGGAAGAAGGCGGGCTCGAAGAGATGATCTTTTCGCACAAGTGGTTCATGAAAGGCGTCTACACCTACAAGGGCGGGCTTACCAATGAACATGTGGCGAGGAAGTTTGGATTGAAGTATAAGAACATCGATTTGCTTTTTGCTGCGAGATTCTGAAATCAATGTCCTTATGTGTTGATGTGTTGATGTGTTCATGTGTTAGTGTGTTAATGTGTTCATGTGTTCATGTTGGTGTTGAGTGGGTGATGGAGAGGCGGCTTTGTTTGGTTGGTGGGTCTGGTTGTTGGAGCTGGCGTAGGGTTCAGCGCTGAGGCGCAGGCAGGTCACCGATCGCGGGCGCCTGAGCCCTGCCAGTGTGTAGGCCCTTTGGCAGGCAGGGCCTGCCGGAGCGTTAGCCGCCGGTCACCGGTCCCTGAGCTTGTCGAAGGGTACCGGTTCGGGTGGACACGTTGTGCCTGGCGATGTGTGTTGACGAGGGTTGTCACTCACGATTCACGCCTCACGATTCACGCCTCACGCCTCACGAAGTCGCACGGAAGCAGCGCAATCGCACGCCCATACTCGCCACTCACCACTCACCACTCACGCCCCGGCGAGCCGCGTGAGACTTTCCTCCAGTGCCGCGATCTTCGCCTCCGCATCTGCCTTCTTCTTGCGTTCGTTCTCTACTACCTGTGAAGGAGCGCTGCTCACAAATTTTTCGTTTCCGAGTTTCTTTTCGACGATGGCGAGAAATCCTTTCTGATAGGCGATGTCTTTGAGGATGGCTTCACGTTCGGCTGCAGGATCAATCTTGTTTTCAAGAGGGATAAAGAATTCCGCTGCGCGCACGAGGAAGGCAGTGCCGGCGGTGCTCGGTGTCTCGGCGACCCATTCTATCTCGCTCAGGTTGGCGAGCTTTTTCATCACCGGCCAAAAACGTGTCTCTGGCAGATCGGTGGTTTTCTTGACCACCAAGGGGAGTGGATCTTTAGGTGAAAGTCCTTTGCTATTTCGTGTGTTGCGGATTTCCGTCACGACATCAAACGCAAAGAGTGCTTCGCTCAGAATCGATTCGTCGAACGTTTTCGCGGTCGGGTAAGGGGCGGTGATCACACAATCAGCTGCGTCCCTCCCCTGTAAGTCATGCCATAGCTCTTCGGTGATGAACGGCATAAAGGGATGGAGCGCCTTGAGCAATTCTTCAAAGAACCGGGTAGTCGCTGCGTATGTCCTTTTGTCTATCGGTTTGCCGAAATCGGGTTTCACGATCTCGAGGTACCAGGAGCAGAAGTCACTCCAGATAAGTTTGTATAGTGCGTGTAGCGCGTCCGATATCCTAAACTTCGAAAAGTGGTCGTCGATTTCAACAAGCGCCTGATTCAACCGTGCGTCGAACCACGCCATGGCCACTTCGTTTTCTTCCGGCGTCTCGATACTTTCAATAGACAGACCGTTGACAAGCCTGAACGCATTCCAGATTTTGTTCGCGAAGTTCCTTCCCTGCTCTACGAGTTTCTCGTCATACAGAAGGTCATTGCCCGCCGGCGCGCTGAACAGCATACCGGTGCGGATGGCGTCGGCGCCGTATTGCGCGATGAGATCAAGTGGATCCGGCGAGTTGCCGAGCGACTTCGACATTTTACGTCCGGCCTTGTCGCGCACAATGCCTGTGAGGTACACATTCTGAAAAGGCTTTTCTCCGCGGTATTCATAACCGGCCATCACCATGCGTGCCACCCAGAAGAACAGGATCTCGGGAGCCGTGACCAGGTCGTTGGTCGGATAATAGTAATTCAGGTCGCGGTTGCCTTTGTTGTTTTCAGGCGCGGTGAAGATGGTGGTGTCAAACACAGCCATCGGCCAGAGCCAACTGGAGAACCAGGTGTCCATGACATCCGGATCCTGGGTCAGTGCGGTCACGGTGGCGTCGGGATATTTTTCCGCGTAAGCCTTAAGCGCTTCTTCATGGGTCTTGGCGACAACATAGTTACCTGAATCGTCATACCAGGCGGGAATGCGATGCCCCCACCAGAGCTGACGCGATATACACCAGTCGCGCACGTTCTCCATCCAATGGCGGTATGTGTTTTTGAACTTCGCCGGGATCAGCCTGACATTATCGTTCATCACATTTTCCAGTGCCGGTTTTGTGATCTCCTTCATGGCGAGAAACCACTGTAGCGACAATCGTGGTTCGATAACGGCGTCCGTCCGCTCGGAGTACCCCACACTGGTCTGGTAGTCTTCCACCTTGACCATGAAGCCCTGCATTTCGAGTTCCTGTGCGATTTTCTTCCTGGCGAAAAATCGATCTTCTCCAACGAAGATCTGAGCCTTCTCGTTGAGCGTCCCGTCTTCATTGAGGATGTCGATCACTTCCAGGTTGTGTTTGATTCCCAGTTCATAGTCGTTCATATCGTGGGCGGGCGTTACCTTAAGACAGCCGGTTCCGAAGTCCATGGCCACGTACTCATCTTCGATAATGGGAATCTCGCGGTTGATCAACGGAATGATCGCCTTTTTTCCTTTAAGGTGTTTGAAGCGCTCGTCATTGGGGTTGACACAGATGGCCGTATCCGCCATAATGGTTTCGGGCCGTACGGTGGCGATGGTGACGAATTCATTGTCGCTGCCCGCAATCTGGTAACGGATGTAGTACAGTTTTGACGAGACGTCCTTGTGAATCACCTCATCATCCGACAAGGCGGTCTTTCCGGCCGGATCCCAGTTCACCATGCGGAGTCCGCGATAGATATGACCCTTCCTGTGAAGGTCAACAAAGACGCTGGTCACGGCTTCATAGTAGTCGGGGTCCATCGTAAATTTCGTTCGATCCCAATCACACGACGCGCCGAGTTTTTTGAGTTGCTCGAGGATGATTCCGCCGTATTTTTCCTTCCATTCCCACGCATACTTAAGAAATTCCTCACGGCTGATATCCGATTTTTTGATCCCACGCTCGCGTAACATGGCCACCACTTTTGCTTCCGTAGCAATGGAGGCGTGGTCGGTTCCGGGCACCCAACACGCTTCTTTGCCCTGCATGCGCGCGCGGCGCACGAGCACGTCCTGGATGGTGTTGTTCAGCATGTGGCCCATGTGCAGTACACCGGTCACATTAGGTGGCGGAATCACAATGCAATACGGTTCCTTTTCCGGATTGGGCTCGGAGTGGAAGAGGGCGTTTTCCATCCAGAATTGGTACCATTTGTCTTCGACCTCGGAAGGATTGTATTTGGTAGATAATGACATTGTAAGCGATTAAAATGCAAAAATAGGTTTTTTTATTGTGTTGGTGTGTTGATGTGTTGATGTGCTTTGCCCGACGAAGCTACCCTTGAGGTAAGGGTGCGGCTGCGAAGTTAGGCGTTGGGGCCTTCGGTCCCTGAGCCTGCCGAAGGGCCGGCCGGTGTTCTGACTTGCAACCTGCAACTCTGCAACCTGCAACTCTGCAACCCGCAACTCTGCAACCCGCAACCTCCGCGTGGTT
>CAYMWA010000090.1:10664-15158 GCA_964393795.1 uncultured Roseivirgaceae bacterium
TGCAACCTGCAACTCTGCAACCCGCAACTCTGCAACCCGCAACCTCCGCGTGGTTCACGCAATCGTTTTTCGTATACGCCAGTCGGAGGGGTACATGTTGTTGACGCGGTTCGGCAAAACATTCGCCCAGCCGAGGGGAATGTCATTATGGGTGATGAGGGTGAAGCCGGTAGGTATTTCTTTGAGTTGAAGGGTGTCTTTCCGCAAATATTTTATCGCGTCGGGTTCGGAGAGGTCTGCAGTCGGAAAATTTTGCTTCCTCAAGTCGACCGACAAAGCGAGGGCGTGATCAGGAATTAGTTTGTCGTGCTTTAAAGTCGCCATGTTAGTGCCGGCGTACAAGATGTGGAAGTGTTGAAGGAGGAATTCCACTTCGGCGGCTTTACTCGCCGGCGTGTAAAAGATCAGGTCATTAAACTGATAGAATACGGCCGATGCCGGATCGGTCATCCACTCGCTCACGCGATCGCGGATTTTTGGGGAGGGTGTGAGTATCGCTTTTTTGGTCGTGAGCGGAGCCGATGGTGCCGGTGACCGTTTCTTTATCACCGAGAGAAAAAATCCTTCGCCGCGCACGCGATGCGGAAAAAACCGGTAGCCAATGACGTTGGCCTCGTCGACTTCCAGCACCTGCCATTCGGGTTCGATGACCAGCTTCTGAAATTCCACGTCGTAATGCTCCTGAAGCCACTGTAGCGTACCCTCGTCTTCGGCCTTGTTGTATGTGCAGGTGCAATAGACCAGGATTCCGTTCTCCTTCAGTGTGTCCCATGCCTCCGAAAGAATCCGCTGCTGGCGACCACAACAAAGCTGCACATTTCCGGGCGACCATTTGTCCATGGCCTCCGGGTCTTTTCGGAATAGTCCCTCGCCGGAGCACGGCGCATCCACGACGACTACATCAAAAAATCCCGGCAGTTTTCGGAAATCGCCCGGGTCATTGTTCGTGACCACAGCGTTTGGATATCCCCATTTCTGAATGTTTTCGGCCAGGATCGATGCCCTTGACCTGATTACTTCATTTGTGACCAGCAGGCTGTCTCGGTTGATCATGCTCAGGATGTGGGTCGACTTGCCACCGGGAGCAGCGCAGAGATCAAGAACATTCAAGGGACGGGAGAGGTCAACCGTTTGTTTCACTGCCTGTTCGAGAAACATCGAACTGGCTTCCTGTACATAATAGGCGCCGGCGTGAAACAAGGGATCAAGTGTAAAGGATGGGCGCTCTGACAGGTACCTGCCTGTTGCACTCCAGGGCACATCTGCTAATGTCGTCGTGTCCTGATACTTGAGCGGATGTAGCCGGATGCTGACGGGTGGCAGGTCGTCCAGACAAGAAGCAAAGGAAGTGAATTCCTCACCGAGTAACCTGTGCATATTTTCCTGAAAGGGTCCAGGAAGTGGCTTCATGCGGTTTCGCTGAGCTTATGGGTTTGAAAGGAATGAAAGGAATGAAAGGTCTGAAAGGTTTTGAGAGGACTTTTCAATCCTTTAACACCTCTCGAACCTTTAACACCTTTCAATCCTTTCAAACCTCTTAATCCCTGTAAAGCACTGCCTTCGCTGCTTTCACCGTCTTCTCCACGTTCGGAAGGATTTCCTGAATCAGCGTAGGGGCGTAGGGCAGGGGGGCGTCCCAGTTGGTAATGCGTTGGATGGGAGCGTCAAGGTAATCGAACGCGTGTTTCTGGACGTGGTACGTGATCTCGGTGGAGATAGACGCCAGCGGCCACGCCTCTTCGATGATGACCAGACGATTGGTTTTTTTGACAGATTCCACCACTGCCGCGTAGTCGATTGGCCTGACAGTGCGCAAGTCGATCACTTCGGCGGAGATGCCTTCTTTTTCCAGTTCTTCAGCAGCGGATAGCGCAACCTTCATGATTTTTCCAAAGGAAACGAACGTCACGTCCGTGCCAGCCCGTTTTATGTCGGCGGCACCCAGGGGAATGAGGTACTCTTCTTCAGGCACTTCGCCCTTGTCGCCGTACATCAATTCCGATTCCATGAAAATGACCGGATCGTCGTCGCGTATCGCCGTTTTCAAGAGACCTTTCGCATCGTACGGGTTGGAGGGGACGACCACCTTCAAGCCCGGCGTATTGGCAAACCAATTTTCAAAGTTCTGGGAGTGTTGTGAGCTAAGCATACCTGCGTTCCCGGTAGGTCCGCGGAAAACAATCGGTACATGAAACTGTCCACCTGACATGGACATCATCTTCGCTGCACCGTTGATGATCTGATCGATGCCTACCAGCGAAAAGTTAAAGGTCATGAATTCTATGATGGGTCGCAGCCCGTTCATGGCTGCGCCTACGCCGATACCTGCGAAGCCCAGTTCGGCGATGGGTGTATCGACAACGCGTTCGGGCCCGAATTCATCGAGCATACCCTGGCTGACCTTATAGGCGCCGTTGTATTGCGCCACCTCTTCGCCCATGAGGAAGATCTTCTCATCTTTTCGCATTTCCTCGCTCATCGCCTCTCGGAGCGCCTGCCGGAATTGAATAACTCTCATATCCATTTATAAAGTGCGTAAAAATACAATCTGGGGGGTGAATGGCAAAGCCTTTACATTCATTAAAGCCCAAAATCGATCCCTTGCGTGGGAATCGTCGTTCGCACGACTTGAAAATCAAAAAAAAACCCTCCCGGGACTGGTCCGGGAGGGTTTCATGAGGCCTCAGCGTGTTATCTCAACGCGTTTCTGAAGCTTTCAGTAGACGATACTTTTGCAAACTCGAGATCCGTCATCGCTGCTTCTTTCAGCGAAGGATCTGCAGCTACTGCTTTGGACAGGTTGCTGACAATAGCGTCGGCATTGCCCTGACGAGCGGCGGCGACAGCTGCGCCGTAGTAGGCCACTGCCAGGTTGCTATCCTTGGAAGCTGCCTCCTGGAAGGAAGTCGCAGCGTTTTGGTAGTCCTTGTTCAGCAATTGCGCCAACCCTTTGTTGAAAAGGTTAACAGCGGTTTCACTGGCAGAAGAAGTAGACCTTACTGCATCCTGATAGCGGGCCATCGAAATTTCAGCGGAGCCTTTCACGCCATTTACACCTGCAGCGTTGTCGCCACTCAGGCCGCCGTCAAGCGCTTGCTTAGCATGGTTGTAAGCAGCGTAGGGATTGCCCCTCATCATGCTCACCGATGCGAGGTTCGCATGTACTTCCGGTGCTGATTGGTTGATACGGGCGGCAAGATCGAGTTGCGCCTGTGCTTTGTCAGCCAGGGCCGATGCATTCGAAGGGTTTTCCTGTGCCTGTGCGATGTAAACTGCACCCAGGTTGTTGTGCGCTACCCAGTTGGTGCCATACTTGGTGGCAGCTTCGTAAATGGTAGCTTTTTCTTCAAGGCTGGGTGTCAGCGTTGCGGCATACATCAATTCTTCACGCGAAAGCGTATCAGCGTCGACCTGACCTTGTGTGATTTGCTTGGACAACACGGCGATCTCGGCGTCTGTCTTCTTGTCTTTCAGCACGAGGATCTCGGTTTTGGCGGTCCTTAACTTCGGGTAGATGTCCCTGAATACCTTCCGGTAAGTGGGCAGCTTGTGCAACCGATCTTCCTGGCTTTCGAAATCAGTGCCATCATTGATGATGTTAAGGTATTCAGATTTCTGATCAGCAGTGATGCCGTCATATTCCGCCAGTGCGGTTTTGAATTCGTTCCAGTCGAGAATAACCGGCTTCAGGATGAACTTGATTTCATCAGCCTGCTGCTGGTAATCGTATTTCTTCATCTGGTCGCGATAGTACTTTTCAATCGCGGCAGCCCGATCATTGGAGAGACGGCTGTTGATTCGCTCGGCGCCTTCAGGTGAGTGCGTACCGGTGATCGTTACCGTGCTCGTTGCATTCTTTGATGCAATGAAAGCATCGAGTTGTCTGCCCTTGGGGCTTCTGATCTCGGAGCGGCGCAGTACTGACCTTCCCTGTTGGAAGATGAAGTCGGGGATGATCACGGGTTCCAGCTCAGGCTGGTTGTTGTAACCGTGATCCGCGTAAGCGGCGAAGTAGACCGGCTTCACAAGCTGGGAAGTGGTAATGACCCCTGTCGCAACCTGCATCCGTGGAGAGCTCTTCGATTTCTCGCCTTTGGAGGCAACGCCCTGAACTTCCAGCACGCCGCTCTTCATCGCAGGATCATAGGCGAAAGAGAAGGTCTGGGTAGCTTTTGGCTGTTCCGTGGCAGCGTTGGGATAGTCTTCCGCCCTAAAGGTGATAGGGTCGAGCGCAACCTCCTGTTCGCCATATTTATAAAAGGTGTTCACGGTGTACTCCGTCCCCTTTTTTAACATTTTAACAGGCAGGTTTGCAGCCATGTCAAAGGTCACAGAATCCTTATGTACCTCAAGCGGATTTGGGGTAACAGTAAGTTGCTGGTCTTTAGACATTTTCACCATTTTGGGCAGTGTACAGCCCGCAAGGCTCATGGCCGCGACAATAAAAAATGAGTAAACTACTTTTCTCATCGGAGGTTTGTTTATAGTTGATTT
>CAYMWA010000091.1:0-11159 GCA_964393795.1 uncultured Roseivirgaceae bacterium
AGGAAATATCGTATCAACAAGGCATCCTGTCAGCCACGCCCCAATATCTGCTGGACATCCCGGTGTGGGATATCCGTGTGGATAAAACAGGCGGATTTCTTGCGTGGAATGTTTTTCGGATGCCTTTGCTTTTTTTTCCATGGTTGATATTTTTTATTGCGTCATTGGCCGAATGCAACCGGGCTCCTTTTGACCTGCCGGAAGCCGAATCGGAATTGATCGCCGGGTATCACACCGAATATTCGGGATTCAGGTTTGCGGTGATCATGCTCGGTGAATACGCCATGATGCTGCTGGTCAGTATCCTGGGCGTTGTATTATTCTTCGGAAGCTGGAATACGCCACTGCCTGACATCGGCAGCCTGAAGTTTGCGTCATGGACAACCGGCGCGCCGGGAACACTACCTTCGTTGCTTTGGGGCATTTTCTGGTTGATGAGTAAATCCTTGCTATTTGTGCTTGTTCAGATGTGGATACGGTGGACCTATCCGCGGCTTCGGGTCGACCAGTTGATGGCGCTCAGCTGGAAGTACTTGACGCCCCTGGCGTTGCTACTCATCGTGGTTTTTGCTTTTTGGAAAATAATGTTCGTATAGGATGCGGGCGCGATGTCTCGATATCATACTTCTTCTTTTCGTGTCGGCGACGGCCACCGCGCAAGGCGTCATTGACAGCCTGGAATCGGAACTAAGAACAGACATGTCTGATACGAGCCGTATCGCCGCATTGATCCGCCTCTCAAACGAATATCAGTATACCGACATCGACCGAAGTCGCGAACTCGCCGAACAGGCATTGCGCATTGCCGAAAATAACCATCATACGAAAGCCAAGATCAGGGCGTACCAAACGATCGGCGCATTGTATGCACTTAGCGGCGACTACAGTTCGGCGCTTCGCTACGACAACCTTGCTCTGCATACCAGCCTTGAAAATCGCGACAGTGCCAACCTCAGTACGGACTACAATAACGTCGCCAACGACTATTACGACCTGGGCGAATACGATGAAGCCTATTACTACTTCACGCAATCGTACCGCGTGGCACGCGCCATCCACGATTCGCTGCGCATGGCGGTCGCGTTGCACAACGTCGGCAGGGTGTTCAAAGAGCTTGGACAATACGACCGGGCACTGGAGCACCTCAGCCTCTCACTTGAAATGAGTCGCAACGTCGGCGACCTGGAAGGCGTACCCTATTCACTCGATGAAATCGGCGACGTGCTCCTACGCCAGGAGGAATACGACTCCGCACTGCAGGTGCTGCTCCGGTCGCTATACCTCACGCGCCGACAAAAGGTGTTGGCACTCGAACCGCGCACGCTTACCAAACTGGCCACCGTACATTCGAAATCGGGGCACTACGAAAATGCGCTGGCGTACTATGACACCACATATGCCTTGCATAAACGAATAGGCAATGAGTTTGGAATAGCTGAAGTGGAACTCGGCCGTGGCCTGGTGTTTACCAGGCAGGGGAAATACGACCTTGCCATGGAGTCCATCAGCAACAGCCTCAAGTTGGCCAAACAGTCGAACGCACGCACGCTTGAAATCCGCGGCTACCATAGCTTGTCACTGCTCTACGAACAACGCGAAGACTACAAGCAATCGCTGGCTTACTTCAAGCAATTCAAGCAACTGGAGGATAGCCTCTTCAGCCAGGATATGCAGGCCAAACTCCTGCGCGATCAGATCCGGTTCGAAACGGAAGACAAAGACACCGAAATCGCTGCGCTGAATGAAGAAGGAGAACTCAAGGATGACACAATCAAGAAGCAGGAATTTGTGCGCAACATCCTGGTCGTCGTCATGGCCCTGAGCGTTATTCTCCTGGCCACCGTATACAGGAGCGGCCAACGCAGGCGCCAGATCAACACACTCCTGCTGCGCCATCAACAGGAAATGGAAACGCGCAGTGAAGAGCTCGAACGCCTCAACGAAGTGAAGGATAAATTCTTTTCCATCATCTCGCACGACCTTCGTTCGCCGATCAACGCCCTTTCCGGCTTGCTCGACCTGCTCGACAAAGGTGCCGTGACACCGGAAGAACTGTCGCGCCATATTCACGAACTGAAGTCGCGCTTCAACCATACCCGCACACTCCTCAATAACCTCCTCGACTGGACGCTCCTGCAGATGGACAAGCTATCCCTTCAGCCGGCCCGAATCGACCTCCACAAGATCGTGGACGAAAACATCGAGCTGCTCGAGTCTATCCCGAACAAACACATTGACCTCTATAACAATGTGCCGGAGAACACGATCGGCTATGCGGATGCCAACACGGTCAACCTCGTTATACGCAACCTTGTCACAAACGCCATCAAGTTTACCAACGATGGTGGAAGCGTAAAGGTGAGCGCCGAGCCGCTTGAGAAAGAGTGGCTCATCAGCGTAGAAGATAACGGCGTGGGTATGAAGGATGATGTGCTGAAAATTCTTTTCGATAAAACAGCCCCTTATACTACACGCGGTACCGCCAACGAAAAAGGTACGGGCCTGGGGCTCATCCTTTGTAAGGAGTTTGTTGAAAAGAACGGCGGAAAGATTTTCGTCGAAAGCGAAGAAGGAAAAGGCAGCAAATTTTCCTTTACCGTCCCCAAGCCTCAATAATCCTTTCTTTCCATCTGCATACACCATTTCTTTACTATTTTTGCGTGATTAGTGTGGTATGACTAAAAAGAAACGATCGTATTTCGGCAACCTCCGCCCGGCCTTCTTCACGCTGGCTGAGGGCTTGAAAATAACCTGGGTACACCTGCTACACGCGTTCCGGAAAAACAAGATCGTCCCCATTGCGGACGACGACTATTTTTCACAAGCGCATGGCATTTCCACTGTGCAATATCCCCACGAAGCGATCGCCGTGCCCGATGTCGGTCGGTATCGTTTGCACAATGAGATCGATGATTGCATTGTATGCGATAAGTGCGCGAAAATTTGCCCGGTCGACTGCATTGAAATTGAACCTGTTCGCGCAACAGAAGAGATTGGCAAGACCTCCGACGGGACCCCGAAGCGGATTTACGCCGCGCGGTTCGACATCGATATGGCCAAATGCTGCTTCTGCGGTCTCTGCACAACCGTTTGCCCGACGGAATGCCTGACGATGACCAACGAGTTTGATTTCAGTGTGACGGAAATCGAAGCACACACCTATGCATTCTCTGACATGACTCCGGAGCAAATCGCCGAAAAGAAAAGCGCCTTTGAAACGCATCAGAAAAACAAAGCCGCGGCGGCAGCCGCATCAGCACCACCACCGGCCAAACCGCCGGGTAACACTGCCGCACCACCTGCTGTGGCGAAACCGGTTTTCCGACCGAAAATAAAACCACCCGGACAAAAGCCTTCAAGCTCATGAATCTTCTCCCGGTGCTCTTTTACTTTTTTATCGCACTCGCTGCCCTCTCCGCGGCGGGTATCCTCTTCTCCCGCAACGTCTTTAAGAGTACCCTTTACCTGCTCACATGCCTGCTATCGATTGCAGCACTCTATGTCTTCTCCCTTGCGGAATTTCTCGCCGTCGCACAAATACTGGTATACGCAGGAGGCATTGTCGTGCTGATCATCTTCGGGGTCATGCTCACAACAAAAATCGCGGGGCAGGCACTCGTGGTAAAGAATGCCCGTATTGTCGCCGGCATCATCGCTGCGCTCAGTTTTTTCTCACTGCTCATCGCGAATATGCCCAATGCCGACCACAGCATTGACGCCACGAGCGGACCGGTCGACACCGAAACCATAGGACTCGCGATCTTCAGCCGTCACGTGCTGCCCTTCGAAATCGCCGGTGTATTGCTGTTGATTGCACTCGTCGGCGCTGCAGTCGTCACGTCTCCGCTAAAACCAACATCCAATGATCGCGATTGACCATCTCCTTCTATTAGCCGCATTCCTCTTTTGCATCGGGTTGGCGATTGTCATCATCAAGCGAAATGCCATCATGATGCTGCTGGGCATTGAACTCATGCTCAACGCATCGAATATCAACCTCATTGCCTTCAACCAACGACATCCACATACATGGGAAGGAAACATGTTTGCTTTGTTCGTCATCATTGTGGCGGTTTGTGAAGCTGCGGTGGGACTTGCAATCATTCTGAATGTATACCGGTATTACCGGTCTTCAGTACCGGATGAGATTAACGAACTAAGGGGATAAAGCTTGGAGCACACTGTTAACATTTTGCTTTTCATTGCACTGCTTGGCCCGCTCGTTTCGTTCGCCATAGCGGCACCTGCGCGGGCCGGCGCAAAAACACTTCCATGGGTCTGCACGACGTTACTGTTCGCTTCTTTTTGCAGCGCCGCATATCTTCTCGCCTCCCACTGGAATCAACCACCGTTAGTAGTTACGCTGCCCTGGTTTGACACCGGCGACGCATCCTTTACCGTACAGCTTTTACGCTCGAACCGAAGTGTGCTCATGCTCACGGTCGTCGCTTTCATCTCATTGCTCGTACACCTCTATTCCACGGCGTACATGAAGCATGACCGGCATGTAACCAGGTATTTCGCCATGCTTGGCTTTTTCACCTTCGCCATGCAGGGGATCGTGCTAAGCGATAGCCTGCTTTTTCTTTTTGTGTTTTGGGAACTCGTCGGATTCTCATCATACATGCTGATCGGACACTGGATGCACAAGGAAGAAGCCGGCCGCGCATCCACAAAGGCATTCGTGATGAACCGGATAGGCGATGCCGGATTTCTTGTGGGCTTGATGATCGTATGGGCAACCTTCAATACCTTCAGCCTGACGACCATTCTGGATTCGCCTGGTAATATCGCCTGGCAAACCGCCGCGTCGCTGTGCATCTTTTGTGGCGTGATTGGCAAGTCAGCACAGTTTCCGTTGTTTACGTGGCTGGCAGATGCAATGGAAGGCCCCACACCGGTTTCCGCGCTGATCCATGCCGCCACGATGGTGGCCGCCGGTGTTTACCTGTTGATCAGAATCTTTGGCCTGTTTACCGAAACAGCACTCCTTGTCGTCGCCATCACTGGCACGATCACCACCGTGATTGGCGCGCTCGCCGCATTGTCACAGTATGACATGAAAAAGATTCTCGCCTATTCTACCATGAGTCAACTCGGCTTGATGGTGCTTGCCATTGGCATGGGCGTTGTCGATGCTGCCTTTCTCCACTTGCTGACTCATGCGTTTTTCAAAGCGTGCCTTTTTCTAAGCGCCGGCATGATCATACATGCCCTGCACGACGCGAAAGTCGCCGGTAATACTTTTGATGTGCAAGACATTCGCCACCTCGGAGGCCTTCGAAAAAAGATGCCTTTTACCTTCGTGACGTTTGCCATTGGCGGCGCATCACTCGCGGGCGTGCCCTTCTTTTCCGGCTTCCTTTCGAAAGAAGCCATCATCACCGCGCTCTTTATGCATTCGGGCCTGGCTTCCTGGTTGATGATTGTGGTTATCCTGGGCGTTTCCTTTCTGACGATCATGTACACCTTCCGGATGATATGGTTTATCTTCCTTGGGGAAGGCCGCACCATTAGAACCCTCGCAGTTACCGACCCTGCCGAAAACAGCATGCGTATTGCCGTAGGCATTCTCGCCTTCTGCTCTTTGTGGTTTCTCGTTTCCTGGAACCCCTTCAACTTTATGGGCTGGATACCCGTCATGCAACAAACCTCGTCCTATCTCGTGCCCATCACGATTTTCTCAGTGCTTTGGGTAGTCGCGGCGATAGCACTGAGTGTCTACTTCTACACACGCCGTGGATTTAAAACGAGTGCGCTGTTGCATCATGCGTTTTACGTTGATCATGTGTACGCCATAACCACGCAAAAGGTGCTCGGGATATCCGCAGCTTTTGTCGATCGCGCAGAACGAAAGGTGATCGACGCATGTGTTCACAGCGCAGCTTACGGCCAGGTTATTCTTGCACACATCGTGGCGTGGATCGACCGCGTCTTCATCGATGGCACAGTCAACGGTGCTGCCCGACTCACAGGACTCGGAGGAAAAGTGACCCGATCCTTTCAGGCTGGAAATATTCAGCTTTATCTTTTTTGGGCGGCGTTCGGAATTTTTATTTTCATAATTTGGGCGTTTAAAAAATAAAGGAAAGCGCACGCGATCTTCGAACCACGATGCAGCACTATCTACTTTCCCTTCTGATCTTCACGCCTGTCGTCGCGGCGCTTGCGATCCTGTTCGTTCCGCCGCGACACGAACGCTACTTCCGCATTGCCGCACTCGGCGCCAGTCTCGCGCAAGTAGTGTTCCTGGTTCAGTTGATCGTTTCGTACGATCCTTCGCAAGGACTTCAGTTTATTGAACAGCGTCCCTGGATAACACTTGACCTGGGGAGCCTCGGAATCCTCCGTGCTGAATACTTCGTTGCCGTCGATGGTCTTAATATCGTACTCCTTTGTCTGGCAGTCGGCATTATGTTGATCACGTGCCTGTCGTCATGGAGTATCACTACAAACGTCAAGGGATACTTTGTCCTCCTGCTGATTTTGAACGCTGCCATCATCGGAACATTCACGGCGCTCGACTTCCTGCTCTTTTACCTTTTCTTTGAATTCATGCTGCTGCCGATGTTCTTCCTTATCGGGATATGGGGTGGTCCACGGCGCGAATACGCATCGATAAAATTTTTCCTCTATACGTTGCTGGGTTCCATTTTCATCCTGATCGTCCTGATCGCACTGTATCTCTCCATGAGTAACGGCGCGTCACCGGAAGGATTTGCGCACACCTTCAATCTTTTGGATATGCGCGACCCGGCGAACATCATTCCCAACTCTATTTTTGATCCGGCACAGCCGTGGATGATCGGCGGGATGAATGCACGGAAATGGGCATTCCTCCTGTTGTTCATCGGCTTTGCTATCAAACTTCCAATGGTACCGCTGCACACGTGGCTACCCGACGCACACGTCGAAGCGCCTACGCCGGTATCGGTTGTGCTCGCTGCCTTATTGTTGAAGATCGGTGGCTACGGCATGATGCGCATTGTATTTCCGATCTTCCCCGATGCCGCCCTTTCTTTTGCGTGGCTCGTCGCCCTCTTCGGCGTAATCTCGATTGTGTATGGTGCATTGAACGCCATGGCGAGCAAAGACCTGAAGCGACTTATCGCGTATTCGTCAGTATCCCACATGGGATTTGTACTGCTCGGTCTCGCGGCAATGACAACGGAGGGGGTAACAGGCGCGGTCTATCAGATGTTCAGCCATGGCATTATCTCGGCATTGCTGTTCCTGATCGCCGGCGTGTTGTCTGACCGCACACATGACCGGATCATCAACCACTATTCCGGATTGGCAACAAAGATGCCGGTTTATTTCACCATCGTGCTTATCGGATTTTTTGCTTCGATGGGCCTGCCCGGCTTCTCCGGCTTCATCGCAGAGATCATGGTATTCCTTGGCGCGTTCAAATCCAATACCGCGAACGGCCTCATCCACGAAAGCTACGCCATCATCAGCACCGTCGGTCTCATCCTTGCCGCGGGCTATTTCCTCTGGACAATACAGCGCATGTTCTTTGGCCCGTTCCATGTGAAGGGATCTGCGCCCGAGCAACTGACGCCGCTCACCGGCCGCGAAGTCGCAGTAATGGCACCCCTATGCGTCGCCGCATTCCTGTTCGGTATTTTTCCGCAGATCATCCTGAACTGGATTAACCCGTTCACTGAAACGTTTGTTGACTTCGTTTTGAATACCGGCAAACAGCTCACGCAAAACCTTTAGCGGTGGAAAGTTTGAATGAACAGCTAGGTCGCATATTGTCAGGTACGGCGGGCATCGTTCCAGAACTGGTCCTGGCCGCTGGTTTGTTGATCGTGTTGGCGAGTGGGTTATTCAACAACAGGAACAACCTGCTTCCGAATGCACTTACGCTACTCACATCGTTGATCTCGTTCGGCCTTATCGCCACCGGCGGACTCCAACGCACTTCCGTATTGTTTGACGGCATGCTGCAACGCGACGGGTTTGCCGACTTCCTTATGCTGCTGGTAGACGCGGCTGTGGCATTGACCTGCCTGATGTCAATTCGGCATCCATCCGACAAGAAGTTTTCGGAATATTACACCCTCATCCTCGCCATCGCCCTCGGCAGCCATTTTTTGCTGCTCAGTACGCATCTGATGGTCGCCTTCTTATCGCTCGAGCTCATTTCCATCAGCTCGTACGTCCTCGTGGGCTATGCGTTTAACAAGAGGGCGAGTGAGGGAAGCCTCAAATATTTTCTGTTTGGTGCCGTCGCGTCGTCGGTCATGCTATATGGCTTCACGCTGCTCTATGGCATGACCGGAACCCTTCAATTTACCTCCATTGCCTTCGCTGAAGGATTGGCAGCGAACGCTTCCCCATTACTGTTGATGGCTGGGCTGATGGGCCTGTCGGGTTTCCTTTTCAAGATGGCGGCGGTGCCCATGCAGCCCTGGGCTCCCGACGTGTACGAAGCGGCCCCGATGCCTGTGATCGCATTGCTTTCAGTAGCGCCTAAGCTGGCGGGAATTGGCATCCTCACCCGGTTCTTGCTCGCCCTCCACATGTACGGCGAAGGGCCGTACGACTGGCAACTCATTGCTGCCATGGTGGCCATTCTTTCGATCGCGGTCGGCAACCTCTCCGCACTGTGGCAGAAAGACCCAAAGCGAATGATGGCATATTCATCCATTGCCCACGCGGGTTTTCTGCTGGTCGGTGTGGCCTCTTTCATGCCCGAAGGCTTGCATTTCATGCTGTTTTACGCCGGTGTCTACCTTCTGATGAATTTTGCCGTTTTCACCTATCTCTATTATTTCGAGGCGCACGGTATCTTCTCCATAGCCGACCACCGGGGACAGGGCAAGCACTTTGTCCTTGCCTCAACGGGCCTCGCCGTGGCTTTGATTGCCCTGACCGGCATTCCACCCACCGCCGGCTTTACGGCCAAACTTTTCATCTTTTCCGGGCTGTGGGAAGCCTATCAGACCACCCAAAAGGACCTCCTCATCTGGCTCCTGATCTTCGGATTGCTCAACACCGTCATATCGCTGTTTTTCTATCTCCGCATTCCCTGGTTCGCATTCCTCAAAGCCGCCGCACCGGCACCGGTGGAAAAAAAAGGCAGTTTTGAAAATTATTTGGCCCTTATTCTGGTTGTATTGATTGTTGTCATTTTCTTCCTCCCCGGACTGTTGATGGGATTAATTAATAGGATTAACTTTGCACTGTAGTTCTTTGTTTGGAGATCGCTTAACGAGGCAAACATTGGCTTTTAACACACTAAAATGACCGACGAGATTCTTCACGAATGCGGCATCGCCCTGATCCGCCTCCGAAAGCCTTTAGCCTACTACATCGAAAAATACGGTCCCACCTACGCCATGAACAGGATGTACATCCTCATGGAAAAACAACACAATCGTGGTCAAGACGGCGCCGGCGTCGCCAATATTAAAATAGACATCGCTTCCGGCCACCGGTATATCAGCCGGTACCGCTCAATTAAAACCCAGCCGGTAGCCGACCTCTTCAAGAAAATCGGAAAGAAATACAGGAAAGCCCAGAAAGTCGGAAAAGAACACTTCAGAGATGCCGACTGGCTGAAGACCAATGTCGCGTTTACAGGCGAACTGTGGCTGGGGCATCTGCGCTACGGCACCCACGGCATGAACAGTATTGAAAACGTTCATCCCTTCCTGCGCCAAAACAACTGGCGAAGCCGTAACCTTGTGATGGCCGGAAACTTCAACATGACAAACGTTGAAGAACTCTTTGATATTCTTGTCAACCTCGGGCAGCACCCCAAGGAAAAAGTCGACACGGTAACCGTCATGGAAAAAATCGGGCACTTCCTCGACGAAGAAGTGCAGGGCATTTTCGAAAAATACAAGGGCCAGTACACCAACCGCGAAATCTCAGAAATTATTGAAGACGAACTGAACCTCCAGCGCATCCTGAGGCGTGCCTGCAAGGATTTTGACGGTGGCTATACCATGGCCGGACTCATTGGATCGGGTTCTGCCTTTGTGGTGCGCGACCCGAATGGCATCAGGCCCGCGTATTTTTACGCTGACGACGAAGTGGTTGTGGTCGCCTCCGAAAAGCCGGCGATCAAGACCGCGTTCAACGTGGACTACAGCCAGATCGAAGAGGTTCGACCCGGTAATGCACTGATCATTTCGAAAAGCGGTGAGTTTGCACAGCACCCGATCATCAGGGCCGGCGAGAAAAAATCCTGCAGCTTCGAAAGGATCTATTTTTCGCGTGGAAACGATCCTGATATTTACAGGGAGCGCAAACAACTCGGCCGCCTGCTCGTGCCACAGGTATTGAAGGCCATTAACTTCGACCTTAAGAACACGGTATTCTCCTACATTCCCAATACCGCGGAAACAGCTTTCTACGGAATGATGGCGGGTATCGAAGACTACCTCATCAAACGACAAAAGGAAATCATTCTGGAAGGCAAACCAACCGTCGATTCAATTGACGAGATCATTTCCTTCCGGCCCCGGATCGAAAAGGTGGTCCTCAAGGATGTCAAACTTCGCACGTTCATCACAGACGACGATCACCGTGATGACATGGTCGCCCATGTGTACGACACGACGTACGAAGTGATCAAGAAAAACAAAGACACCCTGGTCGTTATTGACGATTCCATTGTCCGGGGGACGACACTTGAGAAGAGCATCCTCAAAATGCTTGACCGATTGGGCCCGAAAAAGATTGTCGTCGTCTCCTCCGCGCCGCAAATTCGCTTCCCGGATTGCTACGGAATCGACATGAGCAAGATGGGCGACTTCCTGGCATTTCGAGCCATGATTGCCCTGCTCAGGGAACGCGGAAAAGACTATATGCTGGGCGAAGTCTACGAGAAATGCATCCGTGCCAAAGATCAGCTGCACCAGCCAAACTACGTGAAGCTACTCTACGACCAGTTCACGTACGAAGAATTGTCGGACAAGATCTCGGAGATTGTGAAGCCCGCAGGGATGAACGCCGATGTAACCGTGGTCTTCCAGACCGTTGAAAACCTCCACAAAGCCTGCCCCAGACACCTCGGCGACTGGTATTTCACAGGCGATTACCCCACCCCCGGCGGCATGAAAGTCGTCAACCGCTCCTACATCAACTACATGGACGGAAAACTGGTGCGCGCTTATTAAATGCAGGTTTAGTGCAAGTTG
>CAYMWA010000091.1:11259-14968 GCA_964393795.1 uncultured Roseivirgaceae bacterium
TTTAACTTCCATTAACATTAGATTTTGATAAAATAAGCAGACATGAACTACTGGTTACTTAAAACAGAACCGGACTCCTATTCATGGGATGACCTGGTCAAAGACAAGACAACGGTATGGGACGGCGTGCGCAACTTTCAGGCGCGGAGCCATATGCGGAAAATGGAAAAGGGCGATATTGTTTTCATCTACCACACGGGCGGTGAGAAAGCGATTATCGGTGAAGGCAAGGTGACAAAAGCGGCATATGCGGACCCGAACGATCCGGAGTGGGTAGTGGTCGGGGTATCCGCGGGCAAGGCGCTGAAAAAACCGGTGTCGCTCGCACAAATAAAATCAGATCGGCGTTTAAAGGATATGGTACTGGTCAGAGCGTCAAGACTTTCCGTTCAACCCGTCAAACCATCCGAATATGATATTATTATTGAAATGAGCAGTTAAACCACCCACGATGAAGTATTTGAACTCCGGCGTGCCCGTCATCTATTTCTTGCTGATTCACATCGCTTTTTTGCTTCTCCCCGGTCTGTCCGCCAACGCCCAGGTCGAACAGACCCGGCGCTATGAGCTTCCGAAAAAAATGTCTGACGAGTATTTTACCGTTATTTCGCTGGAAGAAGACGGTCTGGCGCTCGTGCGGGAGCGCAACAAATATGATGGCAACCGCAAACTGTGGGAAATCATCGTCCTTGACGACAATCTTGAGGAAAAGTCGAAAACTGACCTGCCCGTCAATCAGCGGAACCGGTTGTTGGGTTATGAAATCGACGAAAACCGACTCTTTCTTCTTTACCGCACTGGCGAGACTACGCGAAACAGTCTCGAACTGATCGGGGTGGATACGCGGACTGGAAAGGAAACCGTTCGGTATGAAATCAATCCCGAACTCGACTTTCGAATCACCCACTTCAACAAGGTAGCGCGAAACATCATCTTCGGCGGCTATGTCAGCAACGAGCCGGCGATACTGCTATACGCGCCCACCGACAACTCGATCAAGGTGCTTCCGGGATTCTTTCAGAAAGACAATGAACTTGTCGAGCTCCGGGTCAATGAAAACAATACCTTCAACGTGGTCCTGATGGATAGAAGTACCCGCGCCCTGAGAAAGATCGTCTACAAAACATTTGACGCCAACGGTGAGCTACTGCTGGAGGATATTGTGTCAATGGAGGAAGACAAGACCCTCCAAAGCAGTCTGAGCAGTACGCTCAAGCGGGAGGAGTTGATGTTGCTGGGAACGTGGGGGGACAAGCAGGGAAAACAATCGCTGGGATTCTATTCACTCGCTGTCGATCCCTTTGCTGAACAGAAAATCAATTACCAGTACTTCGGGACGATGGATCACTTTCTCGATTACCTCAATCCAAAGCGAGCGAAAAAAATCCGCGAAAGCACACGTGACGCGCTCAACAATGGACGCCGCCCTTCCTTCACCACCTATGCTATGCCTTTCCGTATTGAAGAAAACCGTGAGGGCTTCATCATGCTTGCAGAAGTGTACAATGCGTCCAGCAACAGAAGTCCATACTACAACAGCCCATACGGTCGACCTTACTACGGTAATCCCTACTATTACTACAACCCGTTCTGGCCGGGCTACTATCCGGGTATGCGCATGTATCGGCCGTACGGATACGGCGATCTCTCACGCAATTCCGACAACGTCAAGTTGTACGCGTCGGTGGTCGCTGCCTTCGATGCGAAGGGCGACCTGATCTGGGACCACGGCATCGTGCTCGATAACGTAAAACGGCCCGCACTTGAACAGGTTTCCGACTTTTACACAGACGGGCGAACGCTTTACCTGCTCTACAAGAAAGAGTCTGAACTACGAATCAAGCAGATAACCCTCGACTCCGGCAACGCCACAGAGACCACGCAGGAAATAAAACTGACAGAACCCGCCGATGAAATCCGCTCGGAAAAAGAATACGAAGACGGCGTACGCCACTGGGTAGGCAACACCTTCTATACCTGGGGTTATCAAACCATCCGCAATCAGGAAAAAAAGAGCGACCGTGTCCGTGATGTCTTCTACATCAACAAAATCGTGGTACACTGACTACACGATAACCAGTTAAATCTCTATATTTGTGCCGGAAAGTATGCAGAAAAAACTTATCCTTGATTCTGACCTTCTGGACCTTACTGTCAGCCGGCTTTGTCAGCAATTAATTGAAAATCACCGGTCGTTTTCTGATACCGTCATCATTGGCATGCAGCCACGCGGCATTTTCCTCGCCGAACTCATCCACAAGAACCTCGAAAAAGACATTAAAAGCAGCATTCCACTAGGCTACCTGGACGCCACGTTTCACCGCGACGATTTCAGGCGGCGGGAAGAGCCTATCAAGGCCAATGAAAGCCGGATTCCCTTTATCATTGAAGGTAAGAACGTAGTGCTGGTCGATGACGTGCTGTTTACCGGACGCACCATTCGGGCGGCGATGGATGCGATGATCGCCTTCGGACGCCCCGCAAAGGTTGAACTCCTCGTCATGATCGACAGGAAATACAACCGCGAGCTGCCCATCGCTCCCGACTATGTAGGCAAAACCGTGAGCACGCTTGCCTCGCAACGGGTGTTGGTCGAACTCAAGGCACAAGGGCATAAACAAAACAAAATCTGGTTGATCAACAAGGATTGAACTATGTCTAAACTCAGTCAAAAACACTTGCTCGGTATTAAAGACATCACGAGAGACGACATAGAACTTATTTTTGAAACGGCTGACAACTTTAAGGAAATCATCAACCGGCCCATCAAGAAGGTGCCTTCCCTCCGCGATGTGACGATCGCCAACGTCTTCTTCGAAAATTCTACGCGCACGCGCCTCTCCTTTGAACTTGCCGAAAAGCGCCTTTCGGCGGATGTCGTGAACTTCTCCGCTTCGAACAGCTCAGTAAAGAAAGGTGAAACGCTGCTCGACACGGTTAACAACATCCTGGCGATGAAAGTCGACATGGTCGTTATGCGCCACGCCAGCCCCGGCGCACCACACTACCTCGCCAAGCACATTTCCGCCAACATCGTCAACGCCGGCGACGGTACACACGAACATCCGACGCAGGCGCTGCTGGACGCCTTCTCCATCCGCGAAAAGCTTGGCACGGTTTCCGGAAAGAAAGTAGCCATCATCGGCGACATCCTCCACTCACGCGTCGCCCTGTCGAACATCTTCGCACTGCAAAAACTTGGCGCGAAAGTCATGGTCTGCGGGCCGCCTACCCTGCTGCCGAAATTTATCGGGCAGCTGGGCGTACAGGTCGAATTCGACGTGAAGAAAGCGCTTGAATGGTGCGACGTCGCCAACGTCCTGCGCATACAGCTGGAACGGCAGCAGATCCGGTACTTCCCGTCCCTTCGGGAGTATTCACTTTACTACGGCATCACCCGCAAGATGCTGGAAGACCTTAAGAAGCCCATCGTCATCATGCATCCCGGACCCATCAACCGCGGCGTTGAATTGAGCAGCGACGCGGCCGATTCGAAGCAGGCTATTATCCTCGAACAAGTCGAAAACGGCGTTGCCATAAGGATGGCGGTGCTTTATCTCCTCGCGGCAGCGAATTAATCAGGTATTGGGGCATTGGGCATTGGGCATTGAGGAATTGGTCATTAGTCATTGGAAATTGGAAATTGGGAAGGGGACGGTAATACTCGGTGTACACTTCCCCGATTGTCAACTGTCAATTGCCAATTGTC
>CAYMWA010000092.1:0-14944 GCA_964393795.1 uncultured Roseivirgaceae bacterium
CTCGCGCGTGCTTGCGCTCAATTGACAGTTGACAGTTGGCAATTGACAATTGACAATCGGGGATGAGTACACCGAGCATTACCGGACCCCTCCCCAATAACCAATGGCCAATAACCAATGGCCAATGGCCAATAACCAATAACCAATGGCCAATAACCAATTTCAGACATCTTTCAACGCGGTGAGTGCATGTAATTTGTCGTTGTCGAGTTGAGCTTTCATGGCGTCAAGACTGTCAAAAGTCTGGTCGCCGCGGATCATCTTGTGAAAGTGAATGGTGATCGATTCTCCGTAGATGTCGCGGTTGAAGTCAAAGATGTTCACTTCTATCCGACGGCGTTTGCCATGGAGGGTCGGGCGATATCCGATGTAGAGCATGCCGCCGTGCCGCGTGTCGCCAACGCTGACGGTAACCGCATAGATGCCGTCTTCGGGAATGAGTTTGTAACGACTGTCGACCTCGATGTTGGCAGTGGGATATCCCAGCGTATGGCCAATCCGGTCGCCGGTAACGACGCGGCCGGTGAGCGGATAGGGCTGACCCAGAAAATGGTTTGCGGTCTCAATATCCCCCGACTCAAGGGCCTTCCTGATCTTGGTGGAACTGACCGCCACGTTGTCCACCTCTTGTTTCGGAATTTCTTCTACTTCAAAGCCGTAGCGTGGGCCGTTGGCTTTTAGCTGTTCGAAACTTCCTTCCCGGTTTTTTCCAAAGTGATGGTCGTATCCGATGACGAGTTTGCGTGTGGCGATGGTCTTCACCAGCACTTCCTGAATAAAGGCTTCGGAAGAGAGTTGGGAAAACTCCCGCGTGAAGGGAATCCGCACAAGGTGTTGGATGCCCTGCTCCTTCAACAGGGTCGCCTTTTCTTCAAACGTATTAAGGAGTTTCAGCGAGTGATCTTCGGGATGGAGCACAAGTCGAGGGTGCGGCCAAAAGGTCAGTACGACGGTCTCGCCAAAATTGCGTGAGGCAATTTCGCGAAGGTGGGCAAAGATCTTGCGATGGCCTACGTGGACGCCGTCGAACATACCACTGGTCACCACTGCGTATTGAAGCGGGGAAAAGTCGTCGATACTGTGGTAAATCTTCATTGCTTCGAGCAATAGTTACTGATTTTCAAAACGCCTCAATTTACGGATTCATGGGGATGTACGTCGTCGATCTCCTGCGCGTCTTCAAGGCTGAATTCGCCAATGCGCGTACGGCAAAGGTTGGTAAGATATGCGCCCACGTCAAGTAATTCTCCAAAATCGCGGGCGATGCTCCGGATGTAGGTCCCTTTTGAGCAAACGATCCGGAAGTCTACTTCCGGCAACGCGATACGGGTGATGTCAAATACCTTTACTTCGACTTCCCTTCGGTTAAGCACGGGCTCCTGCCCCTTCCGGGCGAAGTGGTAGGCGCGTTTTCCGCCAATTCTGATGGCGGAGTGCATTGGTGGAAGTTGCAACAGCGTGCCGGTAAGCGCGTGTGCGATCCTTTGGATCTGATCCGTAGTCAGATTCGTTACATCGCCCCCTTCCTGGATCGGAGTTTCAAGGTCGTGTGAGGGTGTGGTCTTGCCGAGGATAAGGGTGCCGGTATATTCTTTTTCGAGGCCCATGAACGTTTCGATCTGTCGGGTCATTTTGCCGGTGCAGATGATGAGCAACCCTGTTGCCAATGGGTCGAGCGTTCCGGCGTGGCCGATCTTTTTGATCCGGAGTCGGTAGCGCAGTTTATTGACGACATCAAAGGATGTCCAGTGAGCAGGTTTGTTGACGAGAAGAATGCGATCAATATTTTGATTGTGGGATGCGTCCATCAAACAACGGAAAGTTCAACGCCCAGGTAATAGAGGATGAGCAATACTGCGCCCAGCACAATGCGGTAATATCCAAAAACCTTGAAGCCATGTCGAGTGAGAAAGCTGATAAAGGATTTGATGGCCGCCATGGCCACGAGGAAGGCCACCACATTGCCAACCACGAGCAGGGTCATCTCATCTCCGCCCAGTGAGCCTCCGTCACTGTAGAACTTGTAAATGGACAGCACCGTAGCGCCGAACATGGTGGGCACGGCCAGGAAGAATGAAAATTCTGCTGCGGTTTTTTTGTCGAGCTTTTGTGCCAGTCCGCCAATAATGGTTGCTGCCGACCGGGAAACCCCGGGAACCATTGCGATTACCTGGAAGAAGCCGATCTTGAACGCTTTCGGATAGGTGACCGCCTGATCCTTTATGTGCTCGGTTTTGAAAATCCGGTCGACAAAGAGAAAGAAAATGCCACCCGCGAGCAGCATAAAGCCGACCACATCGACGCGTTCCAGCAGCGCGTCAATGGTATCCTTTAGCAGGAAGCCGAAAACCACTGCAGGGATAAGGGCGACCAGGATCTTGAAGTAAAAGTCCCACGACTGAAAAAAGCGTTTCCAGTACAGCACGACCACGGAAAGAATGGCTCCCAACTGGATGGCTACTGTAAACATCTTGGTAAACGGGTCATCAGCGATGCCCATCAGCGACGAGCCGATGATCATATGGCCGGTAGAAGAGACGGGTAGGAATTCCGTGACGCCTTCGATAATAGCGAGAATGATCGATTCAAATAGTGACATAGTAATGACCGCGATTGGCGATGACGGCAATTATTTTGACGGCGGCTGCAGAATAGCAAAGATTTCGATGATGAACCCCGCCATCACAATGATGGGGCCGAGTGTCAGGCCGAGAAACCCGAACCCGTGCTGCTTTTGATCGAGCGACATGATCGTAAAACCCACAACGAGTGCGAAGATTCCGATGATCATCCATCTATAGTTGCTTTTGCCGAAAGGAAGTTTTTCCATAGTGCTTAGGTCAGTACAGTTCTTCTAGTGACATTCCGAGGTATTTCCTGATCGAAAAGAAGGTGCTCAACACGGCGATCACCACCCCGGTCACGAGCAATCCGCCGAGCAGGATCACAAACTGCTTGTCGTCGTGCAATGTCTGCAGATCGGTAATTTTGGTTCGCGCATAGTCTGACACCAGCCACAAAATGCCGCTGGCGGCCAGGCCACCGAGCAGGCCATACCCGGACGCCCGCAGGAGAAAAGGTTGTTGGATGAACCATCTCTTTGCACCGACGAGCTGCATACTGCGGATCAGAAAACGTTGGGAGAACAGGGCGATACGAAGGGTGTTGTTGATCAATAGCGCCACGGTCATAAGCAGGATCAGGATGAGACCGGCAAGCACGAGGGCGATCTTGGTTACATTTTGGTTGATTGCTTCAATAAGGCCTTCGACATAGAAAACCTGATGCACGCCGCTGATCTCGGCGATCGTGTCACGAATAGAGGCCATCTGATCTGGCGTGTGGTATTGCTCGTCTATGGCGACCAGATAGGCGTCGCGCAGCGGGTTTTCGCCCAGAAATTCAGTGAAATCTTCGCCTGTCTGTGCAATAAACTTTTTTGCGGCCTCCTCTTTGGAAACGAATGTCAATGATTCCGGGTCGTCTGTCACAAACTCAAGCGCCATGAGTTTGTTTCCGATTTCCAGTCGCTGGGTTTCGGAAAGGCCCGACTTCAGGTAAACCTGCATTCTGATATTCTGGCGTACCTGATGTTCCAGTTGTTGTGAATACATGAGTAAGAGGCCGAACAGGCCCACCACCACGAGCGCCAGCGTGATGCTGACAACCACTCCGGCGGCCGGATAGCCCCCGAGTTTCTTCTTATGATGTACAGGTCGCTGCATGTATGAAAAAGCAAAAGTAGAAAAAAACGAGCACAAAAAAGCCCCGTTGGTGATAACGGGGCTTTTTGTATGCCTATTGTGCCTGTCGGATATCGGCTAACTTTTGCAGTAGTTCCGGGTCGGTCACCTGTTTTAGCGGTAGAATGTCGACTCCTGTCTGCTCCAGCGCGTAATAGGCTTCGTTGAAATACAGAAACTTCGCGTATGAACCATTTAACAACAGCTCGACGGTTTCATATTGCCCGGTGCTGAAGGGGCCGAATAATGAGAGCTTCCCCCCGTGAAGCTGGTAGTGGAAGCTATATTCAGCCTGTTGTAAATGGGTTTCAATGATCAATGGCGGTTCTTCCGCCGTGGCGTCAGCGAGATCATCCCCGCTGGATGCGGCTTCGTTCGATCTTGCCGGAGGTGCAGGTACCTGTAACGGTTCGGGCTGTTTTGCAAGGGAAGGTTTGCTGTTTTCAGTGCCCGCAGAGGTTTGGTTCTTGCCTGCGTCAGCGCGCGGCACGGACCGGGTCACCGGCTGTCTGGTATCGGGTTGTGCGTTCTCCGTTTCTTCCGGAGTTTCAGTATCTGATGTGCTGGCTGCTTCCTGGTTTGTTTCAGCGGCGGCCGGCTCTTCGACAGCAGACAATGGCTCTTCTGTCGTCACATGGGTCGTTGTTGTCGGCTGCACATTCTCTGGTGAGAAGTACCAGTAGGCGGCGCCGGCGATAACCAGTGACACCACTGCCGTGAGGACAACTTTGGAAACAAGGGTAGCGCCCGGGTTGTGCGGTGGCACAGGAACTTTGTTCAGCATCGCCTTCAATTCGGCGGCACGTGCATGCTGGATGCCGCGTATCACCTGTTGTTGCAACGCGTATTCGTGCTGAAGATCAGGGTCGGCCTCCAGCTTCTGCCTGAATGCCGCGTAGTCCTCTTCCGGCATGCGGTTGCTGAGGTAATCGTCCAGTAATTCAAAATCCCGTTCGTCCGCCATCATGGTTAATCTAAAAAGTCCTGCTCCGAATATTGTGATTTCACTAAATCATCCAGTTTCTTCTTGCACTTGTACTTTTTTGTTTTGGCAGTATCCGTATTTGCGAAGCCGAGCTTTTCAGCGATATCCTGCATCGACATTTCCTCAAAATAGTAATACATCAAAACCTTCCTGCATGTCTCACCCAGTTGCTGCATGCACCTGGCGATGATTTTTTCCTTTTCGGCAGTCTCCATATCGATGGAAACAGGGGAGTCGCGCTCTTCATTGGAAAGACGCTTCTTCCGATCGAGTTCCTTCCTCCAGAGATTCTGGCAAATACTGTAAATGTATGTGCTGATCTTGGAAGTCAGGACCAGGTTGCCGGACCGGGCCTTCTGCCAGAAAACAACAAGTGCGTCCTGATAAACATCGCGCGCTTCGTCTTCCGTTCCACTATTGGTGATCACCAGCTTGGTCATCATCCGATAGTATTTCTTGTACAGCAACTCAAGCGCCTTTTCATCACCGCGCTGGATCCGTTCAAAGATCTCCTTCTCACTCATGTTGGCGCTTGTCCTGTATACCATTGTCCTGTGGCTTTGTAACCCGCTGTTTTATCGGGTATCCGGCTGTCTGTCGACCAAAAATACCGTTCGTCCGTCCCATGTAAGTTTTGTTGTATTTTGGGCGTTTCGACGTTAAACATAAAATAAGGTAATCACTTCTTTTGACTTTTCACCATAGCGGGCGGGGATTACCACTTCAGCCCTCTCGCGGTAAAAACTCAACGGGTGACTTTTCAGAATCCCAAAAATAACGAAAGCCCCGGATAATACCCGGGGCTTTCGTTTATTTATAGTTGATTATCAGGGCTGTGGCGCCGTTGTGGCGTTCGCGACGACCTCTGTGACGGGCTTTTCCGCGTCTGTTTTCAGCGCCGTATCGTGCGGCGTCTGGGCAATGTGTGGGGCGATGATCAGGGCGACAATAGATGTCAGCTTAATAAGAATGTTCATCGAAGGACCTGACGTATCCTTAAAAGGATCGCCTACGGTGTCTCCTGTAACGGATGCCTTATGCGGTTCGGATTTCTTATAGTGCATCACGCCGTTGATCTCGACACCTTTTTCGAATGATTTCTTCGCATTGTCCCATGCCCCCCCGGCGTTCGACTGGAAGATACCCATCAGCACACCTGAAACGGTGATGCCGGCGAGCAGTCCACCCAGCACTTCCGGGCCAAACGAAAAGCCGACGATCGCGGGTGTGAGCAGGGCGATGGCTCCGGGCGCGATCATTTCGCGCAGCGACGCCTTCGTCGAGATGGCCACACATTTCTCATATTCGGGCTTGGCCTTATATTCCATGATCCCGGGGATTTCCCTGAACTGGCGACGTACTTCATTGACCATATCCATGGCGGCTCGTCCTACGGCAGCGATGGCGAGCGATGAGAAGATAAAGGGAATCATTCCCCCTACAAAGAGGCCGGCCAGTACGGGGGCCTTGTAAATGTCGATTGCCGAGATGCCTGACACCCCTACAAAAGCGGCAAACAATGCCAGTGAGGTAAGCGCTGCGGAGGCGATAGCGAATCCTTTTCCGGTAGCAGCAGTAGTGTTGCCCACAGCGTCGAGGTTATCTGTGCGGTTGCGTACTTCTTCAGGCAGTTGGCTCATTTCAGCAATACCGCCTGCGTTATCGGCAATGGGGCCAAAGGCGTCGATGGCCAGTTGCATCGCCGTTGTCGCCATCATACCGGCGGCAGCGATGGCCACACCATATAATCCGGCAACGCTATACGAACCGATGATGCCGGCGGCGAGTACCAGGATCGGGAATACGGTAGATTCCATTCCTACCGACAGTCCACCGATGATGTTGGTGGCATGGCCGGTCGCCGACTGTCTGGTGATCGACAGTACCGGGCGTTTCCCCATGGCGGTGTAATATTCTGTGATCATGCTCATCAAAGCGCCCACGATCAGGCCGATGATGATGGCCAGGAAGACATCTGTTGACGTGAAGGAAACGCCTCGGTGAACGAGTGTTTCCGGGAGGAGGGTGGTCACGGCGAAGTAGGAAACGATGGCCGTAAGGATGATCGATGACCAGTTTCCGATATTAAGCGCGCTTTGTACGCTGTCCGTTTCCTTCTTGATGCGGACGAACCATGTTCCTACGACGGAGAACACCAATCCGATACCGGCAATGACCATTGGCAACAGGATGGGGGAGAGCCCGCCGAACTGATCTGCCGATGCATCGATTTCCTGTCCCAATACCATCGTGGCGAGGATGGTGGCTACGTAAGAGCCAAACAGGTCGGCACCCATTCCGGCTACATCGCCTACGTTGTCACCTACGTTGTCGGCGATGGTCGCCGGGTTGCGTACGTCGTCTTCCGGGATGCCGGCTTCCACTTTTCCGACAAGGTCAGCGCCGACGTCTGCGGCCTTGGTGTAAATGCCGCCGCCGACGCGTGCGAAAAGTGCGATTGATTCCGCTCCGAGTGAAAATCCGGCAAGCACTTCAATGGCGCGCTTCATTTCCAGGCCGTCCAGTGCAGCCCCTTCGGGAACGAAGATATGATAGAGTACAATAAAGAGGCTTCCAAGTCCGAGGACCGCGATACCGGCGACACCGATACCCATAACCGATCCGCCGGTGAAAGACACTTTCAATGCTTTGGGAAGGCTGGAACGGGCGGCTTGCGTTGTGCGTACGTTTGCCTTGGTGGCGATGCGCATGCCCACATATCCGGCGAAAGCCGACAGAAACGCCCCCAACAGAAATGAGACGGCAATCAGCGGGTGCGATTCATCGACCATGGTGCCGGACCACCCCAGCAATATCGCGGCGATGACCGCGAAATAGGCAAGAATCTTCCATTCAGCCCTGAGGAAGGCCATCGCCCCTTTGGCGATATACCCCGCCAGTTCCTGCATCTTTGCATCACCGGCATCCTGCTTTGAGACCCATGCCGACTTGATAGCCATGGCCACTAATCCGAGTGCACCAAGTGCCGGGATGAGATATGCAATATTATTCATACTAGAGGTTGTAGATTTTGGAATACGGTTTATGGTAAAAAACCATCCGACACATTTCGGATGGTTAAAAAATTTTGGGCAAAGATAGGACAAGAACTAAAACGCCCAAACAAGAACCTTTCAAATCGCCGGGGCGAAAGGGATCAAAGTCCGAACATTTGCTTTAGGGCGGCCCAAAGAATCTTTTTCTTCTGGTCGTCAAGTGCGTCCAGGTCCTCCGCTCTGATGACCCTGAAGTCCATCACCGATGTGTCCTGATACAGCGGCACTTCGCTGTCTTGTATCGTTGATCCGAACACCAGCACGCGTTCAGGTGAAAACGGGATCAGTGATTTCAGGTTGAGTGAGGGCCGGACCAGTGTGCGAACACGGCCGGGACTAACATGGACGGCACCGAGCATCCTGTATAACATGGCGTGCTCCTCCGCTGAATAAGATGCCCATGGTCTCGCAAGCACAACCGTTACCAGGTGAGTGAAATGGTATACCTCTTCCTGGTATAAGTGGGTGAGCAACGAACGATTCAAGCCTGCCATATTACGGATGACAAAACATTACCTGATGTCAAAGATAGACCTTAATTCTTTGGCATCCTCGGGTTTCATCCGGTTTGCGAGAATAAGGCGTAGTTGTCGCCGGCGCAGCGCACCTTCATAGAGGGCGATCTCCTCTGGCGTCTGCGGCTCTATCTCCGGAACGGGAACGGGATTACCCGCCGTGTCGACCGCCACAAAAGTGAAGTAGGCACTGTTGCTGTCAATCCTCTTTCGGGAAGGAATGTCCTCCGCCGCGACTTCGATACGCACTTCCATCGATGTGTTGAACGCACGGGTGACGTTTGCCTTCAGGGTCACGACGTTGCCAAGCCGGATCGGGTGCTTGAACGAAATATTATCGACCGATGCGGTCACCACCATGGAGTTTGAATGCTTCTGCGCCGATATCGCCGACACGATATCCATCCAGTGCATCAACCTTCCCCCCATAAGGCTGTTGAGCGTGTTGGTGTCGTTCGGAAGCACCAGTTCGGTCATGCTGACAAACGAGTCTTGAGGGAACTTCTTATTTACCATTTCAGAAAACCGTTATGAGGTGGCCGGAACTTGTCCTTATCCTTATCGCTAACGTTTGAAACCACCGTTGTTTAGCGAGTCGCACAAAAATCACAAAAAATACCTTGGAAACAACGTAATGATTTTATTAATTCGTCGCTTTATTATGGGAGCAGGCTACTATTCTTCAACATTGCTTACTACAACCGCATCCGCGGATGGCGCCTGGACTGTGTCTTTTCCTTCCATTACAACGATCACCACTACCACTACGATTACGGGGTAACCCGTGCGCATTTCATCCCCCAAGCAGGCTGTGAGCCGTTTCCAGGAAATGGACACCCGCGTCAAGTTTAAAGTTCAAAGTTTTAAGTTATAAGTGATAAGTTGCGCGCCGAAAGCACAACGCGATAGAGACAAGGTATGCTTTGTCTCGCTTCTGCTAACCACAAGGCGTGTCTTGTCAGAAATGAAAAACACATGAAGGTTCTAAAGTTTGGTGGGTCATCTGTAGCGACGCCCGCCCGTATACGATCGGTCATTGAAATTATTCAACCCAGCCTCTCCGGAGAAGTAGCTGTCGTGTTTTCCGCGTTCGGCGGTGTCACGGATGAGTTGATTGCCATCAGTCAGCTTGCCCTTGACGGGGATGAAGAGTACCGAAGAAAAGCCGACCTCGTGGAGAAGCGGCACATGGATGCGGTTCGCGAGCTGATCAGCATTCAGAAACAGGGGGCGATCCTCGCCCAGGTCAAAATCAAGATGAACAAATTGAGCGATGTGCTCCATGGCGTGTTTCTCGTCAAGGAACGGACGCCCCGGACGCTGGATTACATCATGAGTTTTGGCGAGCGTCTTTCCGCCTATATCATAGCAGAGGCCATGCGCGACCGTGGTATCGACGCGAAATATCTCGATGCGCGCCATGTCGTGTGCACGGATGGAAACTTTGGCAACGCCAAGGTCGACTTTGAGGTGACGAATAAAAAGATTGCCGATCACTTTGCCACAGCGCACGGCGTGCAGGTTATTACCGGATTTGTAGGCCGCGCTGAGACCGGTGAGACCACCACGCTGGGACGGAGCGGCTCGGATTACACCGCTGCGATTTTTGCGGCGGCATTGCAGGCTTCCGACCTCGAGATCTGGACCGACGTCGACGGCATGATGACCGCTGATCCGCGATTGGTCAGGAAGGCGTTCACAGTACCGCAGATGAGCTACGAGGAAGCCATGGAGCTCTCGCACTTTGGTGCGCGCGTCATCTTCCCGGCCACCATGCAGCCGGCGATGATCAACAAGATTCCGATCTGGATCAAGAATACGTTCAACCCCACATTTCAAGGCACGGTTATTCATGCCATGTCAACCAACGGCAGGTTGATCAAGGGCATCTCGTCCATGAACGGTGTTTCACTGCTGAACATTCAGGGAAGCGGACTGCTCGGTGTCGTGGGCGTTTCGATGCGACTGTTTGCCACGCTGGCACGCGAACAAATCAACGTCATCCTGATCAGTCAGGCCTCTTCTGAGCATTCGATCTGTATTGCCGTGGAAAGTCATGCCGCGCTCCGCGCGAAGCGCGCCATTGAAAAAGAATTCATTTACGAAATCCGCACGGAAGAAATTGATGAAGTGCATGTGCGCGATGATCTGTCGATTGTAGCCGTTGTGGGTGATGGCATGAAGCACACGCCTGGAACAAGTGGTCGGATGTTTTCGGGTCTTGGTAAGAATGGCATCAACGTGATGGCCATTGCGCAGGGCTCTTCCGAGCGCAACATATCCGCGGTTGTGCAACAGGCCGACGTTGCCAAGGCGCTCAATGCCCTGCACGAGTCGTTCTTCCTATCGGACCGGAAGGTACTGAATATCTTTCTTGTGGGCACAGGCCTCATCGGCAATACGCTTGTCACGATGATGCGCGACCAGTTCGAAAAACTTGCCAAAGAAAACATGCTGGAGGTGAATGTCGTTGCGGTGGCCAACAGCCGCAAGATGCTTTTCGAAACGGACGGCCTGCCACTGGCTTCATGCGTTGAAGACATGAAAGCCGGTGGTGAGACGATGGATATGCAGGTCTTTGTCGATCGCATGATCGCCTTGAACAAAACCAACAGCATTTTTGTCGATTGTACATCGAGTGAGGATGTGACGGATTGCTATGAAGCGATTCTCAACGCCAATATATCGGTTGTAACGCCGAACAAGAAAGCGAACTCGGGTACCTGGGAAAAGTATCAAAAGCTGAAGTCGGTGGCCTTCAAGCGGGGGGTTAAGTTCTTCTACGAGACGAACGTTGGCGCGGGGTTGCCAGTGATCAACACGCTCAATGACCTGCTGCTCAGTGGCGACAAGGTCATCACGATCGAGGGTGTTCTGAGCGGCACCCTCAACTTTATCTTCAGCGCGTTTGTCGAGGGTAAAAAATTCAGCGAAGTGGTGCGCGAGGCCAAAGCAATGGGCTATACCGAACCTGATCCGCGCGATGATTTGAGCGGCATGGATGTGGCGCGCAAGATACTGATCCTCTCCCGGGAGGCCGGGCTTCCACTTAATCTTGACGATGTCGCGGTGGAGAACCTGGTGCCGGAGGAGTGTCGCGGAGACATGAGTGTGGATGACTTCCTCGTCGCACTGGAGAACCACGATGGTGAATTTGAAAAGCTTCGCTCCGAGGCCGCTGCCCGAAACGAGAAGTTGCGCTACAAGGCGGTACTCGTTGATGGGAAGGTGCAGGTGGGTCTCGGCAGTGTAGGGGAGGCGCATCCGTTTTATTCGCTATCGGGAAGCGATAACATCATCCTCCTGACGACCGAACGCTACCGCGACAGACCGATGGTCATACGTGGTCCCGGTGCCGGCGCGGCGGTAACTGCCGCAGGGGTCTTTGCTGATATTATTAGAATTGGTCATTATACAAGATAAGATGAAAACAGTTCGCGCTTTTGCGCCTGCCACCGTGGCGAATGTCTCATGTGGCTTTGATATTTTTGGTTTTGCTGTGGAGGCGCCCGGCGATGAGGTGATCCTTAGCACCAGCGCCGGATCCGGTATTAAGTTGTTGCGTATTGAGGGTGATGGCGGCCGCCTGCCGCTCGACGCATCGAAGAACACTGCGGGTGTTGCGATCACCGCTTTTCTCAAGGCGATCGACAGTGATCAGGGTTTCGAGATGGTGTTGAAGAAGAACCTGCCGTTGGGTAGTGGCATGGGTTCCAGCGCTGCGAGTTCCGTGGCCGCACTGGTAGCGGCCAACCACCTGATGGGCGAACCCTTTGCGAAAAAAGATTTACTGCCGTTTGCTATGGAGGCCGAGCGCGTCGCCTGCGGTTCTGCGCATGCCGACAACGTTGCGCCATCTTTGCTGGGTGGGTTCGTGCTTATCCGCGGATACAGTCCGCTGGATGTGGTCGATATCCCGACTCCGGAAAACCTGTACTGCACGCTGGTACATCCCCAACTCGAGTTGAACACCGTCGATTCCAGACAGGTGTTGCGTATGGAGATCTCGCTCAGGGACGCTGTTATCCAATGGGGCAACATCGCAGGGCTGGTCGCGGGCCTTATGAAGCCAGACTTTGAACTGATCAGCCGGTCACTGCAGGATGTCATTGCCGAACCGATTCGTTCGATGCTGATTCCCGGCTTCGACACGATCAAAGAAAAAGCGCGCGCAAACGGCGCGCTCGGTTCGGGTATTTCCGGCTCCGGTCCAACCATCTTCGCGCTCTCGACGGATAGGCAGATTGCCGAAGGGCTCGGCGACACCATCCGGTCTGAGTTTGACAAGTTCAAGCTGAGCAGCGATGTGTTTGTTTCCCGCATCAATCCCAGGGGTGCCTACATTCTCGAAAATTAAGAAAACACAAAGGATGAAGTTTTTCAGTACCAATAATCGAACAAGTTTTACCTCACTCAGAGAAGCAGTGCTACAGGGCCTCGCTCCGGACAACGGCTTGTATATGCCCGCGGAGGTGCCACGGCTATCTGACGATTTTTTCGCAGGCATACATGAAAAGAACTTCCGGCAAATAGCCCTTGAGGTTGCGCATCAATTTACCCGGGAGGATATTCCTTCCGATGAACTCACCCGCATCATTGACCACACGCTGCAGTTTGATGCGCCACTGCTGCCGCTCAACGACCGCATCAGCGCACTGGAATTGTTTCATGGTCCCACAATGGCTTTCAAGGATTTTGGTGCGCGCTTCATGTCGCAGTTGCTCGGCTTCTTCTCTCGCCAGATAAAGCGCGAGATCGTGATCCTCGTTGCCACATCGGGTGACACGGGGAGCGCGGTGGCCAACGGCTTTCTCGGCGTCGATGGTGTCCGTGTCGTGGTCCTGTACCCTTCCGGAAAGGTCAGTGACATCCAGGAAAAGCAGTTCACGACACTCGGTCGAAATATTACCGCACTCGAAGTGGAGGGAACGTTCGATGACTGCCAGCGACTCGTCAAGCAGGCTTTCCTGGATCCCGCCATGCGCGACACATTCTTCCTTACCTCGGCCAACTCAATCAACATTGCACGGCTTATTCCGCAGTCGTTCTATTATTTTTATGCATATGCGCAGCGCACCCATCGCGATGAGCCAGTGGTGTTCTCGGTACCCAGCGGGAATTTCGGCAACCTGACAGGCGGATTGCTTGCCGCACGTATGGGACTTCCTGTCAGCCGATTTATTGCGGCTACCAATGTGAATGACGTTGTGCCCGTGTACCTGAAGACCGGTACAATGACACCCAGGGCTTCGAAGCAAACCATCAGCAACGCGATGGACGTGGGAAACCCGAGCAACTTTGCACGACTCATGGACTTGTTTGGTCACGATCACGACGCGGTCACGCATGTGCTGTCGGGCTACGCGTTCACCGACGCGGAGACGGCGGCGGCCATGCGTCGAGTGGCCGAAGCACATCAATACATCCTCGATCCCCATGGAGCGGTGGGATATCTCGGACTCGAAAAATATCTGGAGACGCATCCCGAAGTGGTGAACGGCATTTTCCTTGAGACTGCCCATCCGGCAAAGTTCGGCGACGTAGTCGAGAAAGCGATTGGTCGGCCTATACCACTGCCTCCGGCGCTGGAGAAATTTGTTCACGGCCGTAAACAGACCACGGTTATTTCATCGGAGTACGACGCGTTTAAGAGGGCGTTGTTGGAAGGTCCACAGTCCGCGGTCCACAGTCCACAGTAGATACTTCGGCTTCCATGGAACTACTACGATCCTTCTCTTGGGAGGCACTTTTTCTTGTCCATGTACCAGTCACAATCAGGTTAATAACGTGTAGCTGGCCCTTCACTACCGTGGACCGTCGACCGTGGACTGTGGACCTTTCTACTCCCACCCCTCTTCGCCGAGCAGGGGAACGAAGGCGAAATTGTCGAAAGCTTCTTTGATGAGCCGGTCGCCGTTTTTGCGGATGCGGACCATTTGTTGTTTTTCACGATCGCCTACTGGGATCACCAGGATGCCGCCATCTGCCAACTGGTCGACCAGTGCATTAGGGATCACGGGTGCTCCGGCGGTAACGAGGATTTTGTCGAAAGGAGCCTTCGATGGGAGGCCTTTGGACCCATCGCCATGGAAAAAGTAGGGCCGATAGCCCATTTGCGGCAGAAATTTGCGTGTGCGCTCGTATAAATTGCGGTTGTACTCGATGGTGTAGACTTTGGCCCCCAGTTCCAGCAGGATGCAGGCCTGGTATCCGGAACCGGTTCCGATCTCCAACACCTTGTCGCCCGGCTTGATTTCGAGCTTTTCGGTCTGGAAAGCGACCGTATAGGGCTGTGAGATGGTTTGGCCTTCCCCGATCGGGAATGCTTTGTCCTGGTAGGCGTGGCCGAGAAGGGCTTCATCAAAAAACGCGTGTCTGGGCACTTTTGCTACGGCCGCCAGCACACGAGGGTCTGAAATGCCCTTTTTTTCGAGGATTTTTACCAGTTTGTTGCGCAACCCGCGCTGCTTATAATTGTCTTCAAACATGCTATTTTGGCACTTAAAAGCCATTTTTTCAGGCTCAACAAAGTTTCCAGAAATCCCTAGGAAATTTCCGCTGAATGCTCTTACTTTAAAGTCCTCTCCAAGCACAGTGAATAAAGCTGTTTGCCATAGCGTTTCTCTGTGAACCTGCTCCTGAACG
>CAYMWA010000093.1:0-3755 GCA_964393795.1 uncultured Roseivirgaceae bacterium
ACGAATTGAAATCCCGTAGGGATGGCCTTATATGCTAGAAGCACGTCCGTGTGATGTCAGAGGATACATTCAAATAAGACCGTGTCGGCTTTGGCGAAGGCGGGTCGATTACCAATTGCCGACTGCCTATTTGCATCCGGACCCCATGAGCCTGACAACAGCGGACGCCCTCTTCCTTTAGGAGAGGGCAGCACGACAGAAGATACGTGATACCTGAAGACGGGTGAGGTGAAACGGGGGATTGGTCATTAGTTTAGAAATTAGAAATTGGTCATTAGAAATTAGAAATTGGTCATTGGAAATTAGAAATTGGAGCCTCGGGAGGGGATCGGTAATACTCGGTGTACGCGCCCCAATTGCCGATTGCCAACTGCCGATTGCCGACTTTTTACAGAATCCCATGAGAGGTATTGCAAGACCAACTATAACAGGTAATTTTAGGCCGGCAAAAGCTACGAACCCCACAACGCATGAAAAAGCTGGTTTTTATTATCGAGGACGATCTGGTTCAACAGAAAATGTTGCAGGTTCATTTTGAACAGATCCTGGCGAATTACACGGCACGGACTTTCTCAAACCCCGACGACATGCTGCCGCATCTCAAAGAGAAACCCTTCGCAGTCGTGCTCGACCACTTCTTCTCCGACAAGGAGGGCAAAACTGGCCTTGATTATCTCAGGCTCATCAGAAAAAATTACAGCTCCACGCCGGTCATCTACTACACCACCCTCGATGACGATGCGGTGCGCGCGGAAGTAATGTCGCTCGGCGCGGAACAATACATTCTCAAAGATCCAGCATCGCTCGTAAGACTTCGTGCCGCACTCGACAACCTCCACGCCAAAGAATCGAAAAAAGGATTTTTCGACAGGTTTTTTAAATAGTTCAGGTACAACCGGATCAATAATCTATCAGTATCCGATTCTTCCGGGTTGCACGTTTCAACGCGGCATCCATCCGGTGGCGCTGATAATGAGACAGCGCCCAGCTCATCGGATACCCCTCTTCATATGCGCTCTGATTTTTCCCGGGCTTGTAATGCTCGTCATAGAGGCTGTACACAACGATAGCACTATCCGGATCGGCGTTGATACGGCTGAACGCATGTTCCAGCAAGCCATCGCCAATACTCGTGCTTGAACCCTGCATCCCCGCAAGGGTGAGCAACGGCGCCAACAGGTCATTCGCCAACGGATGTATTGACCCTGTCGGATGTTGCACGACTTCGGAGTTGGTGAGGTGAAGAATATGAAACGCAAACCGATCGCGGTATTGCATGAGATCCGCATTGACGCTGTCTGTCATAAATCGGTTCAACGCATCAATAAACTCCAGTACCGTTCCGGCTCCTGAATTATCAAAGTAACCGCCATCCACATAATAGCGGTCGAACACCTTGCCGGCAGGCGACACATAGGGGAACCGTGAGCTGAGCACGGCCGCGGTGCTCAATCGCATGTCGCCGGTTCCATAACGCATGCCCATGCTGTCGACGAGCGAAAGCACATCCTGCCGCTGCGACTTGACAGGAAGGCGCACACTGCTGATTACTCCCGGCATGCCGTTGTCCACCTGTGTAGTGTTGATGAACAACGCCGGTAGCGCGCCCGTAAGGTCGAAGACTTCCGAAACTGGTTTTGAGAAATAACCATTAAGCAATGTGTCCGTCGACGCATTTGAAAGCGCACGCTCGAGTGCATCTGCACGATTGTCAACTGGAATATCAAAAGGAATGAGGTGCCGGAAGATATCGGGGCCGAACAACCGCGCCAGGGTGTAGGTCAAAAAGTCCGACTCAAAAAAAGCATCGCTGTGCTGGCGAAATTCATCGGGCTTGATTTCGCCCTTCAGTTCAGCTTTCAGCAAGCTGTAAAAGGCACAGTTACCAACAGTACCTCCGGAGGCACCGGCGATACAAAGCAGGTGATCACGCAGATCATCCGACCTACCTGCCCGATAATACGTGTCCTGAAGATGACTGAGCACGCCGCTCGTCCACTTCCCAGCCCGCGAGGCACCACCATCTGACAATACAATGTAGACAGGAAATTTCTTCGATGTGTCCACACTGTCGAGCAGGACTATCCGTTTTTTAAACCACCATCGCAACCATTGTTGCGTATCGGGACGGCTTGCAAAAATGGGAGTGTGACCGGTTTCAAACAACCGTACCGTATACGGATCCCGCCACTGTCCGAACAGGACCGCCATCGCCAACAGCAGGATCATCACATTGAACGAACTGCGAATGCTGGCCAGGGTCACAAGGTTCGAAAAGCCGGTGAGGATACCTAGCGCGAGCAACACCAGTGCCATGGGCCCCATCAGGGAGGCAAAGTCCATAACAAAAATGGCAATCATGAAAACGCCAATCGCCACCGTCGCCGTTGCATTCAACAGCACAAAGTAAGGCGCCTCGGCGGCGTTGAATGCCGGATTGTAGCCGATGATGTGTAGCCAGCGGGAAGCGCGCAACTTCGAATTCTTTCTACGCGCATCAATGCTTCTCCGTCGCACTATAAAAAAATAAACGACTGCCACCTGCAACAGAAATAACGCCAGCACCATCGCACTTAACCAGAACTTGTGACGCTCAGGGCTTGCCACCAAATCCATACCGGATAACGAAACTATCTTCTGAAGCGGTATCAGTGTCAGGTATCCGACAATAATGAGCACACAGTCAAACCCCGCCGACCAGCGACGAAGGCTCCCGCGTTCGCTTGCGAACCACTCGTCAAGTAAAAAGTAAAACAGGTTATGGGCAACGACCACTAATAGCATGATCAGCGTTGACCACGAAAAAAATGTCGGCAGGTGAAAGATGGATACCTGAATACAAACAAAGCAATTGTAAGCCAATAGTCGCGGAACATGACGATACAGACGTGCCGGAATGCAATACCGGTTATACAGCTGTGCGGACGTTACATCATCCTCCGCCTTTGAAGAAAACAGTTCGTCATCTTTGAATTGTCGGATATAACTCAACGTGCGACAACTGTACCAGACCAGGAACGCCCAAAGAAAGACGCAAATGATGCTCAATATCCAGGCGTCCAGTGATTCACCGCTCTGGATGACGACATCGACACCTTGCTCGACACTTGTCAGCAGGAAATAAAACATCAGCACCGCTATAACGCCGGCGACAAAAAGCCAGAGTGCCTTCAGCAGCTTCGACAAACCATTAAAGATGTTGTCTGCGCGTTCCATTTGTTTCAGTAGCCGTGTATCAACCGGTATTGCCGGTATGAATATAGTGTATTATCGCGGAAATTGCTGGATGACGTGTGTGTAGCATGAATAAACTCGCGATCAATTTCGACGTCCTTTGGCGCAGATTTTTTACAACCGCTATTAATGCGATCCACCAGCTACATTATTTCAGAATTGATAAAACGTGCGATTACAGGGCGTGCGATTTGGGTTGCTTCATTTTTCACATTGTTCTCCGGTTGCAATGTCGATGCGCCCATTGTCTCAGATCCCGCTGTTATTGATCTGACTTGTCAACTGACGTCATTCACAGCTATGGATGGAAAACTAACCGTCCATGAAGCCTATCTGAAACTTGATCGCATAGAAGTGGCGGGACTCTTGGGTGGACGTCCAAGTATGGGCATCACCCAGGCAATTCCTGCCGACGACCCGCCCTTCAGGCTCAGCAACGCCGATTCAAGTCATGTTACCCTTACCGTTGGCGCGCGTCATTATGACCACCTCGGCATTCGTCTCTTCCTTGCCGGCCAGGC
>CAYMWA010000093.1:3855-14890 GCA_964393795.1 uncultured Roseivirgaceae bacterium
TAAGAAGGATGGTAAGAAGGACGACAAGGATAAGCATGACGGCAAGAAAGGTCCTGGGAACAACGACGGCGACAAGGAGGGTAACAAGGGCAAGGGTGGCCCAGGGGGAAGTGATGATGGCGACGGGCATCATGGAAAAGGTCATGGCGACGATGACGATAAGCACGGCGGCCACCACAGGGGTGACGATGACGATAGTCAACACCGCGGCCACCACAGAGGGGATGATGATGATGATGACGACGATGACAGGGGCAGGGCAACGGCAGACGGCCCCGGTCAGGCAGTAGACCTCGACAATTTCTTTCAGAATGCCAAACCGGGTTTGGTCGTCTTCGCGACGTACCACAACAATGAAAAGACGATCAGCCTGATCTTTGTCGCTGCTGACCTGGAACAAATTTCGTTGGTGGCCACACAAAATGACGCCACCTCAGTGCGGCTGGAGACACAGAACACCGCACGCATTACGTTCGATCCAGAAGCGCTATTCGCACCGCTGACACCTGAGGCAATCGAATCGGCCACAACACAAATTTATCAGCAGCAAGAAGTGTTGTTTATTCATCCGCACCACAACACGGCGTTGTATGAAGTTCTCCGGCCGCGCATCGAAGCGTCCACCCGTCTGGAAATTCAGTTGCCCGTACAGTGATACCTCACCCTAAATCCCTCTCCTGAAGGAGAGGGACTTTCTTCCATCCCTTGCGGGATGGTGAGACCTGATATAGTTTAGGAACATTTGAGAGGTTTGGCCAGAAGGACCACTTGCACCCTGCGACTTGAAACCCTGCAACCTGCAACTCTGCAACCTGCAACTTTGCAACCTACACCATGTACGCTTCCTTTCCCACTCCTTCCACCCGCTCCCCAAAAAGTACAGGACATATACACGTTTTTCAACGAGCAGAGCATTGGCATGGGTTTCGTACCCTATAACGCGTTAGCCTTCACAGCGGGTCATACCACTGAGAAGAATAACAAGAGGCTGTTTCAGAAGTCACGATTTAATGAATGCATTACTGTCGCTGATTTTTGCGAATTTTTCTGCTTCACAGTAGATCATCTTTGCAACGTAGTACTTTCCTGCTCACGCCGGATTTACAACATGCACAGTTGTCGCAAATGTCTTTGATTCGATTTGTGTTCTTTTATTTACTGACCTTTGATGCAGCCTCGCTTTTTTTAAGAGCAGCCATCGCTTCAGCGATGGAACAAGTCCCTCTCCTTCAGGAGAGGGATTTAGGGTGAGGCAGCGACAAAGTGCGCCCTCTAAGAATCCGACAACATCACCAACAAACCACTAATCAACAACCACCAAACCAACACAAACAAACCGCAACCAACCAACCAACCAACCAAATCAACCAACCAACCAGCAAACCAACAAACCGGAAACCGGCAACCGGCAACTCGAAACCGGCAACTACCACTCACCGGCCCTTCGGCAAGCTCAGGGACCGGTAAACCAGCAACCGGCCTACCTCCCAAGCATCGGAAAAATCCGCTTCAGGTCATCTTCCGAAGGCCGCGAACCATACTCACAAATCTCGAACGCCTCGGCGTACTTAACCTGGTCAGCACGGTTACCGTACCACTTCTTCAACGCTTCCTTCACGGCCGGCGTAATCCTGCCTGCCCGGTTTTTTGCCAGCCACTGCTTTCGGGCAGTTTTATCAGTCGGCACCTGGTCGAGATAGCCGCCAATCCACGGAAGCCATTCGTAAAACTGTGATTCGTGCGCATCCAGCGCATGAATCTTCTGGTCAAAAACAGACGTGATGTCTATCGCGATATCCGGCCTGAACGGATTCGGTCGCTGAAAGTGGTCCTGATAATAAAGGAAGACCGGATTCTTTTTCAACGGCGGCGTATCGGAAGCAATGTTAGGCACGCCCACCATGTATGCCGCATCCTGCACCAGTATGCCGGTGTAGCGATGGTCCGGATGATAGTCGTTCGGACGTGGAGCAAAGACGACATCCGCGTTCCACTCCCGGATTTTGCGAATGATCTGTAACCGCACGTCAAGCGACGGCACCAATTCACCATCATGATTGGGAAGGACATCGTATTCTACACCGAAACGCTTGCCGGCTTCTTTCGCTTCCGCGAGTCGCCGCTTCGCCAGCGTACCACCGCCCATTTCATGGTGACCAGCGTCTCCGTTTGTCACGGCAACAAACTTGACCGCATAGCCCATCTTGGCGAGGAGAATAGCAGTGCCTCCGCCATCCTGGTCACAATCGTCAGGATGGGCACCGATCATGATAACACGCAAAGGTTGCTGCTGGCCGTACGAGGTCAACGTTGCAAAACAACCTAGCGCTAAAGCGAAAAAGAAATTCTTCATTTTTGTGAGGTTTAGGATTTACCGGCAGGAAGATAGCGAAAATTCCTTCCCGTGCGAACCGGGATTCTGTTTGCGGTGTTGACGTCGTGTGCCGCGCACGGTTTCCGGCGTGTCCAGATTCCGACGCTTGTTAATAAATCCTCATGAAAAACTTTCTTTTACTCGGCCTGGCTTTAGCGGGCGTTATCGTATTGCTTTACGCCGGACTCAACGGTCTCACCAATAATCACTCCTACGGTACTGTCTTTACCTTTATCGGCGGCATCACTACCATCGGTCTCGGAATGGATGTTGTCAACCAACTCAAAATCTGGCAGCGCAAAAATAATGTGCGCAAGCTCGGACGCCTCTGAACGAACAGGTGTACGTTAATACCGTATCGGCGGCAGCGGTATGGTTTTTTATTTTGGGGAACAGTCGCTCGTGGCTCCGGCCTGCGCTTCGACAAGCTCAGCGACCGGCTGGCTCGCATGGCGCTTCGGCAGGCTCAGCGACCGGCTGACTCGCCGGGTGCTTCGGCAGGCTCAGCAACCGGCTCGCGTATGATCGAAGGGCGGTCCCTGAGCTTGTCGAAGGGCGCACATGAATAACGGCACATCATGACCCGCATGCTCCTTGAAAACTATACACAGATAATTGGCATCGTGGCCGGAATCTTTACTTCTGTCTCCCTTTTACCTCAACTGATCAAGATCCTGAAACATAAGAAAGCCGAAGACATTTCACTTTTTTATCTCGTCATCCTGTTCGTCGGCCTGTCGTTGTGGGTCTGGTATGGCGTACTACGCGACGATTTACCCATCATCGTCACAAACGGGTTCGCGGTGATTATCAATGGCATCATTATCGGTTTTGGCATCCGATACAAGAATGTGCGCCGTAAAAAGCACCAAAACCGGGAGTGACAATCCCGCGCGGCGCGCGCCCCGGAAGGAATGTAAGATCTGCGAGTAGATTAAACGCCGAAAAGAGAGGGCCGTTGAACTGAAACGCCCCGACCTGTCGTTACTTCTATAGTATGCTGCCCTACAGAATCTATACCCAAAGGAAAATTTTCAACTACTATACAGGTCTCTCGTTTTTCATCTTTATCTGGATAACCCGCGAGCCTCACGATCAGACGCAGTTGATCAGACACGAGAAAATTCACTTCTGGCAACAGGTGGAATTGCTTTTCCTGTTCCACTGGATCCTTTACGCACTTTTTTATCTTGTGGGAAGGTTGCACGGTCAATGTCACTACATTGCCTATCGCTACAATCCTTTTGAAATCGAGGCGTTTGAAAACGACGTCAACAAGAATTACCTGAAGACACGCACGCCCTTTGCCTGGGTTCGTTACGTCCCCACGTTTTTGAGAGAAGTGCGACAAGATCATTCCGAAAATATTCCGGCCGACAAACGCATTATCTGGTCGCGGTCACAGCGGTCATAAGCCTGGCGAGGCAGTCGCGGACATAGTTTCCGGTACCCGGCGCATACCAGTTCATCAACTGGGTCTCATAATGGTCAACGTCGTAGTATTGTTTCGGCGTCAGGTAGCCGATATAGCCGCCGTTGAAACTCGTCACCATCGCATCATATCCCCTTTGTTGCGCAATGGAATCAAGCGATGCATCAAACTCCCCGGAAAAGTCACACGGCGTGCCCAGCATTACCACATCCCCTATCCGCAAAGCGGTAAGAAAAGTATCGTACTCGCCAAAAGCGGCCCGAAACAACCAGGCCCTCAACTTCCAGTCGGGATCGATCTTCACCTGCGGATCACTTAACGAAAGTGGAACGGTCGTCATCACCAGCGTGCTGTCCTGAACTACTTCAAGAGTGCGGCGTTGCGCGAAAAAGACATCCGTAATTTCATCAGCCATCCAGCGCATACACTCCCAGTTGGCGGAGGGCGCCGACTCCGTGTGACTCCCTACTGCGCCAGCCAGGAACATCGCAAAGTCGTAGTCGCGCGACTCAAGCGCATCCACCAGCATACCAGGATAATCTCTCGAAAGCTCGACCGTGCGCTGCGAGAGACATGTGGCATGAGCGGTGTAACTCATCATGACGAGCCTGGAACTGTCGCTTCGCTCGACTTCGATAACACGCAGTAGCGGATCCACCTCGCCGTTATCGATGAGCCTGTTGCGAACCGCATCCGGAACCGGCATTGCGCCTTGCCGTAGCGTTGCCGGAAGTCCGCTCTTCATCGCAACGCTGATGCTGCGCACAATCCCATCCGCGATAAACTGCACAACAGAGTCTTCATATGCACCATAAATGAACTTGGTCGCCCCTTCACCCCAATGGCCGATGCTGTTGTGTGAGTGCGTGGCGCCGAGATACGTGTTTTGCAAACTGAAGCCAATGGTGCGCAGCTTCGCGTCGAGCACGCGTGTCACCGTGGGCGGGATGATCAACAGATCGGCAGCAACGATCGCGACCCGCGCAGCACCGTTGTCAATGACCATCGAGCGGATATATATAGAGTCGTGTACGTTGTAGTACGGCTGCCCCTTACGTGACCCGTATCCAGCAGTGGAAATGGGTTCTGCCGGCGTGATGTTTACCTTTCCGAAACCAACGACAAACCCATGGTCGGGTTTCACTGGAGCGATATCCAACGTGTCCAGTTGATGCATCATCTGCGTATATGCATCAAGCTCAGTAACGGGGGTGCGGTCTACCGGCGCGACAGAAAACAGGACGAACAGAATTACGAAGCTCACAATGCCGATGACTGTGAGCAGGAGGTATCGAAACAGGGTTCTTAACTTCATGGAACGCAAGATACAACTTCCCTGAATTCTACCCCGATGCGCAACTTCCGGGAAGTTCTAAAACTTCCCGGAAGCTTTTCGCTGATGCGGATATCGGGGACTTAACCCGACGCGCAACTTCCGGGAAGTTCTAAAACTTCCCGGACGCTTTTCGCTGATGCGGATATCGGGGGACTTAACCCGACGCGCAACTTCCGGGAAGTTCTAAACTTCCCGGAAGTTTTTCCCAGCGGTTCAGGTCACTCGCTTCGGCAAGCTCAGCGACCAGTTGGCTTCGATCTTGCGTTACCGAGCGATGGTTTCTGAGCCTGCCGAAGGGCCATCAGTCGTTGACAAGGGTCGATTCCAATACCTACCAACTGTTAGCTTAATACCGATGTAATTCTTAATTTTACCCGACACAACCCAAACTATGGCTATCGACACCGCAACTGACGACATAAAAAACAAACAGACACAACTGGCAGGCCATCAGGCTCCTGAGCCATACAAGCCGCAGCACAAGGTGCGCATCGTTACCGCGGCAAGCCTCTTTGACGGTCATGATGTCGCCATCAATATCATGCGCCGAATCATACAGTCCACGGGATGTGAAGTCATCCACCTGGGCCACGACCGCAGTGTCGAGGAGGTGGTCAACACTGCCATCCAGGAAGATGCACAGGCCATTGCCATGACCAGCTACCAGGGGGGCCACAACGAGTACTTCAAATACATGTACGACCTGCTGCAGGAGCGCGGTGCCGGACACATTAAAATTTTTGCCGGTGGCGGAGGCGTTATCCTTCCCGAAGAGGTCAAGGAGTTAATGGATTACGGCATTGAACGAATCTATACGCCTGACGATGGCCGCGCAATGGGCTTGCAGGGAATGATCAACGACCTCGTACAAAAAAGCGATTTCCCTATCGGGGAAGACGGGATCCCCGATTTGAATCAATTGTCCACGACTAATCCTATGGGTATTGCGCGGATGATCTCCGGCGTTGAAAACTTTTACGAGAAGCACCAACGCCTACTCGAAAAGATCCACAGCAAAGCCGGGAACAGCACCATCCCCGTACTCGGCATTACGGGAACCGGCGGCTCCGGAAAATCGTCGCTCGTGGATGAACTCGTCCGGAGATTTCTGGTTGACTTCAAGGACAAGACGCTCGCCATCGTGTCGGTAGATCCGTCAAAACGTAAAACCGGAGGCGCGCTGCTCGGTGATCGCATCCGCATGAACGCGATTAACCATCCGCGTGTATACATGCGCTCACTTGCCACACGGCAGAGCAACCGTGCATTGTCGGCACATATAAAGGAAGCGTTACAGATCCTGAAGGCAGCGGGCTTCGATCTCATCATCCTGGAGACTTCCGGCATCGGACAAAGTGATACGGAAATACTCGATCACAGCGACGTTTCACTTTATGTGATGACGCCGGAATACGGCGCGGCAACACAACTCGAGAAAATCGACATGCTCGACTTCGCCGACATCATTGCATTGAACAAGTTCGATAAACGCGGTGCCCTCGATGCTTTGCGCGATGTAAAGAAACAATATCAACGCAATCACCAGCTTTGGGATAGTAAGGCTGACGACCTTCCTGTTTTCGGGACGATCGCCTCACAGTTTAATGACCCGGGCACTAACCAGCTTTACAAGACTATCATCGAAACGATTGCGTCGAAAACCGGTGCTGACCTCCCTTCCACGTTCACCATTTCGCGCGAAATGTCGGAAAAGGTATTTGTCATCCCACCGAACCGCACGCGCTACCTCAGCGAGATTTCAGAAAACAACCGAAGCTACGATGCATGGGCCAGGGAGCAAAAGGAAGTCGCGCAAAAAATGTACGCCATCAAGACCGCGATTGATGCCCTCAACGAATCTTCCGCCGACGAACAAACAACGAAGGCACTACACGAAGAATACGAAAAACTCAAGCTACGCCTCGACCCCAATAACCTGAAGGCAGTTACAGAATGGGATCAAAAAGTCGCATCATACAAAGATCCGGTGTTCAACTTCACCGTGCGCAAGCGCACCATCAGCATCCAGACCCACACGGAATCGCTGTCGCACACTCAGGTTCCGAAAGTAGCGCTTCCACGCTATTCCGCTTGGGGCGATTTGTTGTATTGGATGCTGCAGGAAAACGTACCCGGCGAGTTTCCCTATACATCGGGCATCTATCCCTTCAAGCGCGAAGGCGAAGACCCCACGCGGATGTTCGCTGGCGAAGGTGGCCCCGAACGTACGAACAGACGCTTTCACTACGTGAGCTTTGCTACTGACGCGAAACGTCTATCTACTGCGTTCGATTCAGTTACGCTTTACGGACACGATCCGGATTACCGTCCCGACATCTACGGAAAGATCGGAAATTCGGGCGTCAGCATCTGTTGCCTTGATGACGCGAAAAAGCTGTACAGCGGCTTTAACCTGGCCGATCCGAAAACATCCGTGTCGATCACCATCAACGGTCCGGCGCCAATGTTACTCGCCTACTTCATGAATGCGGCCATCGATCAGCAGTGCGAAATCTACATCAAACAGAACGGCCTTGAGTCATCCGTAAAACAAAAAGTCGAATCGCTTTACGCGGATGCCGTTCGGCCCTCCTATCAGGGCGAACTGCCGAAAGGAAACGATGGCCTCGGACTGATGCTCCTCGGTGTCACAGGCGATCAGGTCTTGCCGGCCGACGTTTACGAAAAAATCAAGCACAATACGCTCAGACAAGTACGCGGCACGGTACAAGCCGACATCCTCAAAGAAGACCAGGCACAAAATACATGCATCTTCTCGACGGAGTTTGCGCTGCGTTTGATGGGTGATGTACAACAGTATTTCATCGAACATGATGTGCGCAATTTTTACTCCGTGTCTATCTCCGGGTATCACATCGCCGAGGCCGGGGCCAATCCCATTACACAACTCGCCTTTACGCTTGCCAACGGGTTCACGTACGTGGAGTATTACCTCAGTCGCGGCATGGACATCAACGCGTTCGCGCCGAACCTGTCGTTCTTCTTCAGCAACGGCATCGATCCCGAATATGCGGTCATTGGAAGAGTGGCGAGGAGGTTGTGGGCAAAGGCGCTGAAGAATAAATACGGCGCCAATGCGCGCAGCCAGATGTTGAAGTACCACATCCAGACTTCAGGCCGTTCACTGCATGCGCAGGAAATTGATTTCAACGACATCCGCACAACGCTGCAGGCACTATACGCCATCTATGACAACTGCAATTCATTGCACACCAACGCCTACGACGAAGCGATCACGACGCCGACGGAAGAGTCTGTGCGAAGAGCGATGGCAATACAGTTGATCATCAACAAGGAACTCGGACTGGCAAAGAACGAAAATCCTTTACAGGGAGCTTTCATCATTGAAGAACTTACCGACCTGGTGGAAGAAGCCGTGCTCGTCGAATTCGATCGCATCACCGAACGCGGCGGCGTGCTTGGTGCGATGGAAACCATGTATCAGCGCGGCAAGATCCAGGAAGAAAGCCTGTACTATGAATCACTGAAGCACACCGGCGAATATCCGATCATTGGCGTCAACACCTTCCTCAGCAGCAAGGGGTCACCGACGATCCTTCCGCGGGAAGTGATCCGGGCCACGACCGAAGAGAAGGAGTATCAGATCACGATGCTGCGGAATCTGCACCAATTTCAGAAGGACTGCCATGATGAAATGATTGAATCGGTTCAGCAAGCCGCCGTCCAAAACAAAAACATCTTTTCGGCGTTGATGGAAGCTGCGAAGGTCTGTTCATTGGGGCAGATCACGCAGGCGTTGTTCGAAGTCGGCGGACAATATCGCCGGAATATGTAACCACATGAAGGAACTCATTAACCTAAACCTATATCATGAAAAACAGAATCCTCCTGTTCATCCTTTTATTTTGTTTGACCGCACCGGTAATCGGGCAAAGGAAAAAAGACAAGACTAAAGCGCCTCATCCCGAAGCGGTCAAGGCGGAAGCCAAAGAGCTCCTTGCGCCGCCCGTAAAAGTCACGACGGTAGAAGGCATCACCGAATACCGGCTGCAAAACGGTTTGCGTGTGTTGCTGTTTCCCGACCCCAGCAAGCAGACGATCACCGTGAACATCACCTATCTCGTCGGGTCGAAGCACGAGAACTACGGAGAGACGGGCATGGCGCATTTGCTTGAACACCTCGTATTCAAAGGAACACCAAAGCATCCGAACATTCCGCAAGAACTCACGGAACACGGTGCCCGGCCAAACGGCACGACGTGGGTTGACCGCACAAACTATTTCGAAACGTTCAACGCAACCGAAGAAAACCTGGAATGGGCGCTCGACCTTGAGGCCGACCGGATGGTCAATTCCTTTATTTCCAAAGAGGACCTCGACAGCGAAATGACTGTTGTTAGAAATGAATTCGAGTCGGGTGAAAACAATCCCTTCCGGGTGCTGATGCAACGCGTGATGTCGACGGCCTATCTGTGGCACAATTACGGCAAGTCCACCATCGGCTCGCGCGCCGATCTCGAGAATGTGCCGATTGAAAGACTGCAGGCGTTTTACCGCAAGCATTACCAGCCCGACAACGCCGTGCTGACCGTTGTCGGAAAAATCGATGAAGAAAAGACACTCCAAATGGTCAACGCGGCATTTGGTCCTATTCCTAAGCCGGAACGGGTACTTCAGCCTACGTACACGCTTGATCCACCGCAAGATGGTGAGCGATCCGTTGTCTTGAAACGAGTGGGCGACACGCAAGTGGCCATGACGGCCTATCATATTCCCGCGGGATCACATCCCGACTTCGCCGCTGTGAGTGTGCTTTCCGAAGTACTTGGATCAAGTCCTTCCGGCCGTCTGTACAAGGCTCTTGTCGACACGAAAAAAGCAAGTTCAGCGGGTGCATTCGCCTTTCAATGGAAAGAGCCGAGTCTGCTGCTGACGTACGCGCAGGTACTGAAAGAAAAGTCACTCGACGACGCCATGGCAACCATGCGCAAAACCCTTGATGAAATCGTAGACAACCCACCCACGCAGGAGGAAGTTGATCGCGCCAAGAATGAAATTCTCAAGTCGATTGAGCTGATGTTCAACTCCTCCGAACGTATAGGGCTGACGTTGAGTGAATCCATCGGTGCCGGCGACTGGCGGTTGCTGTTCATCTCGCGCGACCAGATCGGAGAAGTAACCGTCGATGACGTGAAACGCGTAGCCGCGCTTTACCTGAAAGCTGATAACCGCACGACCGGCATGTTCATTCCTACGGATAAACCCGACCGTGCGGTCATCCCGGAGACGCCCGATGTCGAAGCGCTTGTGAAGGACTACAAAGGCAACGAAGCGGTGGCTATGGGCGAAGCGTTTGATCCCGCGCCTGCCAACATTGAGTCGCGTACAACGAGAACGGAACTTCCCAATGGCATGGAACTGGCGATGTTGCCGAAGAAAACCCGAGGTGAGTCCGTTGAAGCGCGCATTACCCTTCGGTTCGGCGATGAAAAGACCCTGCGAAACAAGGCCACTGCGGCGGAGTTTGCTGCTTCGTTGCTGGATAAAGGGACGTCCAAACACACACGGCAGGAAATCAAGGATGCTTTCGATCGGCTGAAGGCAAACGTGTACTTCGGCGGTGGTGCCACGCAGGCGTCGGTCAGTATCACCACGACAAGGCCGAACCTCCCGGAAGTACTTCAGTTGGTTGAAGAGGTGTTGAAGGAAGCGAACTTTCCTGAAGATGAATTTGAAAAACTCAAGGCACAGCGCCTCACCTCCATTGAGACTAACCGCAGCAACCCCCAGGCCATTGCCATGACCGAGATTCAGCGCCACATCAACCCTCACGAGAAAAGCGACCCGCGTTATGTGGAGACCTTCGACGAGGCCGTGGCGTCAATCAAATCCGTACGCCTGGAGGACATCA
>CAYMWA010000094.1:0-14328 GCA_964393795.1 uncultured Roseivirgaceae bacterium
AGTGGAAGTTGGTGTGGGCGACAACTGGCTGGATGCGCACTAGTTGTTGGCTGTTAGCTGTTGGCTGTTGGTTTTTGGCTGGGGAAGTTTGAACGTGACACTTACATTATGGATGGACGGTTAACTGCTGGTTGAAGGTCTCATGCGAAGCCCGGACGTGAAGCACAGAACAACTTTGGAAAAAGTCGAAGTTCTCGCCAACAGCCAACAACCAACAGCCAACAACCAACAACCAACAGCTAACAGCCAATAGCCAATAGCCAAACATGATCACAAAGCAAATCATCACTGAAGCGCACGACCGCATCAGAAACTACATCCACCACACCCCCGTATTCACCTCGGCAAGCATCGATCAACTCGCTGAAAGCAGTATATATTTCAAATGCGAGAACTTTCAGAAGGTAGGGGCGTTTAAGGCGCGCGGCGCGATGAACGCGCTTCTGTCATTGACGCGTGAAGAGCGCGCAAGAGGGGTAGCCACCCATTCCAGCGGCAATCACGCACAAGCCCTCGCACGTGCCGCGAAGATTATGGGTACCAAGGCCTATATCGTCATGCCGCGCAACGCACCTGACATCAAGAAGCAGGGTGTTCTCGGGTATGGGGCCGAAATATTCGAATGCGAACCGACGCTTGCATCGCGCGAAGAAAGATTGGCAGAAGTTGTCGAAGAGACGGGTGCCTATGTCATCCATCCGTTTAACAACTATGAAGTCATCGCCGGACAGGCAACCGCCACTAAGGAACTCCTCGAAGAGGTGGACAATCTTGACTTCATCGTCGCCCCTGTCGGCGGCGGAGGCCTGCTGAGTGGGGCTTGTCTGGCCGTCGATTTTTTTGCGCCCGGCGTAGCGGTCATTGGCGCCGAACCGGAGGGTGCCGATGATGCCTACCGTTCTTTTGAGAGCGGCCAGATTGAACCTTCACAGTCGGACTCAATCGCCGATGGCCTGCTCACGACCTTAGGCACCAAGACATTTCCCATCATCCAGGAGAATGCAAAGGGCATCATCACCGTTTCCGACAAAGACATCGTCGTTGCCATGCGGCTAATCTGGGAACGCCTCAAAATCATCGTCGAACCATCAGCGGCGGTGCCCCTGGCAGTAGTACTGAAAGAAAAGGAAACCTTCCGCACAAAAAACATCGGCATCATCCTCTCGGGAGGCAACATCGACCTCGACCGTGCATGTGCCCTCTTTGCACAGCAGTGATTGCGCACAGATGTAATTGCCTGATGATGGTACCAAAAGGTGTGCAAAAAATAAAGCCACGTAACCGTGGCTTCAAATGATGTATGTCAGCATACGCTATCGTCCCCGCTTGAACCGATCAAACTTGCTTTCCGTATTCCGGGGAAACGCATTGTTGGTCACGTCAACATCCGCCAACTGAAAATTCGGGTCCATCACGATATTGGTCACCTCCTTGTCCTTGATAAAGACTTTGGTGATCTGATGCTCGTTGAGTCGCCACACCTCGGCAGGAATTGTTTCAATTTCCTTTGATCCGTCCTTGTACGTCCACTCAATGATCAGCGGGGTAACGAGCCCCCCTTCGTTGGTAAAGGTGATCTCGTAAATATTCTTGCCGGACAGCTTCTGACGAATCGCATTGTCATCGACCCGGCTTCTGAATTCTCCATAAAAACGCTCCGGCGTATCCGTTAATGTCAATGGCTGCGGGCCATTCGAAAAGTCGTCGGCCCCGTTGCTGTTGTCACCTTCACCCTGCGCCAAATCTCCTGACGTTACTTGCGGATTCTTCCTTTCCGGATTGGTCACTTCGTTCTTCAGCTGAAACCATTTGACTTTGCTCACCGCCACATCGACGTGGTCATTGGTGTAGAACCAGCCGCGCCAGAACCAGTCAAGGTCCACCCCTGAAGCGTCTTCCATTGTCCGGAAGAAGTCTGCAGGTTTAGGATGTTTAAACGCCCAGCGCTGTGCGTACTCTTTGAAAGCCGCGTCGAACAGTTCCGGTCCCATCACGGTCTCGCGCAGGATCGTCAGCGCCGCCGCGGGCTTATAGTAAGCGTTAGGGCCAAACTCTTCACTTCGAATGTTATCCGACATGGACATGATTGGACGCATCTGGCTCTTGTCACCTCTCATAAAAGGCACAATGCCAAGCGGCGTGCCGCGGGTGCCAGACAACTCCGGATAGCGTACCCGCATGGTCTCCTTGTCGAGAAAGGTATTTAGCCCCTCATCCATCCACGACCATTGACGTTCATCGGAATTCACAATCATCGGAAAGAAATTATGACCCACTTCGTGAATGATCACATTGATCATACCCGTCAATGTCTGCTGCGAGTAGCGGCCGTCCTTTCCCGGGCGTCCGTAGTTGAAACAGATCATCGGATATTCCATGCCTTGATTGGCCGCATGAACGGAATAAGCAGTGGGATACGGGTAATCAAAGGTGCGCTCGGAATACAGTTCAAGTGTATTTTTAATAGCTTTCGTCGATTCTCTTTCCCACAAGGGATTGCCTTCTTTCGGGTACAGTGATTGGGCAAGCGGCGTTTTCTCGCCGAGCTTTACTGCCATGGCATCCCAGATAAATTTTCGCGAGCTCGCAAAAGCAAAGTCGCGAACGTTCTCGGCATGAAATTCCCAGGTACTCTTCGACTTTGAACGGCTCTTCTCGTGCTGGCGCGCCTCCTTTTCAGTGACGATGAAGACGGGCTTGTCGAACGTCTTCTGCGCGCGCTCAAACCGTTCGAGTTGTGTCGGCGTCAGTACTTCCCTGGGGTTCTGCAGCCAGCCCGTAGCCCCAACGATGTGATCGGAGGGAACAGTGATGCGAACCTTGTAGTCGCCAAATGTCAGCGCGAACTCGCCGCGTCCGAAGAACTGCTTGTTCTGCCAACCTTCATAGTCATCGAACACGCACATACGAGGAAACCACTGAGCAAAGGTGTATACGTAGTTCCCATCGTCAGGAAAATATTCATAACCGCCGCGGCCGTCAAACACCTGTCGGTCATATTCGTGATAGCGCCACTCAATCTTCAACACGAACGTCTGCCCGGTCTTCAGAGGCGTGGGAAGGTCTACGCGCATCATCGTGTGGTTAATAGTGTACGGAAGGTCTTTTCCCGAAGCGTCCTTGACAGATCTGATGTCGTATCCACCTTTATAATCTGACGTATTGATTCCCGAAACTTCATCAAGGAACGCCGCAGGAATCGAATCGACCACCACACCGGTCTGTGTGCGTGACGTCAGGTTGCCCGGCGCCCGGATATTCTGGTCGAGCTGCAACCACAGGAATCGCAACGTTTCAGGGGCATTATTGTGATAGGTGATCGTTTCACGTCCGGTGAGTTCCTGCGTCTTGTCGTTTACTTCCACATCGATCACATAGTCCGCACGTTGTTGCCAGTAAGCCGGTCCCGGCGCGCCTGAACCGGAGCGATAGCTGTTTGGCGTCGGAAGCAAAGCATCCAACTGCTCGAACTTACCTTCCCACGTGGGACGCTGCTGCGCAAAAGCACCCACCGTCAACAGCACCATGATGATTAAAGCGAAAAATTTTATCAGTTTGCGCATAGCTTATTTATGTAAACTCGAAATTACGTTGAACAAGGGATAACATAGTATCCCCTCCTTAGCGGGATTTATTTCTGAACTGGTCAAACCGGGACGGCTGCTGCGCTTTTGGAAAGACGTTGTCCTCGATGTTGATATCGGCAGTTTCCATGTTCGGATCAATCATCACCTGGGTAACCTCCTTGTCTTTTACAAACACTTTTGTGATCCGCTGCTCGTTAAGGCGCCAGACCTCCGCGGGAATTTTCTCGAGTTCCCGTGTACCGTCCTTGTAGGTCCATTCAATGATTACCGGCATCACCAGGCCGCCGCTGTTGGAGATGGTCACCTCGTAAATGTTCTTGTTCGCCAGCTTCGCAACGATTTCCTTGTCATTCACGCGACTGCGAAACTCACCATAGAAGCGCGGATCCGTATCGGTGAGATGTAGTGGCTGCGGACCTTCGCTGAAATCCATATTCCGCGCCTCATCACCACCGCCGGACAGATCGCCTTTTTCTGCCTGCACGGTCTTGCCTTCCATGCGCGATTTGTCAGTGACCACCTTATACCACTTCACCTCTTCCAGGGTCTGATCATTCGCGTCAGTGGTATAGAACCATCCCCTCCAAAACCAATCAAGGTCAACGGCAGACGCATCTTCCATCGTGCGGAAGAAATCTGCCGGCATCGGATGTTTGAATGCCCACCGTTGCGCGTATTCCTTGAACGCCATATCGAAGAGTTCCCTTCCCATAACCGTTTCACGAAGGATGTACAGCGCCGTAGCGGCTTTCGTATACTGCTCCGCCCCAAGCTGGATGATCTGCTCCGAATTGGTCATCAGCGGACGCATAATGGAAGGGTTGCCTTTCATGTAATTGACGACACTCGAAGGTTTGCCCCGCGACCACTCAATATCCGGATAGCGCTCAAGTTCGGTCAGCAGCTGTACAAATGAATTGATGCCCTCATCCATCCACGGTGTCTGGCGTTCATCGCTGTTGATAATCATCGGGAAGAAATTGTGCCCCACCTCATGGACGATCACACCAATCATTCCCTGTCTCAGCAACGGCGAATAGCTTCCGTCTTTGTGTGGGCGTCCGTAGTTGAAGCATATCATCGGGTACTCCATCCCGATGCTGGCTGTATGCACTGAAATTGCAACCGGGTAAGGATAGTCGATCGTCATCCTGGAATAGACCTCAAGGGTATTCTTCACCGCTTTCGTGGATTCCTTTTCCCAAAGGGGATTCCCTTCCTTCGGATAGAACGACATCGCCAGGGGCGTCTTGTCGCCGATCTTCACTGCCTGTGCATCCCAGATAAACTTGCGAGAGCTCGCAAACGCGAAGTCGCGAACATCGTGGGCCTGAAACTCCCATGTCTTCTTTTCTTTGACCCGACGCTTTTCTTTTTGAATCGCTTCCTTCTCGGTCACGATAAAGACCGGCTTATCGAAAGAAGTCTTCGCCTTTTCAAACCGGCTCAACTCAGTCTTGGAGAGCACCTCCCCGGGATTTTGCAAAACACCACTCGCCGCGACAAGGTGATCGGCCGGCACGGTAATGCGTACTTTGTAATCGCCGAAAGGCAGTGCGAATTCACCGGTTCCAAGAAATTGTTTGTTCTGCCATCCGTCCACGTCGTCGTAGACACACATCCGCGGAAAGAATTGCGCGATGGTGTAGAGGTAGTTGCCGTCTTCCGGAAAGTACTCCATGCCGCTGCGCTGCCTGAAAATATTGCGGTCGACAATGTTAAAGGACCAATCGATGTTAAACGAAATTTTTTCACCGCTCTTCAACGGCTGCGCTAGAGTCACGCGCATCATGGTGTTGTTGACAAAGTGCTCAAGCGGCTTCCCGGAGGCGTCCGCGACGCGCTTAATATTGAATCCCGCTTTGAAATCTGACACGGCCGTGGCGTAACTTTTCGCCGACACAGAATCGCGGACAATATCGGTATCCGTCTTTTTCAGATCGTTATCATCGGAGGCGATGTTCTGGTCCAGTTGAAGCCACAGGTAACGCAATACATCCGGTGAGTTGTTGTGATAGGTAATGGTTTCCGTTCCCGTGATGCTTTGGTTTTCATCATTCAATTCCACCTTGATGTCATAATCGGCCTTTTGCTGCCAATAGCGTGGACCCGGCGCGCCGGACCCCGACCGGTATTCATTAGGTGTCGGCAATACGTGATCAAGCTGTTCAAATTTTCCCTGCCATTGAGGGGATTGCGCGAAAACGAAGTTGAGGCTGAATGCGAAGAGAATAATTGTAATACGCGTCATGTATGTTTGGGTTAATGAGTCACGGTATTCTGGATCGCCAATTTCCGAAAAAAACGGAGTTCAAACCACCGCCGGTTGCTACCAGAAAATGGCATCTTTCACCAGGATCAACGCAATTCCGGCGATAGCCGACGAAATAACCAACTTCCAATCTCTGCGGTTCACACCGAAAATATCGATTAGTACATAGCCAAGTACAAGAAAAAACGCCACAATGATGATCTGGCCGAGTTCGAGGCCAAGGTTGAACGCCAGAAGTTGCGTTACAATACTTTCATCGCGACCGAGGATGCTTTTCAGAAAGGTGGAAAAACCCATGCCGTGAATTAATCCAAAAAAAGCAGCGTAAATGTAATTGAGCTGCAGGCCGGGACCGTCATTTCCTTGCTTCTTTCTGGCAATATTGGAAACAGCCGTTATCAAAATAGTCACCGGGATGAGAAACTCGATCAGCGGAGCGTTGACGTTAATGATGTCAAGCGTCGCCAGTGCGAGTGTAACGGAGTGACCCAGCGTAAAGGCCGTTACCAGCACGAGCACACGCTTCCATTGATGGAGGGAATAAAGTGTGCAGAGCGCGATAACGAACAGAATGTGGTCGTAGCCATTTGCGTCCAGGATATGGTCTTTGCCCAGTCCGAAATAAAGCGCGAATTCACTCATTTAACGTAACTTCAGCCAGCAGGCTCGTTTTCGGCACCAAGTATACGGCTAAATTTGTTTTTTCAACAACCAAAAAATAACGGACTGCTTTTTATTTGCACCTTTGCAACGGTCGGGCAAGTGGCTGGCGATGAGAAGTCGGATGCTGGATCGCTTTTTGTTCGCAGAGAAAGGTTTTTGAAAATATGGCGCTGCTTTCCATGTTGAGTGCTTTCGTCCAAACCCTGGTTGTGGTTTTCTACCTCCATCCCATCCATGTGTCGGTCACTGAAATTGAGTTCGACAGGAAGGATCAGGCGTTGGAGATTATGATGCGCGTCTTCATTGACGACCTTGAACTTGCCCTGCGCGACCACCTGAACCGGCCTGAACTCGATATCCTCAACCCCCGCGATAACACATCGGTTGATGCGCTCGTCGAGGAGTACCTGCGCTCACATTTCAAGATATTGCTCGACGGGAAACTTCAAAAAACCGCCTATCTCGGGCACGAACGGGAGGCCGAAGCATTCGTTTTCTATATACAGGTGAGCAACGTGAAAGAATGGAAGACAATCACGATTCAGAACGACATCATCATGTCCATCTACGACGATCAATCCAATATTGTTAATGTGTTCGTTGACGACAATGTGAAAAGTTTAAGGCTCACCCGAAATACGCCAACGGATAAACTGACGTTTGATAACCGGTGACCGTATCGTTGATATTAACCCCATGAAGAACCTCGTTGTCATTCTTGTTCTTGCGGCCCTCGTAGTGCGTTGCACGACAGGCGAACCAGAACGGTGTGTCTTTATTCCGGACGTCGATCACAAAAGCCTCGCGCTCGAGGTTGAGCATCTTGAGGATACACTGGCCGGCATTACTTCCAAACAGCAGTTAATCGATTTCCTGACCAGGCGACCGCTCATTCGCGACGAGATGCTTCGCCGCGCAGCTTATCCTGACGACTCGGTGTTCGTGAATGAAATGTTCAAAAGGTTTACCAACCCGGGTATCGACACCCTCCTGATGGAGACCAAACGCGTTTTTGGCAATGGTACAGCGCTCGTTGACGAATTCCGGAAGGCATTTGCGAACCTGCAGTATTACTATCCGGATTTTGTGCCTCCAAAGATCCAGACGGTCATCACGGGTCTCGACACCGATTTGCTCGTCAGTGACACCCTCATCATCGTAAGCCTGGATTTCTTTCTCGGGCCCGATGCAAAATATCGCCCCAAAATGTACAATTACCTGTTGCGCCGATATGATCCGGATGATATAGTTCCGTCATGCATGCTGATCTACGGCATCGACAACCGGTTGAATCAAACCAACCTGGACGACAGATCTGTACTCGCCGATATGATCGCCTACGGCAAGTCGTTCTACTTTGCCAAACACATGCTACCCTGCACACCCGACAGCGTGCTGATCTGGTATACCGGTGAAGAGATCGAAGGCGCACGTGACAATGAAGACCTCATTTGGGCCCGGTTTCTTGAGGACAAAATCCTCTACTCCACCAATGTGATCGACAAGAAGAACTATCTCGGCGACCGCCCTGTCACCATCCAGGTGGGAGAGAAATGTCCCGGCAGGATCGGTCAATGGGTGGGGTGGCAAATTGTCAAACAGTATATGGAGACCCACCCAGAGGTCACACTGCCCGACTTGATGAAGATCTCAGACGCGCAGGCACTATTCAGGGATTCAAACTACAGGCCGCAGAATCGCTAAGCGCAAAGCAGGAGGAAAATCCTTCGTGCCTATGGCGACAAACACTATATTTGCGCGTTCTAAAATTTATCCATATCGATATGCGCAAGAAAATAGTAGCCGGCAACTGGAAAATGAATAAGACGCTGGAAGAGGCGGGTATCCTCGCATCTGAAGTCGCCAATATGGTGGCTGACGAAGTAAAGGGTAATGTACGGGTAGTATTATGTGTCCCGTTTCCGTTTTTGGTGCCGGTGAAGAACCAGTTGGGCAAGAGCACGCGCGTTGAAGTCGGCGCGCAAAACTGCAGCGAGCATGAAGCCGGCGCGTATACCGGCGAAGTTTCAGCGCCCATGTTGCGCTCCGCCGGTATTCCCTATGTGATTCTCGGCCACAGCGAACGCCGCCAGTACTTTCATGAAGATGGCCAACTGCTCTCAAAGAAACTCGATATTGCACTAAAGCACGGCCTAACCCCCATATTCTGCTGTGGCGAGCCGCTGGAAGTGCGCGAAAAAAACCAACATGAGTCGCTGGTCAAGCAGCAGGTGGAAGAAGCACTTTTTCACCTCGATGCGACTACCATCCAGAAAGTCGTGATCGCTTATGAGCCGGTCTGGGCCATCGGAACAGGAAAAACAGCCAGCGCTCAGCAGGCGCAAGATATGCATGCGGTCATCCGCCGGCACCTTGCTTCTAAGTACGATCAGGATGTCGCCGACAACATATCAATCTTGTACGGCGGCAGTGTGAACGCTTCCAACGCAAAGGAGCTTTTCGCTTGCGCGGATGTTGACGGCGGCCTGGTGGGCGGCGCTTCGTTGAAGTCGCGTGAATTCACGGAGATCATCAAGTCGATGGCTTAGGCGGTTCTGTCGTCACCAATCTTATGTACCACACCCGTTTGCTGGTCACCTGTGATCCGGCATTTTCCGAAATATTAATTGCGGAACTCGCGGAAGCGGACTTTGACAGCTTTCTCGAAAACGATGATGGCTTTGAGGCCTACGTCGAAGGCGAGCGCTATAACAAGGAAGCGGTGGCCGCAATCCGCGAGAAGTACAAAGACGTCACTCCCATCACCTTCTCTTTCTCACAGATTCCGAAACGCAATTGGAATGAAGAATGGGAAAAGAGCTTTTCACCTGTTATCGTGGATGACCGGTGCGTCATTAGAGCGGAGTTTCACCAGGTTGACAGGAAGTACCCGTTCGAAATCGTTATCACGCCGAGGATGTCTTTTGGCACCGGCCACCATCAGACAACCTACCTGATGGTAAAGACTATGCTCGACATGGACTTCCGCGGCAAACGCGTAATGGATGCCGGATGCGGCACAGCGATATTGTCCATCCTTGCCTGCAAGCTCGGCGCCGGGGCGGTGGAGGCATTTGACATCGACGAGTGGAGTGTGGACAACGGCAATGAAAACGTCCGCATCAATGGATGTGAAAACATCCGCATTCAGCTTGGCAAGATTGTGGAACTCGCGCTCGGCGAGCCTTACGATGTTATTCTCGCCAATATCAACAGGAACGTGTTGCTCGAAGAAATGCAGTACTATGCATCGTATCTAAAACCCGGCGGTCAGCTTCTGCTCAGTGGCTTTTTTGCAACCGATATTCCCCCTCTCCTTGAAGAGGCCGCCAGGTATGGTCTGAGGGAAGCGCGCCGTGACGAACGCGAAACCTGGAGTTCCCTCTTGCTAGAGGCCACGTCATTGACTTAAGCTCCTTAGACATCCTCTCTTTCAGACCTGCCCCGAACGCCCAAGCCACTCTCTCAGTGTCTCCACAAACTCGGCGGGTTTCTCCGCAGGCACCCAATGGCCGGCATCCAGCGTGGCAATCTCAGCCTTCGGAAAAATCTCCTTGATCAGTCCGACGTCATCATCCTTTACATACCGCGATTTGCTACCGCGTATCAACAAGGTGGGCTTCGCAAAGCTGCCCTCAAATACGGGGCCGACTCCGATGTGCTCAATGTTGGCGGCTATCGCTTCAAGGTTCAGTTTCCACTCGAAGCCTCCCTCAGGTTTCCGTTTGAGATTCTTGAGCAGGAACTGTCTGACCGCCGGTTCCGGAACAAAAGCCGCGAGCGCCTCATCGGCATCCCCCCGCGACTTCACCGCATCGATGTCAATGGCCTGCAGGCCCTGCAGCTCCACATAATTGCTCATGTTATAGCGCTTGGGTGCAATGTCGACCACCACGAGTTTTTGCAGCTGGTCGGGATGGGCCAGCGCAAAGTTCATCGCCACCTTTCCTCCCATCGAGTGCCCCACCAAAACCGCATCGTGCAGCTCTTTTTCCCGGATGAACGTAAGTAAATCGTCGACCATCGCCGGATAGTCAAATGCGGCATCGTGTGGCGAATGTCCGTGATTGCGCAAGTCAACCGCAAATGTGCGATACGCATCAGACAGGTTACGTGCCGATGTCAGCCAGTTGTCGGACGAACCAAAAATGCCATGAAGAAAAACCAGCGGTTGTCCCTCACCCAATTCACGAAAATACAGTTCCATGTTGCGTTGTTTAACCTTTGTGTACGTTCCCGTCAATACACGCTCGAAAACATTGTGCCGGGAAGCGCGTTGTGGCAAAGCTAAGAATCAAGCGTCGATTTGGAAGAATGTTGATGACGGAAGCCGATAATCTTTAAATCACCTTATATTTACGCCTTTTATTGAAACCCCGGCTTTCCTGATGGAGCTTGTATTTGGAAATTATAAAATTCAGGATGTTGATCTGATCGGCCTGACCAAAGAATTCGGCACACCACTCTATGTGTATGATGCGGAGAAAATGGTTCATCAACTCAGGACGTTGCGAAATGCGTTCTCCGGCTCCGATGTAAAGATCAAATACGCAGCGAAAGCGCTCACGAATATCTCCGTGTTGAAATTGCTGCGCACCTACGGTTCCGATGTCGACGTCGTTTCGATAGAAGAAGCACACCTGGCATTGCGCGCCGGCTTCCACGGAAGCCAGATCATGTATACACCGAGTGGCGTCGACTTCAGCGAAATAGTGGAAGGCGTCAAACTGGGGCTGACGATCAATCTCGACAGTCTTTCGGCCCTGGAAAAATTCGGACAGAAATATGGCGACGCTTATCCGTGCAGCATTCGGCTGAACCCACACATCATGGCGGGAGGCAACTATAAGATATCCACCGGCCACAGCAATTCGAAATTCGGCATCTCGGTGTTCCAGCTTCCCGAAATTCACGATGTGGTAAACCGCTACAATCTCGAAATAAACGGCCTCCATATTCACACAGGCTCCGACATCACCGAAAGCGAAGTGTTCCTGAAGATGGCCGACATCCTTTTCAGCGTCGCTCGTGATTTTCCGCACCTGCGCTTCATCGACTTCGGCAGCGGATTCAAGGTGGCATACAAGGAAGGAGACATTGTGACCAACGTCTACGACCTCGGTTTGAAGCTGACCAAGGCATTCAACGAGTTTTGCCAGTCGTACGGCAGAAAGCTGGAGTTACACTTTGAGCCCGGCAAGTTTATCGTCAGTGAAGCGGGTGTCCTTCTGGTGAAGGTGACGGTGGTAAAGCCCACGCCATCCCTCACTTTTGCAGGCGTGAATTCCGGCCTCAACCATTTGTTGCGCCCGATGATGTACGACGCGTATCATGACATCGTCAACATATCAAACCCTTCCGGACCGCAGAAACTGTATACCGTGGTTGGCTATATCTGCGAAACGGACACCTTCGGTTCGGACCGGAAGTTGAACGAGGTAAGGGAAGGTGACATCCTCGCTATCAAAAACGCAGGTGCTTATGGCTATTCGATGGCCTCGAATTACAATTCGCGCCTTCGACCGGCGGAAGTACTGCTGCTTAATGGCCAGGCAAAACTTATCCGGGAACGTGAAAAGCTCGAAGACCTTTGGCGAAATCAGCCCGAGGTGAACTTTTGACGGAAGACCGCCATAAGCAGCCTGTCAACTTTTTTGAAAATATGTTCGTTACCCTAGCACGAGCCTGATTCTTATGAAGTTCTTGTTCCGTCGATTCCCCGCGCTTTCGCTATTGCTGCTGCCTTTTCTTGCCCAGGCGCAAATCCTGACTCCCGTAACCTGGGACATTCAGTTGTCGAAGACCAGCGTCAAAGTTGGCGAAGAAGTGGATATCGTCTTTAAAGCGACTATCGACGATGTCTGGTACCTTTATGCCAACGACTTTGATCCGGATTGCGGACCGCTCCTCACTGAAATGCATTTCGAGGGAACTCAAAATTTTGAACCTGTCGGCGGGCTCAAGGCAATCAACTCAATTCCCAAACACGACGAGATCTTCGGTTGTGACGTAAAGGTCTTCAAGCACAAGGGTGAATTCCGGCAACGGATTAAAGTGCTCGGCAGCCCCTTGAATATCGCCGGTTATATTGAAGGTCAGGTCTGCACCGAAATCGACGGCAAGTGCGTTCCTTTCGACGCCGACTTTTCGTTCGCCGAAGTGCCCGTTTCCGGTGCGTCTGACATTTCCGGCACGCCGAAGATTCAGGCACCGGATCAAGCCGTGGAATCAGGAAAGGAAGTAGCACCAAACAAAGTGACGCGCGATGCTACACGCAAACCTTCCCCGGCAAAGGACACCGTGGTGGCAGACATTCAGACCGAACCGGCGGGTGCGCAGGCGTCGGAACAGGCCGACGAACAACTGCAGGGACCGATCCTTGATCCTTCCATTCTCGAGGGAACGCCCACGTCAGAAAGCAGTTCACTATTCGGCTACATCGTACTCGCTTTTTTGCTCGGCCTTACGTCACTCGTCACGCCATGTGTTTTCCCCATGATCCCGATGACGGTGACCTTCTTCCTGAAAGACAACCAGACCAAAAGGCAAGGAATACGAAAGGCCGGCTGGTTCGGCCTCTCCATCATTGCCATCTACACAATAGCCGGTACGCTATTCGCCGTTGTCTTCGGAGCGGAGGGGTTAAACGCCCTGGCCACCCATTGGATACCGAACCTGTTCGTCTTTTTCATTTTCATTTTCTTTGCCCTTTCCTTTCTCGGGCTGTTTGAGATCAATGCACCGTACAAGCTGGTGAACAAGGCAGATCGTGCAGCCGAAAAAGGCGGCATGACGGGAATCTTTTTTATGTCGGCTACGCTCGTGCTTGTTTCTTTCTCGTGCACCCTGCCGATCGTCGGCAACGTGCTCGTCCTTTCCGCCGGCGGCCAGGTAACAAAACCTGTGCTTGGTATGCTGTCATATGCCGCCGCCTTTGCGATCCCCTTTACGCTCTTTGCCGCCTTCCCGGAATGGCTGAAGGGCCTGCCCAAGTCAGGCGGATGGCTGAACACCGTAAAAGTAACACTGGGACTACTGGAGCTCGCGCTGGCGCTGAAATTCCTCAGCATCGCCGACCAAACCTATCATTGGGGCCTCCTCGACCGCGATCTCAACATCGCCCTCTGGATTGTGATCTTTTCGATCCTAGGGTTCTATTTGCTCGGAAAGATCCGCATGCCCGGCGATTCGCCGCTTGAAAAGGTATCCGTACCACGGTTGATGATGGCCATCATCACCTTTACTTTCGTGATCTACCTCATTCCCGGTCTGTGGGGCGCACCCCTTAAGGCCCTCGCCGGCTATCTCCCGCCGATGTATACGCACGATTTCAACCTGGTGGCGATGACGCGCAACGATGCGCAGAATGAAATATGTGGAGAACCGAAGTACGGCGATTTTCTCCACCTTCCCCATGGGCTGCAGGGATATTTTGACTACGAGCAGGCGCTTGAATGTGCCAGGAAACAAAACAAGCCGCTCTTTATCGACTTCACCGGTCATGGCTGCACCAATTGCCGTGAGATGGAAGCCAACGTCTGGTCAGATCCGGAGGTACTCGACAGGCTGCGCAACGACTTCGTAGTGGTTGCGCTCTATGTGGATGACAAGACCCGCCTTCCGGAATCGGAGTGGTATACCTCTGAATACGATGGCAAGGTGAAGAAGACCATCGGCAAACAGAACGTAGACCTTCAGATCACACGACTGAATAATAACGCGCAACCCTTCTATGTTCTCGTCGGAAAAGACGAGCGCGTTCTCGCCTGGCCCTATGGCTACAGCAAAGACGTATCTGATTTCGTT
>CAYMWA010000095.1:0-14275 GCA_964393795.1 uncultured Roseivirgaceae bacterium
TGGTCACGGGACCGACACAGGAACATACGCAACACCCCCTGATCAACGTTCATCATGTAACGTCGGCCGCCGAAATGTTGGAGGCCAGCCAGTCGATTTTCGAAGATTCCGATATCGCCGTTTTCTCTGCCGCTGTAGCGGATTACCGTCCCGCTGAGCAGGCAGCACAAAAAATCAAAAAGTCGGCAGACAACCTGGTGGTCAACCTTGTTCCGACGGCCGACATTGCGAAGACCCTAGGAGAACGAAAGCGCCCCGGTCAAATCACCGTTGGCTTTGCGCTCGAGACAGAAAACGAAGAACAAAACGCGTTGAAGAAGCTGAAGACGAAGAATTTCGACTTTATAGTACTCAATTCATTGAACGAGCCGGGGGCGGGCTTTCGCCACGACACGAACAAAGTTACGATCCTCGATAGGAATCAAAGTAAAACTTCGGAACTTAAGACCAAGCAAGAAGTTGCGGCGGATATTGTAGAGGCGATTATCAAAAAGCAAAATGCGTAAAGTACTGACGATCCTTTCATTTGTACTCGCGGCAACGGCCACGTTCGGCCAGGAGTTGAACTGCTCCGTGTCGGTGAACGCTTCACAGATTCAATCTTCCGATCGCGGCATTGTCAAAGACCTCGAAAATGCCATAGAGCAGTTCATGAACACCCGGAAGTGGACAAACGACACCTTTCGGGATCACGAAAAAATCGTCTGCAATATTCTGATCACGGCCAAGATGCCCTCCATCGGCAACTTTTCGGCATCGGTGCAGGTACAGTCAGCGCGTCCCGTATTCAACAGCAATTACACCAGCCTGCTGTTCAATTTTGCCGACCGTGAATGGGAGTTTCAATATGTCGAGTCGCAACCACTCGAATACAACGACAACACCTTCACGTCAAACCTCACCTCGATGCTGGCGTTTTACGCATACCTGATCATCGGGCTGGACTACGATTCTTTCAGCGAACTTGGTGGCACGCCCTACTTCCAGCGCGCGATGACCGTTGTCAACAACGCACAGCAGTCCGGTTTCCCCGGATGGCAGCCCATCGGAAGTAACCGCAACCGCTACTGGATTGCAGAAAATCTCAACAACGGACAAATGACAGACCTCCGAAAGGCGATCTATCAATACCACAGGCATGGCCTCGACCTGTTCGAATCCAACCCCGACCAGGCACGTCAGACGATTCTCAACAGCCTGAAAGATGTCAAGAAGGTCCGCGACATCAATCCGAACGCCATCCTGGTGGTCTCATTTTTCGACGCCAAGGGCAAAGAACTCGCCGACATCTTTTCTGACGGCAACATCCAGGTCCGCCGACAGGCGTACGACATCATCACCGCGATTGATCCGTCCAATCGCAGCAACTACGAAAAGATAATCGCTAATTAGGTTATAAGTTTTAAGTGGCAAGTTTTAAGGGTCACTTTCCCCTTTTGACTTAAAACTTATAACTTACAACTTAGAACTAGAATTCGGGATGCTCAAGCACCTTACCATTAGGAATTATGCGCTGATCCGGTTCCTTGAGATGACGCCTTCTGAACACCTCAATGTGATCACAGGCGAGACCGGTGCCGGCAAATCGATTATGCTTGGAGCGATCGGCTTGTTGATGGGCAACCGCGCCGATACGCGTGCCATGTGGGATGAAAAAGAGAAATGCATCGTTGAAGGGATTTTCAACATCAAGCCTTACGGATTACAAACGCTTTTCAGTGAATCAGACCTCGACTATGCCGATGAAACCGTGGTGCGCCGCGAGATCAGCCCGGGCGGAAAATCACGGGCCTTTATCAACGACACGCCGGTAACACTCGATACGCTGCGCAAACTGGGTAACCATCTCATGGATATCCATTCACAACATGAGACGCTGGAACTTGGTAACCAGTCCTTCCAGCTACAACTCATTGATTCATATGCCGAAAACGTTGGCATTCGCGATGCCTACCGCCGGGCATGGACTGCGTTTGTCGCAGCCCGAAAAAAGTTTGAGCAGCTCACCGAGGAGGCGACTACCTTGCGCGCCGAAGCGGACTACACGCTCTTCCAACTAGACGAACTTGTCAAGGCGCGCCTTGAGCCCGACGAACAATCCGAACTTGAAAAAGAGCTGAAGCTCATGGAGCATGCCGAAGAGATCAAGATGCGCTTTCACGCAATACTACAGTTGCTGAGCGGCTCAGAAATGTCGGCACAACAAGCACTCGGCGAAGTACGCAACCACCTTGCTGCCGTCTCTTCCTGGTCTTCAACCTACGAATCGTTGTTCGACCGATTTGAAAGTGTACGCCTCGAGCTGGACGACATCACCAGCGAACTTGAGCGCGAAGAGATGCGCATCGACTTCGACCCGGCGCGCGCCGAATTTGTCAAGGACCGGCTGAGTACTTTATACCGCTTGCTGAAAAAACACGGGATGGGCTCGGTAGTGGAATTGCTTGAGTTGCAGGAATCGCTCGCTGACAAGGCGCGGGTGACCGGTAACCTGGATGAGGCCCTTGCTGCATCAAAAAAGACAATGGAAGCGTCGGAGCTGGCATTAAAAAAAGTGGCTGACACCTTGCGGGCCAGCCGAAAAAAAGCTTTCGTCCCTCTGCGTCAACAAATCATACAACTGCTGCATGAACTGGGGATTCCGAATGCCAACCTGGTGATCGACTTGCAGGAAGTGAAGCCGGGCCCGTCCGGGTCTGACAAAGTCGATATCCTGTTCAGTGCGAACAAGGGCGTAGCACCCGGGCCCCTGGCACAGGTCGCCTCCGGCGGCGAGTTCTCACGCCTGATGTTTTGTATCAAATATGTGATGGCCGAAAAATCGGCCTTGCCCACCCTTGTACTTGACGAAATCGACAATGGCGTGTCTGGCGAGATCGCTATCAAACTTGGCAAACTCATGACCCACATGGCGAAGGAGCATCAACTCATATGCATCAGCCATCTCCCGCAAATCGCAGCAAGAGGTCAGGCGCACTATTTTGTCTTCAAAGACAACTCTGAAAAGAAAACTGTCAGCAATATCAAACGCCTCGATGAAAAAGAGCGAGTGGAAGAGATCGCCAAGATGATCGGCGGCGACCAACCTTCGAGGGTGGCCCTTCAAAATGCTCGTGAGCTGCTGTCGATGACGTAGCCGCGGTGGTTATTACTTAAGCCGAAGACGCCACACGTCATCGTAGACAAGCACACCTTCATCAACGAGTTCGCGCACAACGTCTACAAAAAGTTCGCGGTCGTTCGGCGATATCTGGTGTTCGAGTTGCTCTACACTGAGCACTTGTTTCTGCATGACACGCAACACTTCTTCGCGCATCTGGCCAAAGGCGTGTACGTTGTCCTTCTTGCGTTTCTGGATACACACATCGCATATCCCACAAGTGTCTTCGGTATCTTCGTCAAAATAGTCCTGGAGTTGTTGCATCCTGCACCGGAAGTCGGTCTCGACATAGGCGATCATGGCTTTCATTTTGTCGAGAACCAGGGCACGCCTTTCTTCGAGACGTTGTCGGTCGACGGGTAACTGGCCCGCATCCTGGCGTGGCAACAAATAAGTGACCTGGGGCTTGTCGCGCGCAGGCGTGTACATCACCGCGTGAAGTTCGTGCAGGTGATTGAGTTGTCGGACCACCTCTCCCCGCGATACTTTCAACGCCCTCGCCAATACGAACTCGTCGATTTTCACGAACCCTGAAAACATCTCACCACCATACAACCGAAGGAGCATTTTGATCAGCGGATCGAATTGCGCATGCGCGACCTGAAGCTCATACAGTTTGGTATGATCGATCAGAAGATGGATGCTGGATGGACTGTAAAAGCTTTCATTAAACTGTAGCAAGCCTTCTTCCTCAAGCTTCTTAAGGCCGTTGAAAACTTCAACCGGGTTGAGTTGAAAGCGTTCACAAAAATCGTGGATATCAAAGTCGAAGCTCTCCCCTTCGCCGCTGCCTATCGCGAGCTGATAGAAGTTTGCCAAGCTTTGATACAGCACTTTCAGGTATTCCACCGAAGGTTGGCCTTGTTGTACTTTGATCTGGAGATTACTGATGTCTGCATCCTGATAAAGAACAACGGCATACGCCCGAGCACCGTCACGCCCTGCCCTTCCCGCCTCCTGATAGTACGATTCAACATTTTCCGGAAGATCGAGATGAATAACAATCCGAACATCCGCCTTGTCGATCCCCATACCAAATGCATTGGTGGCGACCATGACGCGTGTATCATTCCGGATCCATTCTTCCTGACGTTGCGTACGCTCTTCAAAAGGAAGGCCCGCATGATAGAAGGAAGCCGGAATCTTTTGCCTGGTGAGCCATCGCGCGTACTCCTGGGTAGCCTTTCGCGAACGGACATAGAGGATCGCCGGCCCCCGGACCTTGCTGAGAATTTGCAGCAGCATGCGGTCCTTGTTTTCGGTTTTGCGCACGACGAACGAAAGGTTCTCGCGGGCGAAAGACTTTCTGAACCGCTTGTGGCCGGCCCGGAACGCCAGCTTCTCCACGATGTCGTCCTGAACTTCCGCGGTAGCCGATGCCGTGAGCGCGATCACCGGTACGTCTGGAAAGATGTCGCGAAGGGAAGCGATACGGAGGTAAGACGGCCTGAAGTCGTAGCCCCATTGGGAAATGCAATGGGATTCATCGACGGCAATAAGCCGGACATTCATTTGTTGCACACGTGCGCTGAAGAGATCCGTTTGAAGGCGTTCCGGCGACACATATAAAAACCGGGTGTCACCATGAATGGCATTGTTCAGCAGCAGGTCGATCTGATCACGGCGCATGCCTGAGTGAACGGCAACGGCATGGATACCGCGCGCCCGCAATTGCTCTACCTGGTCTTTCATCAGCGCAATCAGTGGCGAAATCACAAGACAAAGTCCGCCCCGTATAAGTGCGGGCACCTGAAAGCATACGGATTTGCCGCCACCTGTCGGAAGGAGTGCAAGCGTGTCGTGGCCTTGCAATACCGATTCAATGATATCCTCCTGCATGGGGCGGAAGGCATCGTGGTGCCAGTACTGCTGAAGGATGTCAAGTGGTGTTTCCAAAAGCTGAAGGTAATCCAGCCGCACATCAACTATGCCAGCCGGTAGCGCGTCCGTGATAGTGAAAAGACATGATCAATAAGAAACCGATTCAGATAGACGTCAATTTAGGCACATTTCCCACAGCGACAAAGCAGTCAGCTGCAGCCGGATCAAGCGTCTAGCGGAAAAATTCAATCTCCACACGACGGTTAAGGGCACGGGCGGTTGCGGTAAACTCCGCCAACAGTGGTTGCGTCTCGCCATATCCGCGCGTAGAGATGCGGCGTCTGTCAATGCCTTTGGACACCAGGTAATCACCAACGCGCTTCGCACGGCGGGCGGAAAGCGTGTAGTTGTATGCGACTCCGCCGACGTCATCGGTATGCCCCGACAGCCTGACCGAAATATCGGGATGTGCATGCAGGTAGTTCACCACACGGTCAAGATCGCCAAACGAAACAGGCATCAGTGCATAGCTGTTGAACTCAAACTGTATATTTTGCAACACATACACCCTGTTCAACTCTGCCTCCACGCCATCGAAAAACGGAGGCGTTTCAATACCGGGCGCTATGCCACCCTTTGGAATCACCTTCACGTCATCGATATAATAGTACGCGCTCTCGGCAAGCATCGGCTCCGCGGCCGGCCGATATTGAATGCGGTAGTAGTGCGTCGACGCATTGTCGGAAAAATTCCCGATGGTAAGAAAGCGCTCGCCGCCTTTGGCCTTGTACTCGGCCACCGCCAACTCCCACGCACCCGTTTCCTTCGTCAGCGCCGAGTCTTTTACAAACGTAAAGGTTGGCGTCATGCCCAGCGGTCGGTCGTGCGCGAAGGTGGCCAGACTATCAGACAACAGCAGCCCAATGCGGTCCGTACAAAACTTTGAATACGACGAAAGCTTGTAGCGGAATTCCACACGGTAAAGTGAATCCTTGATCAAGGGGACGGCAAGCTTACAGTGGATATACTCCCTGTATTCTTTAGGGAGGTTCATCCATGTGTAAATACCCACGTATCCCTGACCGTCGAAAGCGTCGGATACGCCCGCCCAATTATATGGCACCGAGGCCTCTCCCCTGCTGCACATGTTAAAATAATCCGGCGATCCGGTAGAGATGGAACGCCAGTGTGTCACGCGAAACTCTGCAGGCAACCGGCTATAACTGCCGGGGCATACGCTGAACGACTCAAAGCTTCCGTTAGGAACGAGGTTCTGCGCCGAAGCCGGCAGATAAAGAATAAATAAAATAAAAAGCGTGATTACTGATCCAAAAACATTCATGCACCCATCTTACTTGTAGTAAGTCACCTCCACCCTGAACCGCGGATCAATGGCACCAAGACGGTCATAAGCCGACTTGGAAATTCGGATAATGAGTTTGTCCGTCATCGCTGTGTCAGGCAACTTCCCCATCACGCGCACAAACACCTCACGATTGTTCATCTGATTGCGCACCTTGAGAATGGTTCCCATCGGCGCCGTACGGTGCAACGCAAGGTACTTGCGATTCCCGCCCGTGCCCTCAATAAGCTCTGCCAGGCCTGCTTCAACAATCTCATCGCCATTCTTCAGCGATTCAGAGATACGGATGGATTCGGCTGACTGGCCGCGTTGCTCGGGAGTGAGTTCCGGCCGCGCCGTCGCCACCGGGGTGCCGTGGTCGGGCGCTTCCTGTGGCTTTGTCGGTTCCTCACGCGGTTGTGTTACTGGCGGTTGTGCCTCCGGTTCCTGACGTTGCACTTTTGCCTCTTCGCGTTCAGCGATGACCTGCCCTGCACCTGCTGCCTGTTCCGGCCTCACCACATAGAGCGTTTGTCCGATACTGATCTCATTGCTGTGGAGGTGGTTCCATTCGCGCAGCTGATCCACCGTCACATGATGTTGCCGGGCAATGCCATACAGCGTTTCTCCGGCCGCAACGGTATGACTGCCTTTCACAGACATCATGGCGGGCTGCTGATGCTGTGCCGCTCCCTGCGACTTTCGGATGACAAGCTCTTGCCCGATATCGAGGCCACTGTCCGTAAGGTTGTTCCAGCGTTTAAGGTCGTCCACCGACACATCGTACGCGCGCGAGATAGAATACAGCGTTTCCTTCGGCGCAACAATATGCACCATACCGTCAACAGGGCGGGTGACAGGCTTGATCGCATAAGGCACCCTGAGAATCTGGCCGATCTCGAGGCCACTGCCCGCCTCTGCGTTGTGTTGAAGGATCGCATCCACAGTGGTTCGATAACGTCGGCTGATGGCATACAGCGTTTCTTTTTCTTCCACCTTGTGAATCACAAATGTCTGTCCATTGACCGTTTCCAGACCGAGCGAATCCTGTGGAAGTTGCGGATTGAGCGAAGCCATCAGGAACAATAACTTGATCATACTATCTTGTAACTTTTCAGTTCGTTTTTATTTCTAACAAAAATCAGCTGACCTGAAAAGATAAAAAATGTGTCTAATCCCACTCCCTTCAGGTTTTCGCCAAGTTTTTCCTCCAGCACGCGTTCGCCGGCGGTATCGAAGACGTACAAATAGTTCGCCAAATTCTGATCTCGTACAAAAACTGATATGAGAATCAGGGCTTCGAACTCAAGGTATTCAATCGTCGTCACGGGAAGAACGTTCAGCCGCGATTGCAGAAACTGCTTTACTGTCTCAAAATGCCGGGTTCCTTCTTCGTATTGAAACGGTCGAATTACCGGAAAATTTTGCGAAACCCCCAAATCAAAATCGGTCAGTTGAACCGCCCTTCCGGTAAGCACGTCGAGTGTCACCACTTTAGAGGGGAATTTTGCATCAACGCCACTGACATATTGGCGATTGACCGCGTTCAATGAAAAAGCATTTTGCCACCAAATGATCTCTTCTTTCAGCACATGGTAGGCAATAAGGCTCTTCTTGTCAGGGTTGTCGCTGTCCGTATACATCGTTAGCAAAAGCACTTCGCCGGCAATGGCGGCGAGACTGATCCACCAGGGCTCCTCAAACCGGACACCTTTCCAGAGCCATTTACCATCTTCAAGATTAAGTGCCGAAAAAGAAACCGTTTTTTCCTGCGGATTTCTCACTTCCAGGTAGAGTCGCGGCGGATCTCCGTCAGCAAGTATGTGCCAGATGAACCCCTCAAAAGAAGCCGATAAGTGCAAGGTGAGTGTCTTTCTCAATTTTGAGCGCCAATTTTGGAAACGATGCCATTTCGATGGAAATAGCGATATTTAAAGGTATGAAAAAATCAATGCTATTGTTGGCTGTACTGCTTTCGATGCTATCTGCAACGCCGCAACCGGCCTCGGCACAAGATCAGAAGGTGTTCCTGATGGAGATCAAAGATGTCATCGATCCGCGAATGCAGCGTTATGTCGACCTCGCGCTCACAGCAGCTGAAGAATCGGAGGCGGACATTGTCATCATCGAAATGGACACATATGGCGGTGTGCTTACGGATGCCAAAGAGATCGTCGACAGGATCATGCATTTCGATAAACCGGTTTGGGTCTTTATCAACAGCGATGCAGCCTCAGCGGGTGCGCTGATCTCCATCGCGTGTGACAGTATTTATATGGCTCCCGGCGCTACGATCGGTGCCGCCACGGTAGTCGACGGGCAGGGACAAAAAGCACCAGACAAATACCAATCCTATATGCGATCGATCATGCGCGCAACAGCCGAAGAAAACGGTCGCGATCCTAAAATTGCCGAGGGAATGGTCGACGAAGCATTAGTGATCGAAGGGGTGAAGCAGGCCGGGCAGGTCATCACGTTTTCCACAAATGAAGCAATCGCCCACGGCTTCTGCGAAGCCCGGGTTGCATCGATCAGTGAAATATTGGAGCGCAATAATATTGACCAGTATACCATCGAGAAGTTCGAACTGAGTGCCGTAGAAAAGATTATCAGCTTTGTACTCAATCCCGTCATCAGCAGTATTCTCATCCTGATGATCATAGGCGGCATCTACTTTGAAATGCAAACACCCGGACTCGGCTTCGCCGGATTGATGGCATTGGTAGCGCTGATCCTTTACCTGGTCCCGTACTACCTCAACGGTCTCGCTGACAACTGGGAGATCATCGCCTTTTTCATTGGCATGGGGCTGATCGCTGTCGAGATTTTCGTATTGCCCGGCTTTGGCGTAGCAGGTATCGCAGGAATTGTCGTGACGATTGGTGCCCTGTTTCTGATCATGCTCAACAACGACGTGTTCGATTTCGAATTCGTGCCCATGGATAACCTGCTGTACGCGCTCATTGCAGCGGTAACGGGTACCCTCGGAGGCATTCTCTTGCTGTTGGTGGGCGGATCAAGACTTCAGGGTACTCGGTTTTTTAACCGAATCGCATTGACCGACACCCAGGATCGAAGCGCAGGCTACGTGTCGTTCCAGTTTGCTGAATCTCTGGTGGGTAAGACCGGTACGGCTGAAACAGTGTTGAGGCCGAGCGGAAAAGTGTTGATTGAAGGCAAGCTCTACGATGCGATGACGCTCGGCGACTACATACAAAGGGGTCAGTCAGTGGAAGTTGTGAGCGAAGAGGGCGCGTGGTTAAAAGTGAAATTGGTGTCGTAATTCTGATATGGGGTTCGTACCTTTGGCCCATCAACCAACGCCTGAAGTAGTACCGGGAACTGCCGCTGCCGTGGCAGCCGGCGCATTTTCCTCCATTTTTAACCTTTAATTCTTCTGTTATGCAAATTACCAAGAACAAAGTGGCCTCTATTCATTACACCCTCCGCGACAATGAAGGAACGGTGATTGATTCAAGCGAGGGCCGCGATCCGCTAAACTACCTCCATGGAGCCGGCAATCTTATCCCCGGTATGGAGGAAGGTCTGGAAGGAAAATCCCAGGGAGACAAGTTGAAGCTGCAGATTGACCCGGAAAAGGGATATGGCGAAAAAGATGAAAATCTCATTCAGCAGGTTCCCAGATCGGCATTTGGTGATCAGGAGGTCAAACCGGGTATGCGATTTTCAACCAATCAGGGAGGTGTGGTTACTGTAACAGAAGTGTCTGCTGAGTCTATTACCGTCGATGGCAACCATCCGCTAGCCGGCGTGCCGTTGAACTTTGATGTGGAAGTCGTCGAAGTGCGCAATGCTACCGACGAAGAGATTTCGCACGGACACGTTCATGGTGCCGGTGGCCACCAGCACTAGGCGATACAAATCCGTCCTTTGAAAAGGCCGTCTCAATCTGAGGCGGCCTTTCTTGACTTTAGGGATGTCGGCGAACCGCGAGGATAACTTCCGGGAAGTTTTGAACTTCCCGGAAGTTGTCACCACTATCGAACCAGCACCACCTTGCCGGTATAGCGCTTGTACGTGTTATCACTCGCCATCACGGTCAGCTGATAGAGGTATATTCCATTGGGTAATGGATCACCGTGGCTGTCCGTCCCATCCCACGTAATGAAATTCGTTCCGGTATCCATCGCGACCTCGCTGTCAGACAAAAGGACAACCTTTCCGGTCATGTCGGTAAACTGAAGTGCGTACGAATATTGAACCTCATCGTTGCCGGCCACCACCTCAAAGCGCGTGTGATAATAAAACGGATTGGGATAGGGCGACGAAACAACTACCGGTCCGGTAGCGTCTATTCTGAACGCCACCTCATACGGGTCAGCTCCGGCACTATTGCCCCTTGCATCACCCGCCTCGACGCGTAGTCGATAGGTGCCGTCGGCCAGATCCTTCGGCGTGAACCGTATGATGAAGTCAGATGCGCTTGTCGCCGCCTGCCATGTCATATCCCCCCGCGAAAGATAAAGGCGCTCAAACGCACAAGATGAATCACTGCAGGGACCGGCGAAAAAAATCCGAACGCCAAGTGTGTCTGTTTTTTTTATAAACGGATTTTCATCCCACAGGCGCATGGCAATTACAGGATGGGCTGCAACAACATCGTTGTTTTCGATGTGCCTTCCATCGAAGGTAATGTCAAGCACCGGATGTCGCCGATCGCCACGCACGGTGACGTACTCCGGCAAGCGTATCCGGTTGTTCTCGTACAACAGTTCCCACTGCAGCCCCGGGTTCACCACTACTTCGGCATCGTTCACCCCGGTGCGGTTCACCGTGTTAAACGCCACTGAAAACAACGTCGTATCACCTGCCAGCGGTGCGCGTATCTTTGCCGACGCAGTGCTTTCGCCGTTGTGCCCGGCGGCATTTAAAAGGTCGTAGTGCACAACCAGCGAATCTGAATAATCTTTGTTGCTGATGTTGACAAAACCAAAATCGGCCAGGACCGGCTCACCCTCGGACACATCGCGGGCCACACCGTCGCCACGGTAAAACACGAGCCCCTCAGGGACCGGTTCATAGCTTACCAGCCAATGCGCAAGCTGAGGCGCCGTCAGGTTCACCTCATCGCCGGCAGTCAGCCTTGCCGTTAACCACGGATATTCCGACGCACTGATCGCTGAAAGGTCTTCGTTCGCGGAAGCGTTTATTTTCAACGTATCTATGTCGCCGTCGGCGCGTATGCCCATGATGCTGAAGCGGACCTCATCACCTTCTTCGACCTCGGCCGTCCTGGCCGTGAACCGTTGCCATGAACGCGCGGGCCCTATCAAGGGAGTGCCCATTGATCCGGAAGCCAATCTTCCTGCTATGGTCCGGTTGACCTTGAGGTCTTCTCCGGTATTTCGAAATATTCGCGCAGTACCGGGCGGCGCGCCCTTCTTCGCAAAGATGACAGCGGCATCACCATCGTTCATGGCGTCGATCTGCACCAATGAGATTCCAATCGAAGCAAGCTTCGCCTTCGCAGCCGCGGGCCATTGACTGTAACCGGCATCACCAATGGTAAACAGCACAATTGAATCGCCCGGCTTTACATTGTCGATGTATTGGAGAAGGTCATCGTCGTTACCTGTGTCCATCTCCTGGGGCTTAAAGCTGTTGATAATGTAGGGTTCGCGTCCGCATATCAAACGTCGGCCTCCGTAGGAATATAGCAGTTCGTGCCAGGTGAAGTACACTCCCGCGTAAGGTTCGGTCGATCGCTTGTCGAAGGCCACGAGGTTAAGTGTGTTGTTGCGACATCCGTCACCTTCATGCGACAAGTTAAACTCAACACCATTGATCCTGAGGCTCACTGAGTCGGCAGGCTTTCCCGCGGCAGCGGAGAAAGTCCTGATCGCAATATCACTTCGTGTTTCGCGAAATTCGATTCGCTTCAGTTCAGGATCTTGCGTAAGTCCCGCCATTGTGTTCGACTCATATTGCGGAAAGCGTAATTGCGCCCACCCCTCAGGTCCTTGTGAAAGATACGAAAACGAACTGACCGCCCAGTCGCCACTTTCACTCTCGAGCGGCGCTGCAATGCGCGTGCGCCAATAGTAAACGGTCGAGTCGATGTTGAGCAATTCGAAGCGCTGGCGCGCCAGCACATTCGCCTCGAGAACAAATTGTTGTTTAAAGCCGCTGTCGAACGTGCGGGCAGTGTCTATTTCAAGAACGAATTTACGGGTGCCCGAGAGCGGGTCAGTATGCTGAAAGGAAAGGTCAACCTGCGTCGTCTTGACAATGGCGAAATTGTAGGGATAGAGATTTCGCGTGCTGCCCAACGGGATGAAGTAATTATATTCGATAGTGTTGTTCGATTCATTCAATTCATCCACTGCATCGTCTGCGTCTATGGTAATGCGAAACACGTTGGTACCAAAACCGCCGGCGTCCATGTTGCGGATGACCATCGTCAGGGTATCCTGAAAAAGCACCGGTGAAAATACCGAATCATACGCGATGACGTTGCCGTTTCCAAATTCGCGCGAAACAGACACGCGGAGGTCGGCGTCAGACGCAACGCCAAAGTTGCGGACGGGAATCTGTAAATTGAAAGCGTCGCTCAGGGCAGTGATCGGTTGATCGTCGATTGCGGTCACGGATACCTCGTCTTTGGCAATTGAATAGTCAGGCTTTTCAGCACCAAAAATTTTGATGGCCGGATCTCCGAGAAGAACCATCTGCTCGATTTGGCTGACCGTCAGCGGCGAAATACCGAAGGCTTCCGCAAAGCGCCTTGCCACCTCACGCTGCACTTGCCCAACACCACGGTGGAGGAACGTCGAATCAGCAAAGGCCACCTCATAGAAAGTATGGGTGTAATTTTGAAGCGCACCAATTTGTCCGTAAGCACTGTGGGCAATGAAGCCTATCGCTCCCCGGCCGGGCGTCTTGATCCAGTTCTCACCGAATATATTGGCGTTGAGGAAAAACGAACCAACGTTGCAGCCATTCATTAACAGAAAGGGATACTTCCCTTTATTGTCATAGCCCATCAACGGATCGGTGACCAGCCCAATGTCAAAGTCGAGGGTATTCGGAGCGGAGTGGCCAAAAAAAGTGATAAGTCCCACGCCGGCGTTTACCTTGTCGGCGATGTTGATCACTTTGATGCCGGCAGATTTTTTGGAAATCGCCTGCACCCTGCCGCCAAGATACAACCCTTCGGCTGTGGGCGCGAAGCCCTCCATGATGGCCTGGAAGAGTGCAGGTTCATAGCTTTCGATTCCTCCGCTTAGATGCAACAGCTCTTTTCGCCACAGGTTATCGAAAGGCAGCGCATCGCGCTGCTTTACTTTATCAAGGTAGGCGGCCACATCGGCGGGATCGTTTGCCGTCAGCCGTCCCGTTGCAACGGCAGCAACACCGGGCGTACCTGATAGCCCGGCGGTGAAGGCCATGTCCGATGCCGGGTACCCCGCCGTCGGCACCAGATCTTTATACACCGTGAACGGTGCGGGATTCCGATGAAAGCCATAGTTGATGTCGAGTCCCTTTCCAATCAGAAACAGGTAATCGGGCAACTTGCCGGCGGCAAGAAATTTCATAAACTGAACGATCGCCCGCGGTGATGTCTCGCCGTAGTTAAACTGATCATACAGCTGACGGATGTTGACTATCAGCGTGTCAAAGCCACCGCCTTCCGGCAAACTGCGGTATTCGGCATACGCCTTCACCGGGTCGACATATCCGCCGGCAGGCTTCCTCAGCGAGGGATGTGTAATGATCACGTAGTCGGACGCGGCCGGATCTATTTGGCGAAAGGTAACGGGCTGGATGCGCGCAGCCGTCAATACTTCCGCGGAAGCGAATATTTTTCGCGGGAAAGTGGCCGGAGGAATCACGCCCTCTAAATCCGTTGCGGACTGCGTGCCCATCATGACAACATCCGACGGGTCAGTGACATCAAATAACCGGGTAGCCGTCGGCGCATCCACAATTCG
>CAYMWA010000096.1:0-14244 GCA_964393795.1 uncultured Roseivirgaceae bacterium
GCGCGCCAGAAGGATGTGATCGCGGGTTTGATGCATAGGACCGTCTGTAGCGGCAACGACCAGTATCGCGCCGTCCATCTGAGCAGCACCCGTCACCATGTTCTTCACGTAGTCAGCGTGACCCGGACAATCCACGTGTGCATAGTGCCTCTTCTCTGTCGCATACTCAACGTGCGACGTATTGATGGTAATACCCCTTTCTTTTTCTTCTGGTGCGTTATCAATAGAAGAGAAATCGCGCATTGAAGCGAGTCCTTTGGTAGAAAGAACTTTTGAAATCGCCGCGGTAAGCGTAGTCTTACCGTGGTCAACGTGACCGATGGTGCCGATGTTTACGTGTGGTTTGGACCGATCGAAGTTTTCTTTAGCCATATTTGAAAATCCCTTTTAAAGTTTAAAGTATAAAGTGTTCAATTAAATTTGTTACAATCTAAAATTCTCCCGTCCGGAAGAACCACACCCTAAACATTTTAAGCCTCTTGAATAAGGGTTTAACTTATTTTTTCTGTTTTAAATTCCGCCGAGGCGGCGATCCTGAACCGTGTTCGCTAGGCACGGCAATTTTGATCGTCGAAACAGGACACCCTGCCTCTTGCAGAGCCGTTGAACAGGATTGAACTGTCGACCTCTTCCTTACCAAGGAAGTGCTCTACCACTGAGCTACAACGGCGGTTTTCCCTGGCATCGGAATGCGAACCAGGCAATGGAATGTATCCAACGCCTGATGCCCAGTGCCTGATACCTAAACGAGCGGGAAACGAGGCTCGAACTCGCGACCTATAGCTTGGAAGGCTATCGCTCTACCAACTGAGCTACTCCCGCAAACTTACTTTCAGCAACAAAGGTCCGTCCGAAGACAGCGACCTATAGCTTGGAATCCGCCAGCTGGCGGACTACCAACTGAGCTACTCCCGCTTTTCGAATGACGAATTTTTGAATGCCGAATGACGAGTCCATTCGTCATTCGTCATTCGAACTGTGGGGGAAATAGGATTCGAACCTATGAAGTCATAAGACAACAGATTTACAGTCTGTCCCAGTTGGCCGCTTTGGTATTCCCCCGATTCGATATTCGTTAAACAAAAGAACGCACCTTTCTCCCACAGCATGACTGCGAAAAAACAGGAGTGCAAAATTATACCGTTTTACACTTTTTCAAAACTTAAACGCTTATTTTCCTTTCTTTTCGCAGAATCCCGTCGCTACATCACAATTATGTCGGTGATTACGCCCGCCCCAAACTCCTTTTTGAATAAGTCAAGCACCTGGCCTTTGTGCAGGGAAAAATCGTGCTTCATCGACGGGGAGTCCAATTCCACAAAAAGGACGGTATTGCGGATATAGACTTTCTTGGTGCGCTTCGCGATCGGCTTGCCGGCAAGGCGTTCCCATGATCCGATCACCTGGGCTTCATCAAATTTGGAGGATAACCGATAGGTGTTCAGAAGACCCCGGATAGCCTGTCCTATCGACTGGATTTCGTTCTTGTGATCCGCCACTGTATACTATTAATTATATATATGCTGCCCCGGACTGCCGGCTGATACTTTTTATACCGACTTTAATCTACGTAATACACATTCATCCGGCAAAAGATTCCGGCAACTGCGTGATAATGTTGTCGTCAAGTTTGAAAATCGAACTACCGAGGCCGATCTTCTTCAGCGATGACGCAGTGCGTTCCGGCCGGGCGTCTGTAATGAACAACTGGCCAAACGTGTTTTCCTTGATGAGGCACAACAGTCGCTCAATTCTGAAGTCATCAAGTTTGTCGAAAATATCGTCCAGCAGCAGGAGCGGATTGAACCCTTTGCGTTGCTTGATGAGCTCGAACTGCGCCAGTTTCAGGGCAATGATAAATGACTTCTGCTGCCCCTGCGAGCCCAGCCGCTTTAAATCGCCTGCGCCCAGGCTGAAATGATAATCGTCGCGATGAATCCCGAAACCCGTCCGCTGCATCGCCTGGTCGCGCGCACGGTTCCGGCGAAGCCCTTCGGAGAAGGGAGTGGTTGCCAGTTCGCTGCGGTAGCTGACCGATACCTCTTCATCCTCCACAATATAGTGAGCGTACTTCAGGAATACCGGTGCGAATTCGGCAATAAACTGCTTTCGCTTTTCATGGACAACCGTTCCCGTGCTTACCAAAAGATCATCGTACGTGTCTAGTGCGGCCGTGTCGACGCGCCCGGAATCGAAAAATATTTTCAGTAAGCCGTTGCGTTGCTTCAGCGTCTGGTGATAGTGAATGAGCGACTCGAGATAGCCGCGGTCCAGCTGGGCGATAATACCGTCAAAAAACTTACGCCGGCCCTCGCTGCCCTCCTTCACCAGGCTTGTGTCATCCGGGGCAATGAGCACGACCGGATACTTGCCGATATGGTCACTCAGTTTTTGATACTCGTTAACGCCCTCCCTGAAGATCTTGCGCGTGCCCGGCTGGTAGGCGCTGGTGATTTCCGTCTGTCCGTTTTCGTGCTGGAAAACTGCTTTCAGGAAGAAATGACCGGCGCCATGCCGGAGGCAATAGTTGTCGGGCCCTGAAAACGCGCTTTTGGTCAATGCCAGGTAATAGATGGCGTCGAGCAGGTTGGTTTTACCGCTTCCGTTCTTGCCGACAAGCACGTTGATATTGGAAGTAAAGTCCACCCGCGTTTCGGTGTAGTTCTTAAAATTGACGAGCTGAAGCGTTTTAAGCTGCATACACTTATTTACACCGAAAGTTTGGCTAATGTTCGTTCGGGGGTTAATTTCGCAGTTCAAAATTAGGAATATGCCTACGACAACCAAAGCGAAGAACCCGGCAGGAAAAGCGGGCGGACCGGCAAAAAAAGAGGGTTCACAGACAAAATTTACGAAAGACACGTACCTTTTCTGGTACGAAAACATGCAGTTGATCCGGAAATTCGAGGAGCGGTCAGGACAACTCTACGGGATGCAAAAGATCAAAGGATTTTGCCACCTTTATATCGGCCAGGAAGCGTGTGTATCAGGCGCCATCACGGCACTGACGAAGGATGACAAATGGATTACGGCCTATCGCGACCACGGACACCCGCTTGGACTCGGCACCGATCCCGGCGCGATTATGGCGGAACTGTTCGGTAAGGAAACAGGCATTTCCAAAGGCAAGGGAGGCTCCATGCACCTCTTTGATAAGGAGCGGAATTTCTTCGGAGGGCACGGAATCGTCGGAGGCCAGATTCCACTCGGTGCAGGCATCGCGTTTGCCGAAAAGTACAACAAGACCAACAATATCTGCATGTGTTACATGGGCGACGGCGCGGTACGCCAGGGCGCCTTTCACGAGTCACTCAACTATGCCATGTTGTGGAAACTCCCTGTGGTTTTCGTGATCGAAAATAACGGCTACGCCATGGGGACGTCAGTGGAAAGAAGCTCTAACGTAACCGAATTGTACAAACTGGGCGAAGGATATGACATGCCTTCGGAGCCGGTCGACGGGATGGACGCGGAAGCGGTTCACCATGCCGTGGCACGCGCCGCCGAACGTGCCCGCAACGGGGAAGGCCCGACCCTGCTTGAGTTCCGGACCTACCGGTACAAAGGCCACTCGATGTCGGACCCGGCGAGGTACCGCACCAAGGAGGAACTGGAAGAATACAAACAACGCGACCCGATCGAGGTGATCAGGAAACGGATTCTTGATAAAAAACACGCTTCGGAAAAGGACCTGGAGGAAATCGACCAGCGGGTGATGGCCATCGTCGAGAAAAGCGTTCAGTTCGCGGAGGAATCCAAATACCCCGATCCGTCGGAGGCGCTCAAGGACATCTACGCGCAGCCAGACTATCCTTACATTACGGACTGATTTCCACTTTTATAAATATTATCTAATTTGTAGTTTTGCGCCCCCACTTCCGCACAGCGGAAAGAACGAATAACAACGATGGCTAAGAAGGTAGAACACAAGCATGATTTGATCGAAAACCCGCAGGCGCTGGCCAGCAAACTACGGGGGGCAGAAAGCTGGCTGGAACGGCACCCCAAAGTATCGGTGGCGCTCATGGTTGTTGTCCTGTTGCTGGTTGGCGGATATTTTGGCTTCCAGTATTATAAGGATAACCAGGAGGGTGAAGCCCAGCGCGAAATGTTCCAGGCGGTATACTATTTCGAAGCAGACAGCCTTGACCTCGCACTCAATGGCGACGGTAACAACCTCGGCTTTCTCGATATCATCGACTACTACGGTATCACCGATGCAGCTAACCTGGCCAACTATTACGCCGGAGCAGCTTTTCTAAAGCAGGGAAAATTTGCAGTCGCTCGCCTCTACCTCGAAGACTTCGAATCGAGCGATTTGCTGGTTCAGGCACGCGCTTATAGCCTTATCGGCGATACTTATATGGAAGAGGGCGACTTTGAACAAGCAGCCCGCCATTACAATAAAGCGGCGGATTACAAACCCAACAAGTATTTCTCGCCCGCCTATCTGATGAAGGCAGCACTGGCATTTGAAAAGAACAACCAGCAGGATCAGGCGATCGCCGCCTACGAAAAAATCATCAGTAAGTACTACGACTCGCCGCAATTCAATGAGGCGCGAAAGTACAAAGCAAAACTGGAAACGAATTCTTAAGGCATAGAAACCGTAAGAAGGGATAGGGTACCTATCCCTTTTTTTTGTCCAATACTACATCACTGTTGAACGCATTATGTCAGGGATATTGAAATCCGGAACGGTCAGAACGAACATCGACCTTTCCGCAAAAAAGATTGCCATCGTTGTGGCCGAGTGGAACGACGAAATAACAGAGGCATTGTATGAAGGTGCCGTCCAGTCCTTGCTCTCTTCCGGAATCAAGAAAGCCAACATCATACGGAAGGTGGTGCCTGGAAGTTTCGAGCTCTCGCTCGGAGGTCTGTGGATGGCGGAACAAAAAGACATTGACGCCGTGATTTGTCTGGGGTGCGTGATCCAGGGTGAAACACCGCACTTTGACTATATCTGCCAGGCGGTTGCCTACGGCATCACCGAAGCGGGGTTAAGAACTAAAAAGCCCGTTATTTTTGGTGTACTCACCACCCTTAACAAGACCCAGGCGCTCGAACGCGCAGGGGGGAAATACGGAAACAAGGGTGAAGAAGCCGCCATCACGGCATTGCAGATGCTCGCCTTCTAACGGGCAGGCACCTGTTATTGCGCAGGCCAACCACCTTACTTCCTCACCACGCGAAGAATCTCGGTAGCAAGACCCTGTCTGATCACGAGCATATAAATACCGGGGCGATTCGTTTGCGCATCAGCCATATTGATCGCATAGTGACCATCCTCTTTTGCGGGGAACACTTTGTCGTAGACTGCCTTGCCCGATAAATCGAGCAACTTGATGTTGACATCATGGTTCGATGACGATTTATACGTCACATCCAACCACTCCGAGAACGGATTCGGCCAGGCATCGGACTTGCGCTCAAAGACGTCGGCAATTTCATCAACAACTTTGCGCCACTCCTCCTTTTCGATCACCTTGATTGTTCCGCCACCGATAGGTGTTGTAGCGATGGCCTCGTTGGGATCGTCCGCCTGGGTATCGTACACTACTACGCCCGAAGGATCGGAAATCTGCACGCGAATAAATTCGGTCGCCTTCCAGTGGTCGTGTTGATGACCTTTCCCTTTCTTGCCGGGGTGTTTGTCATGCCTGGCGTCATCGCGCAGATGAGACCTGCTGTTCTTATCATGCTTGTTGTGCGGGTGCCCTTTCCTGTCTTTGTCACCCCAGTGCTTTTGGTGATCCTTGTCTTGCGTCGCCACTGAAATAAAGATCCGGTAATCCGAAAGACCATTGAGGCGCCCCGCTGCTTCAATGCTCGCGCGCTCATCCTGGATGTTGATGGCGTCAATTGCCGTACTGTGAAACTTGATCCTGGCGTTCTTGAAATGGAAAACCACATGTCCCTCAGGTGCACGGCCTGGCTTCATGTTGCTGGCGTGGAAGGCGAATGTTGCTTTGCCGGAAACACGCGGATTGGCAAAGTAGGCGCCTTGGGGTGAGTTGAACCATCCGCCTCCGGTAATCGAACCGATCGCTGAGGGTACAGTGACCGTTACCTTTTGTTGCGCGGAACTTTCGTTGCCGTGGATGTCAGTGACCGTCCACGTCACGATGGTTTCGCCTTGTGGGAACACGGTTCCGTCGAAGTCGTTTACAATGCTTTTCACCTCGCAGTTATCCGAAGCTTCAGGTTGTGGCAGCTCCAACGTCGCCCACGATTCTCCCGGGTCACTCGTCACCGTCGTGTCACGCGGCATGTTGATAACGGGCAATATTTCATCGGTAACGGTAATCTTCGTTTGACAGCTGCTGCTTTGGCCAAGGTCATCCGTTACAGTAAAGACGACATCCGTCGTACCAACACTATACGGTCCTGCAGGCTCGACAGTGTAATGCAACGTGGCCCCTGTTGGACTGGTCGAACCATCATCGAACTCAGCAGGTAGTACAATTACTTCACAGCCTTCCTCAAGTGTTCTGGTCAGTTCCTTGCACATGGCCACTGGCGTCGGATCAATGCATTGGACAGTGACTTTCACATCGTCGCTGGCCACACATCCATTTACATCGGTGTACGTTACCGTGTAGACAGTCGACGTTGTAGGAGTCGCAATAGGGTTCCTGACAAACGCGGTATTCAATCCGGCCGCCGGCGACCAGCTATAGGACGCACCGGAAGTCACTACCTCTGCCACCAGTCCTCCGATATGGATACCCGTGCCGGAACTGATGACCTCGACAGACAGTTCGTTTTCCATGTCCTCTTTCCAGTGTGGCCGGAAAACCTCGGGGGAAACCACTACCGTCTTCGGCATCGTTGTGCCGTCTAGCGGATAACACACCGTATTGACGTTGGCTTCGCGGAACGTAGCGACTGGCTGGCCGTTCACTTTCAGTATGAAGTCAGCAGGTTGTGTAGCGACGTAGTAGAGTTTGTATCGAAGTTCGACAGGATTGACAAAGGATACAGTATGTTTGAATTCATCATCAATCACTGCCATCGTTCGCTCCAGGCAAATGCTGGACCGTTGAAAATTACACATGCCCGGGCTGCCGCCGGGGGCGTCAAACAAGCATGCGCTGTTCACCATCCTGGCATCATCGCCCGCAGAGGTGCCTTCCACAATCGCGTTCAACTGCACCGGTTCGTCGCACGTGATCACATCTTCACCGGCGTTGACAACAGGATTTGAGAGGGTTACTTCGACAGGCAGGGATGTCGCGCTGCACGCAGATGTCCGGTCAGAAACAGTGACAGTGTAGGTGCCTGCTTCGGTGACGAGAATGGACGGCGTTGTCTCACCATTACTCCAGAGATAGTCAACAGACTCGGAACAAACAACGGCATCTGCCGTCAGTATCACACTGCCGTCGAGACACAGATCGGTCGGCCCGCTGGCCGTGACCGTCACGGCACTTCCGAATTCGAGCCTCATCCACTGCGACCTGGCGTTACAAGACGTGCCCGTGTTGATGCCACCCCAATCCTGGTTGGGTGATTGCGGTCGGATCGTATAGGTGTCGGTACAAAGACATTCTTCCTGGCTTCCATCCACCGACAACGAAATGCTGAAGCCATCGTTGCAACGGCTCAGCTGGCAATTCGTAACAGACCATGTGTGCCCTCCCGACACAACCACTCCGGGTGTTTTAGTAGCAAGCAACCTCGCCAGCTCCGTAGCGGCCTCCGGATCGTCGATCGTTCTGCCTGAAAGGTCGAATTCACCGGAAAGCGTCACCGATGCGAATCTTTTTCCGGCCAGCTGGTCCAGGAAGCTGCCCCAGTTCCTGCATTGATCCTCAGTAGGCGCACTCCCCTGGACGAAATGGTCGGTCCACACAAGTGATTGTGCTCCGGCCACTGTGGTTGCGAAAACGAGAAGCAGAAGCAGCAATGAAAACCTGCCCGCGAAGTTCAGGCAGCGGAATCGCGTTTTTTGTGAGCGAAACATCACGTCATCGCCGAGGTTCATAGTAGTAGCTTTTGGTCCGGGATGCCCGAAGACAAGGGGCGCTGCGCCATCACGATTCGGTGGCTGACAGCGCTTTGTGCACTCCCTGGATGGTTATATTGCCTAACCAACAGTAAGGTAACCCCTGGAAATGTGTTTTAAAAGCTTTTCGCCCCGGCTGGCGAAGATTAGGCAAAAAAAAAGGAGGCGCTTGCCTCCTTCAGCGGGAAAGGTATTCCCTTACATATTCTTAACGATTTCGGCGGCGAATTCAGAGCATTTCAGCAGCGTCGCACCTTCCATCTGCCTGTGGAAGTCATACGTAACGTGCTTGGATGCGATACTGCCGTCGAGGCCTTTGTAGATCAAGTCTGCGGCCTCCTGCCAGCGCATGTATTCAAACATCATGGCGCCGGAAAGAATGACTGAGCCGGGATTAACCTTGTCCTGTCCGGCGTATTTCGGTGCCGTTCCGTGCGTGGCTTCAAAAATCGCGTGACCTGTCACATAATTGATGTTAGCGCCAGGCGCAATTCCAATGCCGCCGACGATAGCAGCCAGTGCATCTGAAATATAGTCACCATTGAGATTCAGCGTGGCCACGACTGAGTATTCATCAGGCCTCAACAGAATCTGCTGCAAGAAGGCATCCGCGATCACATCCTTCACGATCAGTTTATGCCCGTCTTTTTCGATCACCTGCCAGGGGCCACCATCAAGGTCTTTCGCGCCATACTCGTTTTTCGCAAGCGCATAACCCCAATCGCGGAAGCTGCCTTCCGTGAACTTCATGATGTTCCCTTTATGAACAAGAGTGATGCTGGGCTTCTTTTGCTCGAGCGCAAAATCGAGGGCGGCGCGGACCAATCGCTCCGTGCCCTCTTTGGAGACCGGCTTAATGCCGATACTTGCCGTTTTCGGGAAGCGGATCTTCTTGAAAAGCTTGGGGAACGACTCCTCCATGTACTTCAAGAGTTTCTTGTTTTCATCCGTTCCTTCCTGAAACTCGATGCCCGCGTAGATGTCTTCCGTGTTTTCGCGAAAGAGCACCATATCAGTTTTCTGAGGTTCCTTCACAGGTGAAGGCACACCCTTAAACCACCGCACGGGCCGCACACAGGCATAGAGGTCAAGCTCTTGCCGGAGCGCTACGTTGAGTGACCGGATGCCACCGCCGACAGGGGTTGTCAGTGGTCCTTTAATGCCGACCAAATATTCCCGGAAGGTATTCAGCGTTTCTTCAGGGAGCCAGCTGTTCACTTTCTTGAACGCTTTTTCGCCCGCCAGCACTTCCTTCCACTGAATTTTCCGCTTGCCTTTATAAGCTTTTTCCACAGCGGCATCGAACACGTGTTTCGAGGCAGGCCAGATGTCAACGCCAGTTCCGTCGCCTTCTATGTAGGGAATCGTGGGATTTTCGGGAACCACCAGCTTACCATTGCTGATGGTGATTTTTTGATCACTCATTTCTCGCGGTTTTAAAGTTATTTTTGACCCTGTTAAAAAGTGCCGCAAAATAGTCAGTATTACGCGATTTTTGGGCTATACCATAAAAAAACAGCACCGTTTGCGTATTAAATTTTGACAGCCACAGCAAAATTACCCAGGATGCACGGCCGTTAACGATTTAAATTCCGGTTTGATAACTTTACGTCCATGAAGTCGATTTTGCTTTTTGTTGTTCTGGCGGCAACGCCATCACTTCTCATCCCCAAACCCTACCCGGCACCGGAGAAAGGCGCTGTTTGTCTTTCGGCGGAAGAGAAAAAGCTTTATGACCTGATGATGGCCTATCGGAAGGATAATGGGCTGGATGCCATACCGCTGTCGGCCAGCCTGACCCTGGTGGCCCAAACGCATGCCCGCGACCTCGCCGAGCACTATAAATTCGATCCGAAAAATCGGTGCAATCCGCACAGCTGGTCGTCAAAAGGAAAGTGGACAGCATGTTGCTATACGAATGATCACAAACGAGCGGAGTGTATGTGGGACAAGCCGAAGGAAATTGCGGGATATGAGGCCCCTGGATACGAGATCGCGTACTACAGCTCCGCCGGCGCCTCGGCAGAAGAGGGATTGGAAGGCTGGAAGAGGAGTCCGTCCCATAATCCGTTGATTGTGAATGAGGGTATTTGGAGTAAGGTCACCTGGCAAGCCGTCGGCATCGGGTTCTATAAGGAGTACGGCATCGTGTGGTTTGGCGAAGTCGAGGATTCAGGTGACTTGCCGATGTGTACCGCCAACTAGTACTTCTCGTCTTCGTTCGGGAATGCTTTCGTTTTCACGTCGGATACATAATTGCTGACCGCGTCGGTCACAATCGTATCAAGATCCGCATACCGCCTGAGGAAACGCGGCTTAAACTCTTTATTAATGCCGAGCATATCCTGCATTACCAGCACCTGGCCGTCGGTATCCGGGCCGGCACCGATACCGATGGTGGGAATTTGTACTGACTTCGATACCGTTTTGGCAAGTGCGGCAGGTATTTTTTCGAGCACCATCCCGAAGCAACCGCACGCTGCGAGAAGTTCGGCATCCGATAGCAATTTTTTCGCTTCCTCCTCCTCACGAGCGCGGACTGAGTAGGTGCCGAACTTGTAGATCGACTGGGGCGTGAGGCCGAGGTGGCCCATGACGGGGATGCCGGCACTGAGAATCCTGTCGATTGAATCTTTCACTTCTGCGCCACCTTCAAGCTTCACTGCGTGCGCGCCCGCTTCCTTCATGATCCGGATAGAGGAGCGCAGGGCTTCGCCCGAACTGCCCTGATAAGCGCCAAACGGAAGATCGACAATCACCAGTGCGCGTTTTACAGCCCGCACGACGGACGCTGCGTGATAGATCATCTGATCAAGCGTGATGGGCAGTGTCGTCTCGTGGCCCGCCATGACGTTCGATGCCGAATCGCCTACCAATATAACGTCCACTCCAGCCGCGTCAATGATCTTGGCCATGCTGTAGTCATACGCCGTAAGCATCGCAATCTTTTCACCGCGGTTCTTCATTTCCTGAAGCTGGTGCGTGGTGATCTTTTTCAATTCCTGTTTGTGAACGGACATACGGAGGAAATTATCGTACAGGTACTATCGTATATAAACCGCTGTCTCTTTTCCAAGGACAACCTCAACGTGGTCGTGAATGGTCGTGGCCAATTCATAGCCCGTGTAGTCAGGGTAGATGGGAAACAGGGTGTGACTGCGGTTCACGAGCACCGCGGCTTCGATCTTTTTCACTTCAATGTTGAGAAAAGGCTTGAGTCCGTAAGCCAGCGTGCGGCCTGTGTTGAGGACATCGTCGACGAGGATGATGCATTTCCTTTGCAGGTCTTTGACATTGCAATCAAGCGTAACATCACTTTGTTGCGGTGCCTGCTTGTCGAGCGTTACCCTTACGAGAATCGTTTTGAGGGGCGAGATGGACTCCACTTCCTTGAGGAGCAATCCCGCCAGGATGTAGCCCTGTCCTTCGATGCCCGCAATGACGACCGTCTTTTCGTTAAAGTTATTTTCGTAGACCTGGTACGCCATCCTGCGAATCTTTTGCTTCACCTGAATGGCGTCGAGAATCAAACTCCTTTCCGAGACCATATTATTGAGGTATGGGCAATGATTTACTGTCTTTAAATGTCGAAAGAATGACCATCGATTGGAGACTGTCTACCACATCGATGTTCGATACCCTTTCGAGCATCAGTTGTTGGTACGCAGCGATGTCTACACAAACGATTTTCAGGATGAAATCCCCGGCACCGGTTACGTGATGGCACTCGACGATTTCGTTGATGCGCTTGATCGCGGCAATAAATTTGTCGATGTTTTCCTTGTTGTGGCCTTTCAACGTGGCCATAACAAACGTACTCACGCCAAGGCCGACGCTTGCCGGGTTGATAACCGCATGATAGCTCCGGATGACTCCCGACGATTCCAGCTTGTTTACCCGTTCCAATGTGGGTGCCGGCGAGAGTCCGATCTCTTTTGCAAGCTGAGCATTGGTAATATTCGAGTTGGCTTGAAGAATCTCGAGTATTTTACGATCCGTTGCGTCAATTTTTACATTCGTTTTCATACAGGCTGTTTCAGGTCTGCGCATGAAAATCGCTTCGGACAGATCGTTTCCTTCGTTTGTACCGAGCGTTTTCCGTGTTGCCAAATTTTATTTGGGCAAAAATAGTGGAAAAACGCACTTGTTCTTTATAAATCAACCAAAGAATTACGGATGGCCTGAAACGAGAATCCGGTGGGTGATGCGCGTTCGCCCATCATAAAAACGCAGGTAATAAATGCCGGCATTGAGGTTGCTGACGTCGAGCACATGTCGATTCAAGCCCATCGATGCTTCGGTCTCCGCGTTGAACACTTGCCTGCCCAGTGCATCCTGAAGAATGATGTGCACGGTAGAAGCATCGGGACTGATCCATTCAACGGTTAGGTTGGACGCAGCCGGGTTAGGATATGAGGGCAGCGCCAGGAGCGTCGTCTCAAAAGGTTTGCACATGCGGTTCCCTTCCGGGAAGCGATCGTCTTCCACGTTCAGGTATACGCACAGGTACCGTAACGCATCCGCGTCGAGAATGCCAGTGTTCAGCACAATGTTTTGTTGGGTGCCCGGGTCTACCGGGCGGTCCAGGATCTGACGCAACCTCAGGTTTCCTGAAAAATCGATATCGAGTGGAACATTTTTAAGGACCGTATTTCCCTTGTTGTGAATAGTGACAATCAACTTCATCGATCCGTCAGGATTCGGTGTGGTGGAGATTACTTCCACGTCGGCATCCGGCAATGGCGCCAGCACGGTAACGGTTTGCACCCGCACGTCACTGCATTGCTGTTCGTTGTAGGCGGTGAGTTGCACCTCAAAAGATCCGGCTTCGTTGAACGTATGAACCGGTGCAGGTACGGTAGTTGCTGCATCGGAGCCATCGAGAAATTGCCACTGATAGTGCGTGGCATTCTGTGAGGTATTGACAAACCGGACCTCGAGCGGCCAGGCGCCGGACGGAGGTGTCGCCGCAAATGAAGCGGAAGGAGGCGTGGTAATGGTGACGGGTTTCACTGTCGAATACGCGCAACCCGACGCGGTGGTCACATGAAGACGAATCTCCTGCGATCCGGTCTGGTCAAAGACATGGGTCATGGCGGGGCCGGTGGCGATTTCCATCCCGTTAAGGAACCACTGCTGTTCCGATACGGGCTCCACCCCTTCGGTGATATCGGTAAAAACCGCTTCCCGGTCAACGCAGTTGTGCAGGATCGAAAAGTCGGGCTGCAACGGTTCCGGAACATGTATGGTGCGCCGCCGCGTCGAAACACATCCGTTGTCAGCCACTACTTGAAGATAGAGTGGATAATCGCCCGGTGCAGCGAAGGTGTGCGTCGGCGCGGACGTGAGGTAGTAGGAAGTGCCGATTTCCCAATACCAGCTTTCGATGGTATTATCGAGGGAGCCCGTAAACTCGACGGGTACATCTTCACAAGGGGACGTAAAGGAGAAGTCGGTTGCCGGGCCGCGATGGATCACAACCTCCTTGTCGAGCGATTGGCGGCAACCTTTTTCACTTACTGCCGCAAGGTTAACCGTATACGTTCCGGGCATAGCAAAGACATGTTCGGCATTTTCCTGAGGGTACGCCACATCGTTGCCGGAATCCTGAATTCCCCATAGCCATTCCGTTATAGGGGTACCGTCGGGCGATCCGGTGAGGTTCTGAAAGACCGTTGTCGTTCCAGAGCAAGCGTTGGGCGGCCCTTCAAGGCTGAAGTCCACCACGGGCCTGGCGTAGACGGTAATTGCTTTTGTTGTCACGTTCTCACAACCGATGGCCGTGGTGGCGGTGAGGGACACGGAGTAGTCACCATAGAAAGTGAATTCATTCACGGGATTGGGCTCGGTAGACGTGTTGCCGTCATCGAAATTCCAGTGGTACGATTCAACGGGATCGGAGATTTCACTGGTAAAAGTAAAGGCATCTTCCTGGCACGAGCCGGTGAACGAAAAGTCGACGACCGGCCCAGGCTGGAACGACGGAGTTGTCTGCGTCACTTCATCCGAACATCCGGGAATCGCTGTAACAAGCTTGATATTTTTCGGGCCCGTATTGGTGAACGTGTATTGAAGGTCGCGTGCATTGCTGACGGGATTGTCATCAATGAACCATTGATAGGAAAGGTTACCGTCGTAGATGTCGGGCGTGGTGGTAGGGAAGATGAGGGCGTTGTTGGTACAGAGGAGGGATGCGGGAAGGGTGAAAGCGGCGGCGGGTTGGGGATAGATAG
>CAYMWA010000097.1:0-4257 GCA_964393795.1 uncultured Roseivirgaceae bacterium
GGCAACCGGCAACCAGGCCCAACAACCAATCAAAGCCGTCTCGTCATCACCTGCACAACCTGCAACCTGCAACCTGCAACCTGCATCTTGCAACCTGCAACCTGCAACTTGCATCTTGCAACCTGCAACCTAAAAAAGCCGCCTCATTACTACGAGCCGGCTTCTGTCGTTCTTTCGAAGGTGCGATTAGCTAGAACTCCGAGGCACCTGCATCATAGGCGGGGCCTTTTAGACGGATGTTCTTATAGAAATCAGTCTCAATCCTGAATTTTGAAATGTCACCTCCCTTATCGATAGCGGGCGAACCCGACTGAAGCCGGTAATTCTCCCTGGTGGCGTCGGCAAACATCACTTCCGCCTCCGACTTTGCAAAGATGTTATTCCTCATATCGACGTTGACGGATGAATTCAACAGGTAGACAAACGCGTCGTCGTTTGTACGATTTCCGCTGTAGCTTCCGAGCGTGCCCGGATTCGCAATGATGTTGTTGATGACGGCATTCATCGGAACCAGTTCAGCATAGAGTCGGATGCCGTCCGCCTTGGGGCTGATGATGGTGTTGTTCACGAATTTGAATCCTTCGCCCGGAGTGTCCCGCTCGTCGGCGAAGATTCCGTTTTCACCTGCGTCCACAATGATGTTGTTATAGATGACATTGTCGCCGATACCCATTACGATGAGGCCGTTGCCAGGACCGTTCTTAATCAAGTTGTTGTAAACCAGCCCTCCGGTTCCAGCGCCGATCTGCAATCCATTGTTTTGGTGTCTGCGGTTAGCCTGACCGTAGTTTCTGATACTGTTGTTATAGATTTCAGTGCCTTCACTCGCGCATCCCACCTGGAGCGCCTCCCATCCCGTGTTCTCGAAAATGTTGTTGTAGATCTTGAGGCCTTTGATCTCGTGTGGCAGCCTGATGCCGCATTCACCACGGTCCATGCCACCCCAGAAGGAGTTGCCTACGTAAAAACCTTCACCACCTGTATCGTGGATGTAGTTATCGTGCAGCTTGACGTCGTACATGGTGAAGTTTTCGCGGATTGTATTATCGTCACACGAGGGATCTGTTTTTGCCATGAGTCCGGCGAAGCCTACGTCGGATATTTCGACATGATCTACTTCAAAGTTGGTGGCGAGCTGGTCAAGTTTTAGACCCATTTCGCCTCCGGTTACCTTGATGCCGTAAACGCCCGGCGTATCCCCTCCGGTGATCCGGAAGTACTTGCTGTGGGGAGTTCTGATTGCATGCCATTTGTCTGTGGCCACAATCCGCGCTGTTCCATTGCAGTTCTTGATAATAAAGGGAGCTTCGGGGGTTCCGACCATGTTGTGGAATTCGAGCGTGCCATATTCTATTTCTCCACTCAAGCCAATTACGCTTCCGGGTTCCAACCCCAGTTCCTTTACGTCGATTACTTTGACGCCGGCGGGAACGACGTAGTCGCATTCTGCACAATCTGCTATCGCGTTTTGATCGGTGGTGTCCGCTTCTACAAGACTGTCAGCGTTGATTTTTTCCCTGTTAACGGGAAGGTATTCTTCGTCGGTACATTGCATAAAAAATGAAGCGACTGCGAATACAAGGACAAGTTTCTGAAGACCTTTCAGGAGTGTGTGGGTGTTAGTCATCCTTTGATTGTTTAGATGCGCACGGCTAAAGGCCAATGCGTTTTCAGGTTAGATAAATGTTTGACTAAACATCCGGCGACGTCGCGGGATGCTGCTTACCATGCCATTAGGCATCTTGTCTTTTTGACAATACAAAGGAATTGCATCCGGACACGAATCGCTGTTAGCAGATGCCGGTTTGATAAGGCATGTAAGAATTGGCGGGCATTAGCATCAATAAGGAAGAAATGAGAAGCGGTTAAACCAGGGTTCACGATAGGATACCCTTGGCGGAGTTTTATGGCATGCGCGCCTGCAGTCTGTCGAAGGTGACCATTCATGAGCGCACATTTCCGGAAAAAGAACACTGAATCTCACGTTTGTTCTCGCCCATAGCTTCCGGGAAGTTTTAAACTTCCCGGAAGTCTTTCGGCGATACGCGACTATTCAACCACCTTTACGAGCATGGCATCACTTGAGCTTTCACCACTATCATCTGTTACCGTCAGACGAAAGTAGTAGCCCCCGGCTTTAAGGCCGCTTACCGTTGCCGTTGCAGTGTTTGCATTGGTAAGAATGGCAGGGCTGCCGCCGTATTGTGTCCACGAATATTGAACAATACGACCATTGTCACTGGCAGTGCCGGGCAGTGTGGTGGTGTTCACGGGCAAGATGATCGTTTGATTCTCGCCGGCGAACACGCTCGGTGCTTCATTCGGCACGGTTACAGTACCCGCTTCCACCCGTACCAGCATGTTGTCATAGTGCACGGCACCGTCGTTGTCGGTTACAGTGAGTCGAAAGTAGTACGCGCCTTCCTTCAGGCCACTGACGGTTGCCATCGCGGAAGTAGGGTTGCTGATGACGGTGGGTGCTCCGGCGTACTGACTCCAGAAGTACGAGGCGATTTGACCGTCGCTGTCGGTAGCGCTGCCCCGAAGAACCGTCGCTGTTGCAGGTGAGGTTAGAATTTGATTCGGTCCGGCATTGGCCACAGGAGGCGTATTTTCACGGCTTGCGTCGTCGGCCGACGTCTCGATCGCGCCGATGTCCATGGCTGTCCCACTCAGCCGCGCATTTCCGTAGAAGTCGGTAAGAATTTCATGAAAGGCCGACACGTCCATACCAGCATCAATGACCGGTGCCGTTTTGTCCATCTTGTAGTTCGATTCTCCGAGATTGATAATTCCCAATGCATCGATATTCGTTGTCAGGTAGTTGTTGGATATTTCGATGTTCATATCCTTGGTCAGCTTGTAGATGAAAGCATCTTCCGGCTTGCGCGGATAATAGTATTCGGAATAATTGCCCGGGTTGGCAATGATGTTGTTGATGATGACATTGTGGGGCAATAATTCAGAATAGATGCGAATGCCATCGGTGCCTGGATTCAGGATCGTGTTGTTGAGGAATACAAATCCGTTTCCGGGACTTTCGCGTTCATCGCAAAAGATGCCCGCTTCTCCGGCCCGATCAATGATGTTGTTGAAGATGATGTTGTCGCCAAGCCCAAATACCGCAAGGCCGTTGCCGGGACCATTCTTGATCACGTTATTGTAGCAAAGTCCACCGGTCCCAGCGCTGAGTTGAATGCCGTTGTTCTGCGAGCGCTTGTTGACGGTTCCGTAGTTTTCCACATAGTTGTTGTAAATACTGGCGCCTTCTGTGGCACAGCCCAATTGAATGGCCTCCCAGCCGGCGTTCTTCACGATGTTGTCATGGATGGCTATGTTATGGATTTCATGTGGATACTTCACGCCGCAATCTGTCTGAAAGCCGTTGAACCAGGAATGCCCGGCATAGATCCCTTCGCCGCCTGTGTCGTGGATATAGTTGTGATGAAGGTATACCTCTTCCATCAGAAAGTTTTCGCGCCATGTTTCTTCTTTGCAAGTGGGTTCGGTTTTGGCCATGATACCGGCAAAACCGGAATTCATGATTTCGAGGTGATCCACTTCAACGTTCGTGGTAAGACTGCCCAGGTTCAGGCTCATCTGGCCACCGGTAATGACGATGCCGTAGATACCATCGACGTCTCCGCCTGTGATGCGGAAATGTTTGCTGTCAGTGGTCTTGATTGACTGCCCGAGCCCGGTGCCATCAATTCGTGCGATGCCGCCACAGTTCCGGATGATGATCGGCTGTTCAGCAGTTCCGACAATGTTTCTGAAGATGATCTTTTTGTATTCGACGTTGGCACTGAGTCCGATCACACTACCGGGCTTGATATTCAATTCAGCGCCGTCAACGGTAGACTGATCTGCCGGAACGATGTAATCGCAATCCGAGCATTCGATCAGACTGGTTGCTTGAAGCGTATTAGCGCTGGCTTCGGCGTCGAGGTGTAGCGCTTTATCTTCTGTCAGGAATGGATCGTCAACGCAGGCGACGATGGAGAGAAATAGGGCAATACTATACATGGCTCCCTTGAAAGAGCCGGGAATGTGGGGAAACTTCATTATCAAAATTTTAAGGGCAGGAATGCCGAAGCACTCCCTGTGGAGTTTATTATTAAGAGCGCCCTATAGACAGGAGGGATCGTAACTTCGGTCTCTACATTGGTTGTCTTCTTCCTTTCTTTCTTTTTCGAGAAATTGTATGAATCACAAAACAAGGAAGCGCACAACTTCTTTTTTGTGCAGAATAGCCGT
>CAYMWA010000097.1:4357-6484 GCA_964393795.1 uncultured Roseivirgaceae bacterium
AAAAAAAAGCCGACCCTATTGGGTCGGCTTTGATCAGGTGGTCACCGGTTACGTACCGGTTAGTCGTCAAACTATTTTATGTCGGCAGTACCAATTTTGATTGGATTTTTTTCGGTTCCTTCAAGATTGACAAAGTCAACATCGCCATACCGGATTGCCTTGTCGAGGCAAATCACCGAACCGGCCTTGAGATTCAGTTCAGCGCCATCCACCACAGCCAGATCGGCGGGAACCACAAAGGTGCAGGTCTTGCAATCCTCAATAGATTCATATACGGTATAGACACCGCTAATCGTCATACTGCCGCTTGCGTCAACCGGGGCGGGCGAAACGGTTTCTGTGTCGGTCGCTGCCGCTTCCGCTGGAACAATTTCTTCTTCAGTACACTGGGAGAACGCAAAAAGTGTGAAGGCTGCAATTAAGATGCTTTTCATGGACATTAAGTGGTTTTTCATACTGCTCGGGTTTAGCTGCGCACTGCATAGCCTTGGCGCCGTGGTAAAAAATGGTTGTGTTTTGTGTAATCTTCAGACATCGTCAGGGTGTGGGCCTTTCGGTGTCTGATTGAAAACTTGCACAAATAAAACCGAGCGAACCGTTTCTGAATATTTTAGATTGCCGATCCCCGGTATGGAGCGTTTTTCTGCTCATTTCTTCGACGAGCATTTCATGGTCGATGGGAGCACAGACTGAGCCGACATGAACCGGCGGTCGCGTCACCACTCACCACTCACCACTCACTTTAGTCCTCTAGGCAAGCCGAAATTAGTTTTCCGTATTCCCTTTGTAAGTTTCATCGTCCGCATACGGCTGCTTTCGTCCGGAACAGTAATGGCACTTACGTCGGTAAAGACACCGTCTACGATTTTGAACGTTTGGACGACGATCGGCGCCTGTCCGGATTTATCCCATTGATTGCGGTTGACGAGATTATAGGTGGCAGGAAAAACATCGTAGTTTTCTTGCGGCTCCTCTTCACCATCTTTGAAGTCGACAAATTGCGCTTCAAACTCCATCGGCTCCACCGAGCCGGAGTAATAAACGTAGCTGAGCCCAAAGGCAGCATTGAGGAAAACGTCTGGCACAAAGACGATTTCGTAAGAGGGATCCGGTCCTGGATTAACAGAGCCTGCAACGTCTATCATTTGGTCATGGTCGGGGCCCATCCAGAGGAAGAGATCCATATCAACATCGGTGTACGCCTCGTCCCACACAAGGGCGATCACTTTTCCGTCTTGCTGATCGACGGTAACGGTCATTTTCGCATTCGTACCAATATCCACTCCCGGAGATGCATTCAGTGTGATTTCTATGATCTCATCATTTTCATAAAGAAAGTCAGAATAGATCTGTAGCCTTATCGAGTCTGATGTGGCACCTGCCGGAACCGTGAGTTTGCCGAACTCGCCGTCGACATAATAATCGTAGTACATCGGCGGTATTCCTTCCCTGTCTCCTGTAAGGCTGTCGAGCGCATGGCCGGCAAGCTTATAATCGCCAATTGTGTAATTGATAACTGTCTCAACAGGGGCGGCCTTATCCAGTTGTACCGGTATTTTGATCACTCCCAGTAAGCCGTCTGACTCATTCACTGTAAGGGTCGTGTTGACAAAAGATGCAACCAGGCTGGCATCGTCGCTGGTAATGGTTATCACGATCTTGCTGGGATCAGAAACGACTACATCCGAAGTGTTGGCATCGATGATGGTGATCTCGATCGTTTCGTCCTCTTCAAAAAGGTCGTCATCGTATAGCTGTATTTTTATGGCACCGGTTGTTTGACCGCTTTTGATGCGGACCACACCCGGATCGACTTCAGGATCGTCGTCTATTTCATAGTCTGCATCCGCTGTGCCTACCGCTGCCTGGTCGTTCGCGGTTCCGCCAAGATTGTATTCTATGAGCAAATCCTTACCATAAGGTCTGTCGAGTTTCAGGGCTACCTCGATTGTACCGTCACCCTCACCTACTGTCATCTCCGATTGTTCGAAAGACAGTTTCGGAGGAACCGGAGGATCATCGTCCTTACAAGAAGAAAACCCAAAGCCGAGACCAAGAACGAGGGCAAATGCAACATAGTTTTTCATGACCTTTTGATTTAATACGATTTATCGCAAACATCTAAAC
>CAYMWA010000097.1:6584-14093 GCA_964393795.1 uncultured Roseivirgaceae bacterium
AACATAGTTTTTCATGACCTTTTGATTTAATACGATTTATCGCAAACATCTAAACCTTCCCCCCACCTTTCCCACCTTTTAAACCTTTCCAACCTTTCCCACCTTTCAAACCTCCACCCACTACCCCTCAGCGTCCACCAAAACAAAACTCCATCCCGTACACGGGTTAAAGAATTCATAGATACCTGTGTTCAACTGAAATACGTAGGTGTTGTCGCCTTCGGCGAGCGGGTCCAGGTACGCCTTCACCATTTCCGTATTCACTTCCGCATCGGTATTGCCGAACAGGGTAACGTCGGGGTTGAAATGGAAGACCAGTTTATTCTCGATCCACTCGGGCGTGAATTCCCTTAATGCAAAGGTAATGGTGTTATCCGGATTTTGTATCACAAAGCCGATGCCGTTCAGCTTTTCCCCGCCCGCCAGCTCCAGGCCATAGTACAGGTGCAGCTCAAGCGCCCCCGGGATATTCTGCGGAATTTCATTTCCAAGGGAACGGCCGTTATCAAAAATGTACACAAGGGGACTGAAATAGAAGGTGGACGCCGTTGCAAACGACCGTCCATTCACGTCGAGGAGACTTGTTTCGAACAGAAAGGCTTCATTCTCCGACGTAGTGCCTGTGTAGTTGTGAAACGTCAGCGGATCGGCGCAGACATTGACGCTGGTTTCGTCGAAGGTCTGGAAGTGAATACTGCTGAATGACAACGCTTGTCCCAGGATTGTCTTTTCCAGGGGATCGTCTAGTACTATCGCGTCGCCTTCAAGGTAATAGGCGCTGGTGAAGTTCACCGCCTGGGTAGTCTGCGTGTTGCTTTTCAGACTCGCAGACGTAACAGTGAAGGTCCGCCGCACGGCATCCATAGCGATGTACAATGCCAGATCCCTGTCGGCGAACGTCATCTTTACCGACGATGTGAACTTGTCAAGGTCGTTAGCCAGTGTGTTAAGATTTTGTGATACCGCCGTTCCCAGCAAGGCGGGATCGGATGCCGAAGCAGGTTCAAAAACGATGATGTCTGGTGTCGATACATCCGTCTTGCTTCGGAAGACCAGTGCGCCATCAGGAGTCTTGTTTACAAAATTGAACTCGTATTCCGCACCGAAGGTCGCTTGATCAAGTTCGAACAGGAAGCTGAAGAAAGAGTAATTCTCAAAGATCAACTCCAGGCCAAGGGAGTTATCAATACGGTAGGAGAGCGTTTGGTCGAAATAGCGTCCGTCTTCAGCACCGAGATCCGACTTAATCCCGACCTTTCCGTTTTCCTCGAAGTCGAGCAGCACATAGAACGCGCCGGCGCCGTCCTGCGGGCGGTACTTGATTCTCCATCCGTTCTCCGGTGCGATAAGATCTGCGCGCAGGTTGGCAATAGCCTCAGCCGCGCGCTCATCAGCCGTTTTGTCGAATACGGCTTTGTCGTCATCTTCACAGGCAGTGAACGTGATCAGGAGGAGGGTGGCCAGTGTGTATAGCGTTTTTTTCATTACTGTAGTTTAGCCTGGATCAGCTCCCTTACTGCCAGGAGATCGACCCCCGTATTTTGTTTGTAATGTTCGAGAATGGCGTTGTACTTCCGGCGTAGCTTGGCCCTTCCTTCATTCCTTGCCACACAATCTGCCGTTTGGCAATTCTCTTCATCCTCAATGAAGGTCTCGAAAAAATCAGGTCTGAAGAGAAGGAAGGCGACTACTTCCGCAAAGTCTTCGTTGAAGGTGCTCGTGCCATATGGCGACACAAACCCGCGTTCCAATGCCTCTTCGTCTGTCAGGTTATACCAAGACCCGAGCGACGTATAGCCCTGAGGTGATATCTCCTGCCAGTTTACCGGCAGGTTGTAGCGCTGATGTACGATGTGCGCAAATTCGTGATAGATTGTCCCGAGTTGCCGGAACACCCACGCCTGATTTTTTACATCGACGAAGTTCACTTCAGTAAGCGTAATGCGCGCGCCTGCATCGGCGGTTCCCAGTGTAACCGTCCCGTCTGCATTGTACATGGTAGAGCCGATAAGGATCACTTCAGCCGGAACGTGCGCCTTGAAAAAACGCTTGCCATTCGCAACATCAATGAACGGCTCAATCCAGTACTCGGTAAGAAAGTCAAGCATCGGCTCGACCACTTCGAGTTTCGGTGGTGTGACCCGTTTGTTCTGATCAACATACCGGTCGACGAACGTATAGCGAACAGCTACACCATATTCGTCCACGAAGTTTTGCTGAATGTATTGATCCAGCGGATCTTCCGATTCGGTTTGCGTCTTTACCGGTGCCACTACGTCTTCATCCGGATAGCATCCGGTCAGGACGGCGCTCCATCCGAAAAGCAATAGTATCGACAATGTTTTTCTCATAGCGTTTTCCGTTACCTACCTCGGATTTGGTTCAAGTCCGCCGACATCGATGGCTGCCTGCGGAATTTGCAATACCTTTCTCGGATCGTCTGACTCAAGGGTGTCATAGCCTCCGTCGCGAAGCGCGTGGCTGACCATGATTCCGAATCGTTTGATGTCAAACCATCGCATGCCTTCGTGAATGAATTCTTTCTGCCGCTCTTCAAGGATAAACCGAAGGGCATTCACCTGGTCATCGGAGGAATTGTAGTAGTTGCGCAAGCCATTGGCCAGGCCTGTCGTTGTCACCTGATCAACACTTTGCAACCCTGAGCTTTGGGGATCGGGCCGATAGCGGCGACGCGCCAGGACCAGTACGTCGGCCAGCCCGGCAGCGATGTTGTTTTCCCGGATGTAGCTCTCAGCGCGGTTCAGGAGCACTTCCTCCCCGCGAAAGCCCAGGAAGATCGTGTAGTTGAAACCTACGTTTGAGGTGAGACTCGACCGCTCGAAAAGAAACTCGTACTTGGTGGCGGCAAGTCCGTTTTCGCCGGCTACCCACGCGGGATCCTGCCGTTCGTCGATCAATCCATAAATGTTGTTACCCTCAAAAATATTCGAGTACAACTGGCGCGATGGCCAGTGGCCGAGGTTGGGAAGATGAAAATTCGATACTTGCCGGATGAGCAACAGGTTGCTGTCATCTGTCGGAGAATGGTAAAGGCGAACATAATCTTCCGTATTGATTCTTTGCTGCAGCAACTGCGGAATATTCTTCACATACAGCGACGGGTTGCCTCCGAGTAGTTCATTGCTATACTTGATGCAGTTAACGGGGTCGTTTTTGAAAAGGTAAAACCGGGAGGCAAATGCCAGCGCCGCATTGCGTGTGAAGTGATACTTTCCGGAGTTGGCGTAAAAACTTTCGTCGACCAGATCAAGTCCGGCGAGGAGGTCTTTTTCGACAAGGTCGTACACTTCTTGCACTGAACTTCGCTTATATTTCTTGATGAACACGGTCTCCGGTTCGAGCACATATGGGATGCCGGGATCGGACTCCGCCGTCTGCTCATTGTAGTGTTTGGCAAACAGGTTGACCAGCATGAAATGTCCATACGCGCGGGTAAGAAGCGCTTCGCCTTTGACGGCGTTCTTATGGCGTCGGTCACCCGGCAGGTTATCGACAACGGCCAGCACCTCATTCGCATGTGCAATGGCATCATATGTGGAGGTCCAATACTGACTTGGCGTATCCTGATCGATGCCGGTAAATTCGGACCATGTGTAGGCCTGATCGTGCTCTGGAAGTTTCGTCGTACCAAAGGTGTATGATACGTTGTCGCTCATCCATTCCGTAAAGGAATAGGAGGCTGACGAATAGGCGTTCGTCAGCAGTTGGGCGGCCTTGTCGGTATTGTTAAGTTCGACACGGTTATCGGGATTTTCCTCCAGGAATTCACTACAACTGTTTACGATGAGCAGAAGGCATATCCAGGGGCAATATTTTGTGAAGATGTGTTTCATCTGACCAATCATCTAAAACCCTATCATAATGGACGTAGTAATCAGCCTCGGTTGCGGGAGCGCCACACCGCCCGCGGAGAAGAACTCGGGATCCTGTCCGTTCAGCAGCGGGTCCGCGTATAACAAGGCCATGTTCTGTGCTTCAACTGACACGCGGGCCGTATTGGCGCCGATCTTTCTGGCAATATTGCCCGGCAGCAGGTAGCCCAACCGTACCGACTTCAGGCGCACGTACGTTCCATCGGCAACGCGCACCGTGCTCTTATTGTAAAGGTCATACGCGGCCAGGTAGTCTGTGAATCCACCTTCAACTGTTTCACGGTCGAGGATAACCGGAATGTCGGTCAGCTTTTCGTCGCCGGGCACGACCCAGCGATTCACGAAACTCGTCGGCATGGAACTGAAGTCCGTGTAGCGCGGGCTGAACGCGTCGTCGAGTCTGATCTTATAATCGAATTTGAACGATAAAAAGACGTTGAGCGAAAAGTTTTTGTAGCTAAAGATGTTACTCAGCCCTCCCGCGCCGCGCGGTTCAGCTGATCCTTCAAACTTGAGGATGCTCGTGAGGTTGTCGCGATCCTGTAAGTCGTAGTTGTAAACGGTTTCATCGCCCTCGTCATAGTACGTAGGAATACCCCGTGAGTCCAGTCCTGCAAATTTTGTTGAAAACAGCCCGCGCCGCGGACCTCCGAAAACGGCGGCACCACCCTGTGCGATGGCATCGGCGAGGCGCGGATTGAAGTCAAGCCGCGTGATGCGGTCATGGGTATAGCCAATATTGAAATTCGTTATCCATGAAAAGTCGTCAATCGTCAGGTTGGTCGTATTGAGGGCAACCTCGAAGCCCTGCGATTGCATGTCGGCATAGTTTCCAAACTTGAAGGCATTGCCTCCCACGCCGCTGGTTTGCATCAGACCGATGAGGTCGAACGCGTTGCGACGGTAGTAATCCACCGTCCCGGTGATGCGCTGGTTGAACACAGCGAAATCAACGCCAACGTTAAACTCGTTGAGTTTTTCCCAGGTCAGGTCTGAATTCTCCAGGTCCTGTATATAGAGATACGTTTCGACATCGGTTGGCCGCAACGTGACGGCTGACTGCAAATTAAGCAGGGCACTGGCGCCGGGAAACAGGTTGGCCGACAAGCCGTAGGTAGCCCGAAGTTTCAGGTAGTCGAGCCATCGGATATCAAAGAACGATTCGCGGTCGATGTTCCATGCACCGCTGACGTTCCAGGTGGGCAGCCACCGCGCGTCCTTGCTTTTCCCCAGGCGGTTGGACCCATCGTAGCGCACCGTCCCGTTGAAGATGTATTTTTCATTGTAAGAATACCCGGCGTTGAGGAAGAACCCGGCGAACCGTTCGCGGTCAACGGAGACGGCATACGTCTGAATACCCTGCCTGTTGAGAAAATCGATCATCAGCGGGTCGGTATTCACCACACCACCGTTTTCGTAAACAACACCGATGCCGTCAGCCCTTCTGCCTGTGCGATTAGTGTACTTGATTTCCTGTCCCGCTAATACACTGACACTGTGAATCGTGTTGAAAGTCGAAGACCAGTCTATGCTGTTGCGGATGTAGTAATTGCGGAGTTCGTCCTCGTTGATGTTGTTAAAGCCTCCTTCCGGAAGCACGACCTTGGGTAAGGCGCCGGGGTCGTCGGGGTCTTTGAATAGCAACGGATTCGCGTCCTGTATATATTGTGTGTCGTCCGCCCTGTACGCTTCGGCCTGGTTGGATTGCTCGTGAATCACATGCTCCCGCTGTGTGGACGCCCACCGTGCCTGCAGCGTACTGCGAAGCGTGAGGTTCTTGCGGACATCGTAGGTAAGATCAGCCTGAGTGGCGATGTCAGCGACGCTGATGTTGATGTAGTTCAACTGCAGTTCGCGCAGGATATTGAACGGTGCATAATTGCGTCTGAAGTATTCCAGGTCGCCATTGTCATCATAGGGCCGGATTGACCGGCTTGTGTTCAGCGCGTAGCTCAAGGGGTTGATGTCGAAATCGCGCCTGTATCGTCCGGTGATCGGATCAAAATCCCGATTCTGAGTTCCCGGAACCTGCTGTGCCCGGTAATTGCCCGTCAATTTGAGGTCGAGATTGAAGTGAGACGACAACTGAAAACTGTTCCGGGCGGTGCCGGAATATCGCCTCACCTGATCAGCAATCGTCTGCCCGTTGTCATTTAAGAAACTCAGGGAGTAATAGCTGTTGTGCTTCGGTGTGCCGGAAGTCAGGCTGACGGAATGTTGTTGCTGCAGGGAGTAATCCCTGAAAAGAACATCGAACCAATCTGTATTGGCCGTTTCGTACTTATTGAGGAACGACTCGTTCAATGTGCCGTTCGGGCCCCATGGGATCTGGTGGTCGGAAATCAACGAAAACATCTTGCCCATTGACCCGAAGTTCTGCGCCTTCACCGCCGTCGTAATATCGATCAGGCCCTTCTCGTACATTTCCCGATAGATAGACATTTCCTCAACAGAGTTCATGATGTCGAATTGCGGATAGCTCGGCCGCAAGTGAACGGAGAAATTGCCGGAATAGTTGACGCGCGTTTCGCCACTGCGCCCGCTTTTTGTGGTGATGACAATTACGCCACTCTTTGCGCGGGTGCCGTACAGTGCTGTGGCGGAAGCGTCTTTCAACACCTGGAACGACTCAATGTCGTCGGGGTTCAATCCGGCGATCGAGGAGGCGGTGAGCGTGTTGGCATTTCCGGTCATGATATCATCCGCGCTGACGTTGTTGAGGTCTTCCAGGATCACGCCGTCCACGACGAAGAGCGGCTGGTTGTCGCCATTGATGGAGGTGTTGCCTCGGATTCGTATCTTCGGACTTGTTCCAAAGGTGCCCGACACATTGTCGACCGTGACACCGGCCACCCGTCCCTCCAGCATCTGCGTCGCATCGGTCATCCCGGTGATTTTCGCCTCCTCCATCTTGATATTGGTGGCGGACCCTGTGAACAGTTTTCGTTGCACTTCCTGGAAGCCAGTGATGACGACTTCTCCGAGTTCGGTGGTTTCTTCCGCCAGTTGAACATCAATCACCGTCCGCTGCCCGATCACCTCGCGGTGGCTGTCGTATCCGATGAAACTATAAATGAGCGTATCGGTGCGTGCGTTCGCCGACAGCGAGTACTTTCCGTCTACGTCCGTGACCGTTCCAATGGTCGTGTTGTTGATTCTGACACTGACGCCCGGCAGTGGCGATCCGTCGTTCGCGGCGGTCACCGTCCCCGATACCGGGAAGTCCTGGGCCATCAGGCAGGACACAGTTCCCCAAGCCAGCGCGATCAAGAGCGAAAAGACTTTCATATAGGCTAGCTTAGTTCTTTCGGTTGCACCCTTACGCCGTGCACGCTGGATGGATGGGAATAAGGGACGATGGAGCCTGTGTTGTGCATAGATTGCGCGATTACTGAAACGAAAAAATAAGCAATAATGCCGAAGATTCCGATGGTGGGGAGGAGAATAAAGATCGGAAAAAGTAAATAAAATACAATGCCAAGGCCGGTTGCCAGTTACTGGTTTGCCGGATGTCTACAAACAAACAAACCAACCAACAAACAAACTAACTAACTAACTAACTAACTAACAAACCGGCAACTGGCAACTGTCCTCGCCTGAAATAGGTTGACCGAAA
>CAYMWA010000098.1:0-14052 GCA_964393795.1 uncultured Roseivirgaceae bacterium
TGTGTTAGTGTGTTAATGTGTTCATGTGTTCATGTGTTCATGTGTTCATGTGTTGGGGTGTTGGGGTGTTGGGGTGTTGGGGTGTTGGGGTTCGCCCGCACCTCAGTTTGCCGAAGGGCTGTGGGTTTATACCTCGGATCGATGGGGGCACATGAACACATCCCCTCCTTCAAACATCAACCCGACCCTTCGGCACAGCCGGCACGCAGGCCAAAACACGCAGGCTCAGGGACCCGGGCACTACATGAACACACGAACACACTAACACATTAGCACATTAACACCCGACTTCGCCGCCACCCTTCAGCCACCCGCAGGCTTCGTCGGGCAAAGCATCAACACATCAACACCTTCAAAATCGAAGCAACAACTCCGCCTCCGACGGTAACATCAGCGACCGTGGCACACACGAACACATGAACACACTAACACATGAACACATTAACACCTCAAAACACCAACACTTGCACATTCCGGATCGCCAGCCCTATCAAGATCACCAGGCCAAGGGCACCGTACAATTTTACTTGTTTGCTGTTGGTGAGGTCGTTCATAATCGATTCATCGTTGGCAATCTGGTAGAGCGCGATGCCGATAAAGGGAACGACGAGGATGGTGATGCTTTGGGCAAAGATCATCAGCTGAATCGGAAGATGGCCGAATATGATCGCGATGATCGCTCCGATGATCATGACCAGCGCGATCAGGCTACGGATGATCGGTGAGGCGAAGCTGTGACCATAGCCAAGGGCATCGCCCAACAATGTACCGCCAAGCGACGCGTTGCCAATCAGTGAAGAAAATGCGGCACCAAACAGTCCGATCAGAAAGAACGCCGCAGCGTAGTTTCCGAACAACGGCTCGAGCACCCGCGCCATATCGGATCCGCTGTTCACGCCCAGGCCCTGGGGATGCAGGACCGCGGCAGCACAGATGAGCACAATGGCACTCATGATGCCCAGGACCAGAATGCCCGGAAAGCTGTCGTTGGGCGATTGTCTTCCTTTTGGATGAACCCTTCGGCGTTCCTGCATCAGGTAGGACTGATAGCAAGCACCAACCACTGAAAAGCACGAGGCCATAAACGCGATAATCAATCCGAACGACTTCGGGGGTATTGTCGGAACCAGTCCCCCCGCTATTTCGACAACAGGTGGCTTCGCGAGGAATAACGTCACCAGAAAAGACGCGAGCATCACCAGAATGAGGGCAATCATGATCTTTTCGAGCACTTTGTAGAAGCTGTGAAAAAAGAGCAGACTTATTCCGAAAATATTGAAACCGATGATCCATGGTGTGGGTGACGAATGAAACAGTTCGGCGATAGAGATTCCGATCCCGATAGAGTTTCCGGCCTGGAATGATGCCGCCACTAGAAAGACGCCCGCCCCAATCGCGACCGCAGCACCATTGCCCCACTTTTTCCGAATGAGGCTGAGGAAGGATGCATCCGATGCCATGCCGATCCGTGCCGCCATCGCCGTAAAGACGATCATAAAAAATATGGCCACGACGATAATCCACAACAGGTCAAAACCGTAATCGGCGCCAAGTTTTGAGGTGATCGTCACTTTGCTCGGTCCGAAGACGAGCGCGGCGGTGATCATGCCCGGCCCCAATACACCGAGCCAGTTTTTGAGTTGGGCCAATGGCGACTTCGAAGTCGCCTCGAGCGTAGTGTCTTGCGCGTCTGGTCTCAAAGAAAATTGTTTGCGTGGATTACAAGCGGGAAGATAATACTTTCCGGAGAATCGGGTGCGTACCCGTTGACGATTTGACAAAAGAACCTATACGTCCCTTGCGTGAAGCGATGCAGGTGTTTTGCCTCCCGCGAAACCGGTAAGTTGTTTTATAGATACGGAGAACCTGGCGCCCATTGCGGCTTTGCGCGATGCAATGGTGAGGTCGCGGTTCGATCGAAGCCAAAAAAAAACCCCGAACTTCTTTCGGGGTTAATACCATTTTGAAGAAAGACCCTCTCTTTAAAACTCCAAACTGGCACCGAAAGATAAAAATAATTTGAGTATGTATCGCTTTTGTGCGGGATATATTTCCGCCAAAAAATTGGATGAACGGTCATTTACGGCCGCTTTAACCCTCAAATAGTCTATTTAACGGACCTGTCGTCATTGATTTCGATCCAGTGCCCGTCCGGATCCTGAAAATAAATCTGCTTCACCCCATCGACCCTGACCGTCGGCGCCTGGGCCGTTCCGGGCCAGTTGGTGTAAGGTACTTTGTGTTTTTCGAGGTTTGCGATAAAATCGTCAATAGACGCCACACTGAAACAGAGGTGGTCATTCTTGTCGCGCGGAATCCCCGTATCAGCGCCCTGGATCAAGTGCAGTTGGCCCGCAACACCCAGGCTGAACCACGTGTGCCGGCCATCTTTGAAGGGTTCCTCAATTTTGGGAAGCATCAGTACATTCTCATAAAAATCTGTACTTCGGTTTAAGTCGTGCACGTAAATGGCAATGTGGTTGAGCGACAACTGCATCTTCGATGTACGCGACTGGCCCGTTGCCGAATGTGAGGCCACGGCAAGTGCCATCATCGAGAGCAGAAAAAGCTTCATATTGATTCTCATATCGTAAATATACATTGCGCAGACAAAAATTCGCTGTCAGAAGTGTACCGGCTGTGGAAAATCCATCAACTGATGAAATATTGCGTAATAAAACGTAACCAAAAGAAAGCAATCCGGCTCGCTTTCGCGCAATCAGGCGCCTCAACCTTTTCGATTTGAAAGAACCTTACCATATTTAGCTTGAATTGTCTTTACATGTGAATTTCTTCCATCATGAACACCATTGAGCGGCATCAGGTAATCATCAACAAAATCAAGAAAGAAGGTCAGATCAAAGTTTTGAGTCTGTGTAAGGAACTCAAGGTATCGTCGGTGACGGTGAGAAAAGACCTGAAATTTCTGGAGGAAAAGGGATTGCTTTTCAGGGCTCACGGAGGGGCGACATTGCACAATCCCTACACGATCGACCGTCCGGTGAACGAGAAGGAGAAGCTGCATCTGTCGGAAAAGATGCGCATTGGTGCTGCGGCGGCGAAGCTCCTGCAGCCCAATGACTCGATACTGATTGCATCAGGAACCACTGTACAGTCATTCGCGAAGAACATCCAGCCGAGGGAAAATTTGACGGTGATCACTTCGGCCCTCAATGTGGCGCTCGAATTGATTCACCATCCGGAGATCGAGGTCGTACAACTCGGCGGGATACTGAGAAAAAGTTCGTCGTCGGTGACGGGCCCTTATGCGAAGAACATCCTCGCCGACTTTTCATGCAGTAAGTTGTTTCTCGGAGTAGACGGCATCGACCTGGACTTCGGACTTACTACGGCGAATGTGATGGAAGCGCACCTCAACCGCGAAATGATCAGGGTATCCCAAAAGACAATTGTGCTGGCCGACTCTACGAAGTTTGGCCGGAGGGGATTCGGAAAAATCTGCGAATTTGAAGACATCGACGCGATCATCACAGATAAAGGCATCTCGGATTTCACGGCTAAAACGCTGGAGGAAATGGGGATCAGGGTGACGATTGTATAGGGAGACGAGGGAGCGCCCTCATGCCTGGACGCCCTCCTGTTCGGGGAGATAATGCTGGGCAAGTGCGGAAAACTGCCTGACCTGATCATCTTTCCATGCGGCATCACGGCCCAGCTCAACTGCCATGAGTGCCGCTACCTCCGGCGCCACTTCCATCGCGACACGCGCATTGAGGAACAGCATTCTCAGCCGGCGCGCCAGCACATCTTCTACCGTACGCGCCATCTCCTGCCGTACTGCCCAGACGACTTCAGCACGGAGCTGCGGAAAATCGGGGTGTAGCTTTTCGCCCAGGTCGGGGTTCTCCGCCGCAAGGCGCTGAATCGCCACAGCATCAGTGCCGTAAATATGAAGGTGCCCCGTATCCACGCCGTTATTGGAATATCCGTGGATGCGCAGAGAGGCGGTCACGCAGGGCACACGGGGCAATCCTGCTACCTTGATCATCTCGTCCACTGTATCCTCCGCCATCCGGCGGTAGGTCGTCCACTTCCCACCGGTAATGGTGACCAGTCCGGAAGAGGCTGTCATCAGTTTATGGCTTCGCGAAATTTCTTTGGTCTTCCCATTCTTTTTGCCCTGAGCCGCCAGCGGTCGCAATCCCGCGAACACACTCAACACATCTTCTTCACGCGGCTTCTTTACCAGGTACTCCCTGAGGGTCTTCAGAATAAAATCGATTTCAGACTTAAGGGCGACCGGCTCGATGCTGTGCTTTTCCAACGGCGTATCGGTCGTGCCGACAAGCAGGTGGTCATGCCACGGCACAGCAAACAGCACGCGTCCATCATCAGTAGAGGGTATCATGAGCGCATTGTCGCCTTCGAGAAAAGAACGGTCAAGCACCAGGTGGACGCCCTGACTGGGCCTGACAACGGGCGCATAGTCGGAGGCGTTCATATGCAATACCTCGTCGACAAACACGCCGGTCGCGTTGACGACCGCGCGCGCATTGAACGTATAGTCGCGTTGGCTTTCCAGGTCAGTCGCCCGCACACCACACACCTTTCCCGCATTGTTCTTCAGCAATCCGGTCACCGGCATGTAGTTGATGAGCACGCCTCCCTGCTCGGCGCACGTTCTGGCCAGGCTGACCGCCAGACGTGCATCGTCAAATTGCCCGTCATAATACAGCACACCACCCTTCAGTCCCTGTTTTTTCACGTTCGGCAACCGCTCTTCGACCTCGCGCCGGTCCAGCAGCGACGTCTTCGGAAAGCGGTAGCGCCACGCCATCCAGTCATATATCTTCAAACCGATACCATACAGTACTTCGCCCCACCAGTGGTAGTTTGGAATAATAAAAGGTTGCAGGTTGACAAGATGTGGAGCGTTGTTGAGGAGCACGCCACGCTCGAAAAGTGCTTCATAGACGAGTCTGATGTCACCCTGCGCCAGGTAGCGAACGCCGCCATGCACCAGCTTAGTGCTGCGGCTCGACGTGCCCTTTGCGAAGTCGGCCTGTTCAAGTAACAGCGTTCGGAATCCGCGCGAAGCACTGTCTAAAGCAACACCGAGACCGGTGGCCCCCCCACCGATCACAATAAGGTCGAAATCCCCGTTCTTTTGAACTTCAAGCAGGTTTTGGGGCCGGCTAAAGTTCGGAATACTGTTCTCTTCCTTACTACTCATTACGAATGATTACCAAGAAGCTCAAATTTACATAAATTGAAATAAAAAGCAATACTTAGTAACCATTCGATAAAAAAACGAAACCAGATCGTCCTAACCGGGCTTGAAGACGCGGTAAACCTTCTGTTTTTTCCGGTGTGCTACCTTAACGATGTACAGGCCGGGCGGCTTTTGCCGGAAGTCAAACTCAACATAGTGCGTTCCCGAGGTGCCTATGAGCGGGAATTGAATTTCACCCCGAAGGTTGTAGACCTGGATTTTCGCTTGAGATCCGGTTTTGACTACGAGCCGGTCTTCCACGACCGGAGTGCTGAAAATAGGTTGGGTTAATGCCATTTTACTTGGATTAGTAAGGGTTTGGCCATCCATTCACCAGTCATGCCCGCGATCCGGGCATGCTGCACACAAAGTGCATCAATCGATTATAATAAAGATAGGGTTGAGGCCGCGTTTTCCGGGTACGGAAATGTTCAGCCTTGGTGGTGCGGCTGTTAACAAGGGGTACCAAAATGTTTCCAATGACTGATGTTTTTGTTAACAACGGACCGATGCGTTCCCGGAAAAAATTCATTCCGCAGCACCCGCGGACTCCACTTACCGCCTGCGCCGGCTAAGGCTCCGGCAAGCGGGTTACAGAATAATGGCGAGCGCCACAGCAAAGGCAATAAGGAAATACAGCGCCACTTCAAGGGCAAACATGATACGGCGTTTCCTTTTCAAATTGTCCATTGCTTGATATTTCGCCGCTACAAATGTAAGGTCAGGCCCGACAGCACCGGGGTATGAAATCGTAACGATTAGGGGGTGATTTGTTTAGCGCTATCGGTTTGCGCCAGCGTAGGCAGAGGGGAGAATGTTGAACTGATCTTTAAAATATTTACTAAAGTACCGGGGGTTGTTGAAGCCTACCTGATAGGCGATTTCCGCGACGGAAAGCTGGCTTTTCTCCAGCAACTGGGCAGCGCGTTGAAGGCGTATCATGCGGATGAACTCAATGGGGGTCTTGCCCGTGAGGGAAAGTAGCTTTTTGTACAGGTGTACGCGGCTCATGCCCAGCTCACGACTGAATTTTTCAACGGTGAAGTCGGGCTCGCCCATATTCTTTTCAACAACGCTGATGGCCCGGGCGATAAGTTTTTCATCGAGCGACGTAATCTGTATGTCCGTTGCCTTGACGTCCAGGTGGCGGGCAAATGCTTTTTGAAACGCGTCTCGTTGTGCGATGAGGTTGTGGATACGCGACTGGAGGATTTCAAAGTTAAAGGGCTTTGTCACATAGTCACTGGCGCCGGAAGAGAAGCCGTCTATCTTTTGCTCCTCTGCCGTACGCGCGGTGAGCATGATCACCGGAATATGCGAGGTGCGTTGATGCGACCTGATTCTCCTGCACATCTCAACACCGTTCATCTCGGGCATCATGATGTCGCTCACAATAAGGTCGGGCATTCCCGCCAAGGCGCGCTCGAGTCCCTCACGGCCGTTTTTTGCTTCGACGATCGTATACTGAAGTTTGAGGTTGTCCTTGAGATAGAACCGGAAATCTTCGTTGTCCTCCACAATCAGCAGGACTGGCTTTTTTCTTTGCGGTGCAACGACCCCATCGGGATCAACCGGCACGGGCGACACTGCGACGGGCGCCGTTTCGACGGCGACAGCTTTCGACGCCTCGAGCGGAAGCAGAACGGTAAAGCAACTGCCGTGCCCCGGTTCGCTCTCCAATTGAATGGTTCCACCGTGAACCTTCACAAATTCGTGGGTAATGGACAGGCCGATACCGCTCCCCTGGTTCACCATACTGACGGGCAGGTCGTCCTGGAAAAAACGTTCAAATATCTTCTCCTGTTTGTCCAGCGGAATGCCAATCCCTGTATCTTTCACCGAGATTTTAATAAACCGAGATCCGGCGCGTCCTTCAACGTCAACGCCAACCTCGACCGCACCATCCCCGGGTGTAAATTTGAAAGCATTGGATAGAAGGTTAAACAGTATTTTTTCGAGTTTGTCGTGGTCGAAGGGCATCTCCACCTTGTCTACGGTACTGTGAAAGGAAAGGTGAACGTTGTTTTTTTCAGCCAAATCGGAAAAAGAATGGAAGACGTCGCGCACAAATTTCACAACATCGCCATCCGTGGCGTTGAGGCGCACTTCCTGCACCTCCAGTTTCCGAAAATCGAGCAGCTGGTTCACGAGATTCAACAGGCGTCTGGCATTGCGGTGGATGAGTTGGAATTGTTGCTTTTGTTCGCCTTCAGGTGTGTTGCGCAGAAGTTTTTCTATCGGTGCGAGAATCAGTGAAAGGGGTGTGCGAAATTCATGGCTGACATTGGTGAAGAATTTGATCTTGATCATGTCGAGTTCGTGCATGCGATGCTCCCTTTCGCGGGCCTGACGTATCTCAAAATTGATACGCGCGTTGTGCAGCACGAGCCAACGTGCCAGGAACAGTGCTCCCAACATACCGAGCGCGTACAACACAAAGGCAGTCTTCGAGCGCCAAAACGGTGGAAGCACCGTTATCTTCAGTTGCGTGGGGGTTTCGTTCCAGATGCCGTCATTGTTGGCTGCTTTTACTTTGAAAATGTATTCCCCGGGATCGAGGTTGGTATAGGTTACGCGTCGCTGCAGCGCGTCCGTCGTCGTCCACTCCTTGCTGAACCCTTCCATGATATAGCGATACTGAACCTTCTCGGGGTGAAACTGACTCAGCGATGCAAACACAATAGAGAAAACATTGTCACTGTGATCCAGTACAATCTCGTCAGTCTGGCCGATCGCTTTCTCCAATACCGTTTTCCCATTCACCTCCTCCCCTATCTTCACCGACTGGTCAAAAATCTGAAAGTCGGTCAGAATCACATGTGGAAGATTGCGGTTCAATCCGATATCGCCCGGCTTGAAAAGATTAAATCCATTTCCACCGGCAAATACAAGTTCCCCTGCCGAAGTCTTGCAAGCCGCGTTCTCGTTGAACTGGATTCCTTGCAAGCCGTCCTTTTCGTCGTAATTTCGGAATTGGATGTTGAGGGAATCTCTTTGTCCCGGATTGTATTGTATTTTCAAGTGGGAGATACCATGGGCAGTGCTCACCCACAGGTCGCCACTGTTGTCTTCGAGTATAGTAAGAATTGAATTGTGCGGTAATCCGTCCGCTTTGGTGTAGTTGGAGAACGTATGGGATTGTTGGTCATACAGGTTCAATCCGCCATGTGTACCAACCCATATCAATCCGCGACTGTCCTGGTAGAGTGAAAGTACACTGTTGTTGCTCAGGCTACCCTTGTCAGCTCGCCGGTTAAGATAATGTACGAACCTGCCGGTTTTACGCTCGAGCACATCAATCCCGTATCCGGTGCCAATCCAGATATTGCCAGCAGCATCTTCCATGAATTCGGGGACGTACGTCGCGTGAATCGGATTGGAGCCCGTCGTTGTATAATGGCGGAAAACACCTTCATCCGGATCAAACCTGTTGACGCCCTTGGTCAGCGTTCCGATCCAGAGGTCACCACCGGAATCCTGAAAGATCTCCCAAATACTGTTATCGCTGATGCTGTTCTCGTTGTCCGGATCATGTTTGTACCGCACAAACCGCGTCCCATCAAATGATAACAGGCCGCCAAAGTAAGTGCCTATCCACAACTTGTTGTCACGGTCGACCAGCAAACTCACAATCACGTTAGTCGTAAGACTGTTGTCATTGCCCGGCTCATGCAGGTACTGTTCATAAGTGTTATGGGTACGGTCGAAATAAATCAGCCCTCCACCGTTTGTTCCGATCCAAAGATTCCCGCTATGGTCTTCGGCAATCGCATTGATGTCGTTAAACGGAAGACTTTCCGGTTGCGTAACCTGGTGATGGTACAACTGGAATCGGTTGATGTTTTTGTGATAATAAGACAGTCCGTTTCTGAACGTGCCCGCCCAGATAATACCGTCCTGGTCCTTATATAATACGTTGATGCTGCTTTGCGAAAGACTTTTCTCGTCTTCTGGATTGTGCAGGATATAGGTGACTGAAGAATCGTTCTTATCGAGCACGTTGATGCCTCCGTGGTCCGTGGCGATCCAGAGTAGTCCGCTCTCGTCCTCGACAATACCGCGTACAATGCTGGAGTTCAGTCGCGGCTTTCCGGTGTTGTTATCGACATGCAACCACTGCTGGTCTGCTGGCCAGAAATGGAAAAGGCCGGCATTGCGATTGTTGATGTAGATCCACAACCCTCCGTCACTGTCGACCATAACGTTATAGCGAAGTGTCTCACCTCGAAAAAGCGTCTTCAAATAGCGATCACGATAGACGACGCGAAGTGTCACCGGATCAATCTTTTCCAGCACGCCGTTGGTGTGTACCAACCAGATATTCCCGTTGTCGTCCTCGCCCCACGATGCCACGCTGTTGGAGATGATGGATGTAGTGTCATGGGGATCGTTTGTCAGCGACACTGATTGCTTTCCTGCGGTGTACCGGTAAAGTCCCCGGGTTTCGTGCAGGAACCAAAAATTGCCATGGCGGTCTTTTTCGATACTGGTAATGGTTCCGGGTGGAATACCGAAGGTACCCAGGACGCGGTCGGTGTTCCGGTCGAAAGTTTCGGTGGTCGGATTGTAGATGTTGAGACCTGACCATGTGTGAATCCAGAGCTTACCGTCCGGTCCTTCAAAAAGTTTGTTGACATCGCTGTTGATGAGCGAGGTTGAATCGGCAGGATCGTTGGTAAATACTTTGAAGGAATAGCCGTCATAGCGGTTGAGCCCGGAAATGGTGCCAATCCACAGGAAACCGGAGTGATCTTTGAATACGGTTTTGATCTGATTGTTCGACAAACCGTCGTCCACGTCGATACGACTAAAGCGGTATGCGTTCGTTTGGGCTGAAACGGAACCTGCGAACGGGAATAGCAAAAGCAGAAAAATCGATAGCGCTTTCATGCAGCCTCCTATCATTCCTCAATATAAAAATTTGCCGTGACATTTCAGCGGCGATGTTATTCGTTTATCCAGTCCTCGTAAAGATCGTGCAGTTGTTCCGTTGATGTTGGCCGCGCAGCAGTGAAGTGCTGTTCGGCGCCCTCCTTTTGCCAGGCCTTTTGAATGATGGCGATAGCTTCCCTCACGATCGCCGAATCGGTCGCAGTTCCTGTAGCGTCAGTGGCGTCTACGATGAGCAACTTGCCGGGCGCCAGGCTTGCCGCCAGGTCAGGCAGGTCATAGGCCCCGACCGATCCCGGCACGGTGCTGTGAATAAACTTCGGATTGTAGTAGCGAGTCGTGACAAGAGACCGGTATGAAACGTAAGGATGCAGCAGCGCCACATTCTCAATCGTCCGGTCGAACGCCGCGGCATGCAGGAGTACCGGCGCCATTTCCGCTTTCGCCAGTCCGTAGATCTCAACGGCACTGTCATTTTCCTTCAGTAGGTGCACAAGCCTGACCACGTCGCCGGTGCGGATTCCTGTCAGACTTCGGCCGATCATCATGGAAGCAAACCAGAGGTTGTACGAAACGCCGTCGATGTAGGAGTCGCCTTTGAACTGTCCAGGACCCATTTCTCCGTATCCGACGAGATCGGGTGCGACAACCGTGAAGCCCTTTTTAACGAACCACTCCATCGCGCCGCCTGGTTGTACGTCCGCCGCTTTACCTTCGGGATTGAGATATAGCAACACTTTCTTCGTTTGCTGTTGTGGTTCCAGCATGATATACGGGATCGCATACGCGCCTTCCCCATTGATGAAGTACTTCGTGATCGTGTAGCCATCCCGTTCGATCCGGCCTGTCAGTACCGGTGTGGCTACAGGTCCCGGCGCGCGATAGCCTGACGCGTGCCTGGCGGCATCAACCGCGGACGCCGGATAGTCGCGATCGTCGCTCCTTGCTGCCTGTAACGCCTCGCTGCGCCTTTCCACATCCTTCACGTTCAGGCTGAAGGTAGTCTCTCCGTTGAGCGCTGTGGAGACCTGTCCTGTTGCGGTCACCTGAAGTGCGTCAACTGGTAGCAGCGCTGTCTTGATATCCGATGAATCGCCGGGATTCTCCAGGTGTTTTTGAAAGAAAGCATAGAGCGCCTCGCGATTCTTTTCTGTCGAAGCGTGCGGTGCGTTATCGGTAACCATTCGAAAATTGCCGGGCTTTCCGTATGATCTGTACGCACGTGCCACTTCCGCGGCCGTTTCCATTGACCCCTGAATCGGAAACATGTCGCGAGTGGTTGTCACCATCAGCGTCGGCTTCGGGGCGCGCACCAGTAGCAGGTCGGCCATATCGATACCCCGGCTGACGCCCTTGAGGAATTCCTGCTCGGCACATTGTGGTCCCACGGATTGAAACAACCACGAAAAGTTTGTAATATAATTCTCGGGCGCGGCAGCTTTGATCCGGTCATCAAAAGCCGCGATGATCGCACTTTGCGTACCTCCTCCGGAGCGACCCGTGATTCCGATTCTTTCAGGGTCGACCTCCTTGCGGGTCATCAGGTAGTCCACTGCCCTGATGCCATCCCAGATCATATAACCCGCAAGAGAGTTACCAGTCATGAAAAGTTGTGCGCCCGTATACGAATGGGCCTGCGGCAGGCCTTTGAAGTGGGACTTACCTGTTTCTTCATCATAGTACTCAAGCCGCTCGCCCTGGCCGATCGGGTCAAAGGCGAACACGATGAATCCTTTTGCAACGAGGTTGAGGATGACGTGCTGATATACCGGCGAACGATAGGCGGCTTCGCTATGACCACTGCAGTAGATCACCGCAGGCATCCGCGTGCGTTTCTTGCGTGCTGACGGAAGAAAAAGCGATGCCGTCACGTAAAAATTGGGACGCGACTCAAATATGATGTTCTCAACAGTGTAGCCCTCTCTTTTGACAACGCGAACAACCCGTGAATTGAGCGGTGTTTTCTCGGGTAGCGGTCCCGCGACCTCCATGAACGTTTGGCGTAACGAACGCTGCCAGGCTTTCCACTCATCCAGTGTGTTCAGTCGGGACACTGCTTTCGATCGCTGCTCAAGAAAAACATGGGCCTGTGCAGCAAGGTGATGATAGAGCGCATTCGGTGCATCGCTGAAACGCATCCAGGTGGTGGTACCTCCGCGGCTAAACTCCTCCTGCGCCTGGCACACAGTGGCCGCCGACAGTGCGTACAATAGCGTCAGCGTTATTCCGCGTAATTTTGAGTAACCGATCGATTTGCCTTGCATCTTTTTCGGGTCTGAATGTGTAGTGTCCTTCGCACCGGAGGGATCAATCGCAGGTAATATAGCAAAGCGAGCAGTTATTTTCGACTCTCGACTTGTTCATTTACGTTATATTTGCGAAGACTGACTTCCTCGGTGATGGTCCTCTGGCGCGGCGATCACCACGGTGGTATTAAAAATTGAACAAGTTCTTTTTATTGTTTTGCGCCACGTTATCCAATCCAGATGCTCAAACCACTCAACCGTGTCACGGCCGGGCGGCCCGTCAACCATCCCGTAAAAGTCCTCCAATTTGGCAAAGGCAACTTCCTCCGCGGCTTTGCCGACTGGATGATCGATATTGCCAATGAAAAAGCAAATTTTAACGGGGCGGTTCAAGTCGTGCAAGTGAATGCGCGAACCACCGACGACCGGTTTAGTGCACAGGACGGCCTGTATCACGTGATACTGAACGGCATTCGCGACGGCCAACCGTTTTCCGAAACCCGGCTCATTACGTGTGTGACCGGCGTCATCAACCCTTTTGAGCAATACGAAGCCTTTCTCCAGGCAGGTGAAAATCCTGATCTCGAATTTATTTTGTCCAACACAACCGAGGCGGGGATTGAATTCCTCGAGCGCGACGGAGACATGCGCGAATTGCCGGAAAGCTTTCCGGGAAAGCTTACTGCACTGCTCTACCACCGCTATCAATTTTTTGACGGAGATCCGGCGAAAGCCTTAACCATTCTCCCTTGTGAGCTCGTTGAAAACAACGGAGTGGTCCTGCGCGAAAAGGTATTGCAATACATTGCGCACTGGAAGCTGGCGGATGGATTCCGGCACTGGATCATGAATGACACGCTCTTTTGCAATACACTCGTCGATCGCATCGTGACCGGATTTCCGAAAGACACAATCGCGGAAGTGTGGGAGGCTACGGGCTATGAAGACAACCTGGTGGTTACCGGGGAGCCTTTTCATCTTTGGGTGATTGAGCCAGTGGCCGTGCCGGGTAATTCAGGTGAACATTTTGACGAACGGTTTCCGATGAAACACGCGGGGTTGCAGGTGAAGCGCGTAGACGATCTCGTCCCATACCGGTCTGGCAAAGTGCGTATCCTCAACGGGGCGCACACTGCGATGGTGCCCGTAGGCTATCTTCGCGGCTTGCGCACCGTACGGGAAGCGATCGACGATGCCTTCACAGGCGACTTTATCAGGAAGCTGATTCAGGAAGAGATTCTCCCCACACTCGACCTTCCACGGGCGGAGTTGGAAAAGTTTGCCACCGACACCATCGAGCGTTTCCAGAATCCCTTCATCCGTCATGAATTGAAGTCGATCGCGTTGAATTCCGTTTCAAAGTTTGAGGTTCGCGTACTGCCCTCCATCCTTGCTTACATCGCGCAAACACAAAAGTTACCCGACCGGTTGCTATACGCCTTCGCTGCCCTTATTGTATTCTACCGCGGCGAATGGAAAGGCGAGGCGATACCGTTGAACGACACGCCCGCTGTCATCGACTTCTTTCAAAAGGCGTGGCAAAACAAGGACGTAGATGGAGTTGTCGACACCGTGCTTGCCCACACCGAATTCTGGAAACAAGACCTGACCAAAATTAACGGCCTCCCCTCCGCCGTGAAACAACATGTATCCACCTTGTTGACAACACTAACACATTAACAC
>CAYMWA010000099.1:0-13810 GCA_964393795.1 uncultured Roseivirgaceae bacterium
GGCATCGCTGCCGGATCGTAGTCGGGATTCGGCGGCATCATCTGGGCCGAAACATCTTTTCGCCAGCGATGTAGCATTTCTCTCAGTTCATTTACGCGTTCCGGTTCTTCTTTGGAAAGGTCGTGCAATTCGCCCAGGTCATCTTTCAGGTTGAACAGTTGTACGGTTCCGTTCTCGAAGTACTCGATCAGCTTGTAATCACCTGCCCGAACTGCGCCACCGGGACTTTGCATTCCATGGTTGCTGTAGTGCGGGAAATGCCAGTAAATAGCATCGCGATCCAACGTTTTTTCGCCTTCGAGTAAAGGGACGATGCTTTGGCCATCGACGTGTTGTTCCGGCATCAGCGGCACGTTCAGCATGTCAAGGATAGTCGGGAACAAGTCGGGGCTGGTGACCGGGACATCGCATACAGATCCGGGCGCCTTTACCCCGGCCCACTTAACGATCAGCGGTACCCTTATGCCGCCTTCGTATAACCAACCCTTCGCGCCCCTCAACGGAAGGTTCGACGTTGAGAAAGCCCTGTCGAGTTTTGACGGGTTTATCTTTCGCTTCGGATTGCCAAAATTGGCGGCGGCCATACCTCCATTATCCGAGTAGAAAATCAGAATCGTGTTGTCCGTGAGCCCGAGTTCATCTAACGTGGCAACTACACGGCCGAGGCTCTCGTCCATCGACTCCACCATCGCAGCAAAATTACTGTTGTCCTGGCGTTGCTTGACCTTGACGGTCTGATTGGGTAGCCCGCTGAATCCCTGGTAGGCTTCTTCCTGGAGCAGCGTCGTTCTTTCTTCGATGGTCGGCGCTGTCTCCGAATCCGGATTGCCTTCAAGAATATAGGGCGGCTCATTGGATACCGGCAGACTCGTCAGCTTCTTGTCATACTTTTCTACAAGGTCCTTGCGTCCCTGTATCGGATCATGCACTGCAAAATGGGGAAGAAAAAGGAAGAAAGGATTGTCGCGATTCTCCCTCATGTATTGCAGGGCGTCATCCGTCAGCCTGTCAGTGAGGTATTCTCCTTCTTTTCCGTCGTAGCCGTTGAGGCGAAATGGCGCGTAGTAGGTCAACGGCCATCCTTTGTTCCATTTCGCAGGCGTGTGCATATCGAACCCGTGTTTCACCGGCTCCGAAGGTTCTTCGCCCAGGTGCCATTTGCCAAAAATAGCAGTATGGTATCCGTTGGCTTTCAACGCCTCAGCCAGTGTCGTATCTTCAAAAGGCAGGTGTTGATTGATATCAGCGTTTTGCAATTTCTGAAACGGAAACTCCTTACGACCGGGCAGCCAGTCGGTCAGGTGCAGCCGGGCAGGGTATTTGCCGGTCAATATACTCGCGCGCGTCGGGGAGCACACGTGACATGCAGCGTAGGCGTTGGTAAACCGCACGCCCTCCTCAGCGAGGCGGTCAATGTTCGGTGTTTCATAGAAACGGCTTCCGTAGCAACCCAAATCGGTCCATCCCAAGTCATCAACAAGGAAGAGCACAACGTTGGGCGGCCGTTCCGCCTTCTTTGTCTGACAACGCATCGCCGCAAACGCAATCAGGATCAACATGGCCAGGCCGGGTAACTTCTTAATGATTTTCATTTCCTAAAGGTCTATTTGTGAGCTTCATCGTAACATCAAGGGACGTCGCATTCAGAACGTCACCTCGAACGGTTCGTCATCATAGATAACAGCGTAAAGGGTTTGTATCTGTGCGTAGTCCACCGGGTTCAATATCTTGATCTGCACTTCATGCTTTCCCTTGGGTAACTGATAGTGCCAGAAGGGTGTGAACCTTCGTTGGTTAGTGGCGGTGGGCAACTTCGCCTTTTCCACCAGCACGCCGTCGATATACATTTCAGTCTCAAACACGTGGTTCCGGTCACCGTAGTCTTTGATGTTTGAAGGTCCCGCCAAGGCGAACCCGATCCCTTCAAACGAAAAAGAGATTTCCGATTTCGTCTTGTGAGGCATCACGGTGCCTACCGGATAGTGACCCTCGAATGCCACTTCAAGGGGAACCGTTTCCGGTTGTTGAAATTTGATAGTCACGACATCGTCGTTCACCGCTCCACCATTGCGCAGAATCATTTCTTCCGCATGCTTGTACGAAAGATCGTACGCTTTCGACAGAGATATCGACGTTCCCATAAACGCCTCGTCTTCCACCTGATCCAGGCCTTCCTTCCAGAAATCCGGAATCGCATCGAAACCAACAATAGCAGCGAGCACACCTCCTGCAGTCGCGGGATTGCAATCGGCATCGTCGCCACAGCGGGTGGCGATTTCAAACGTGCGTGTAAAGTCACCGTTGCCATACAGGAGGCCCATCACTACCCAGGCGGCATTTATTTTGGCGTCAATATTGAAAGGTCTGAATATGCCTAACGGCGATCCGGTGTCGATACTCCACTTTCGGTTTACTTTGTACCACGTCGACTTCCAGTCATCGGGATTTTCTTCATGCCACCGGATGACGTCAGCGATACATTGCGCAAACTTGCTCTCCGCGGGAATCACTTTCAGCGCTTCTTTGACGATTGTCGGAATCTGAGCGGCGTCATCCGAAATCAGCGCCAGGGAATAGAGGCTCGCCACGTATACGCCGCCGTAATAGCCATCGCCATAGTTCATGATATGTCCGACTCTATCGCAAATGTCCACAGCCGCGTTTATCATTCCCGGAGACATGAGGCCGGCAAAATCGGCTTCAATCTGAAAGTCGATATCGTCAGCACACGGGTTGTTCAACCAGTGTCCCGACTCCGGCGGCGTAAGTCCGTTGAGAATATTATACCGCGCCGTCTGGTTGGCAAACCAGAGCTTGTAATCGGCATGTGCAAAGGCATTGGCAAAATCCTGTGCAGCCGCATCAATACCCTTGTCCTCGATCACCTGCATGAAGCTGAGGTCCATATAGATATCATCGTACGTACCCGGGAAACGCCTGAACTCCACCGCCAGCGACGAATCGTTCCACTGCAACTTCTGGTTGTCCTGAATCATCGTTGAATTGTACTTGAACTCCGCAGGCCTGCCGAATGTGACACCTATGGTTTGCGCAGCCCATGCGCCTTTGATTTTGTTCTTCAGTACTTCCTTCGGCACCGTCAGCGTCCCTTCACTAAAGGCAGATTCCGAGCTTTGAAAACTCGAACAACTGGCAAACACGAAGAGCACAAACAGTAAAGTGCATTTCCACATAGCGTTCATTTTAGTTTTTTTTCTATTCTGAGACCAACCCATAATTGTCTTCTCATATCACAAGATTGTCGTATCGTCTTTGCCATTTCCAACCAGTGCAACGTTCTGAAGCAAAAAGCTTCGTATGTCGCGCGCTGTAGGAATCGACGGCTGTGCACCCATTTTGGTTACACAAATGGCAGAGGCCGCAGTAGCAAATTTAACCGCTTCTATGAGATCAACCGCTTTGCTGAGTTGCGCGACTAAAGCGCCACAAAATGTGTCGCCCGCCGCCGTTGTATCGACGGCCTCCACATCAAACGCCGGGATGTGCACGTTCACACTTCCACTCCTGACGAGACAACCGTTTCTACCCAACGTCAGGATGACGGTCCTTGCTCCACGGCGAATCAACGTTTCCATCACCGCCTCCGCCCCTGATTGGGCAATGGATTGTCCTGATATCATTTCAATTTCAGTTTCATTCACTACGAGGAAGTCAGTCATTCGCAGCATGGCTGCATCGATCTCACGTGCCGGCGCCACATTGAGCAGGACCTGCGTATCGTATTTGTCAGCGAGCGCGCAAACCTTACGCACCGTTTCCATTGGAATTTCCATTTGCAGAACGACGATGGAAGCAAGTGCAATCTCGTCCTGAATTTGTTCGATGTAGGTGGGTGACAACATGTTATTCGCACCCGGGGTGATGATGATACAGTTTTCGCCTTCCCGATTGACAAGTATCATGGCCGTACCGGTGGGTGCATCGGTCACAGTGAGGGAGGCGGAAACGTCAAGGCCCTCTTGTGCGTAGTAGCGCAGGGTATTTTGTCCGTTGGCATCGTCACCCAGACACGTAATAAACTTCACGTCTCCCCCAAGGCGGTGCGCAGCCAGCGCCTGATTGGCACCCTTACCTCCCATGGCCTGAAGGAAAAAATCTCCTTCAACAGTCTCGCCCGCGCGCGGAAACCGCTCCACCTTAGCGATCAAATCCGTATTTGAACTTCCGATGACAAGAATCTTACTCATATAATAATCCTCACTAATTTCTACTCATGTGTTTCATTTCCGGATGGCCTTCGTTAATTGATGGCGTTCGGTAGCCAGGTGAGGCGCCACGTTCCCGCACTGCGACCACCTGCCTGATAGTATGGCAGAAAAAGAATGGGTTTGTCGCCCGCTCGTTCTAATTGCCACGCCGGTCCCTGGAATCCTTCGGGTACCTCAACCGTTGTAAAGTGCGTCTCGGGATGTTGTGCCGGAAGCGCGACGATCTGTTCCCGGTTGCCATCGATCAAGCCGTTCGCCGCAAAGACAAGCGGTCCTCTTGTGAGGGCAAACCAGCGCACGCGGAATAAGTCGGGACCGCCTTGTGGAGAATCTGCCTTCTCCGTTCTGTGATGAATGGCAAGCGTCATCGGGAAATCGATGTCGACCACATCCTTTCTTCGCCACACACGATCGAGTGCCACATATCCTCCCTCTTCCTCCACGGCAACCGCCACGCCGTTGACCGTAATGCGCGCGCCTTCCGTCCATGCAGGTATTCTGATAAAGAGGGGAAACCTTTCTGCCTTTGAAGCCGATACGGTCAGCCGTATGTGCCCGTTGAACGGATAGTCCGTTTCCTGCACAAGACGCACCTTATTTGAACGTGGTAGTGCAAGGGTAGCCTCGTTCGGCGTAAACAGGTTACAGGCAATGCCGTTGTTTCGGAAAGCATAAGTCACGGTCGGCAACTCTTCAAGCGCAAGTGCACCGCTCGACGGACAGCAGTCATCAAAGTGTGCGATATGCCGGCGGCCGTTGCTGAAAGAGTGATAAGCCCAATCAACGCCATTGGGATACTGCGCCCCAAGTAAAGCGTTGTAGGCAGCGCGTTCAATCTCCTCCGCGTATTTGGCGTCGCCGGTGAGGCGAAGCAAGACTTTGTTGAGTTGAATCCACGACATCGTACTGCACGTTTCAATAAAGCCGTACGGGCTCCAGAAATATCTTTTGTTGAAGCATTCGAGATGTTTCCCTACGCCGCCCCACGGGCCGCCGGCAATGGTCAGGTGATGCGTAACAATGTTGTCCCATGCCTTTGATACCGCCTCGAAGTACTCGTGCTTTCCAGTTACTTCATACAGTTTGGCAATGGCGGTCAGGTTCCACAAGAGTTGGTATGCTTTGCCATCGCCGACCGCTTCCATGTCTCCGCCATTGAGCGGCACGGAAATCAGGTGTGCGTCAGAGCGTTGTTCCATTCTGTCAATGATTGTTTCTGCAAGCGTCAGGTAGCGCCGGTCGTTTGTGATCTTGTAGAGTTCCACGACTGGATCCAACACGATGGTGGCCGAGATACCGTGCCGGGTTCCATATTCCGTAATGTCTTTTTTACCCGGGCCGAATGTTTCAAGAAACAACGCGCCGATCTTTGTTGCGGCAGTCAAATATCGGGGTTGCGGAAAATAGCGATTGACTTCGAGAAGCCCGAGCGTCATATAGCTCAAGCTCCATGCATCCCAGGAGCGATTGTGGCGTGCCGCAGCGTTGGTGAGGCGCACCTTTGGCGAGTACGTGCCGAGGTATCCATCTGCTTCCTGTTGATCGACGAGGTAGTCGGCCGTTTCGAGCAAAAGCTTTTTCAGTTCAGCGTCGTGGGTCGCGGCGCGTGCGGTGGCATAGAGCCATTTTCCTGCATGTTCGCCATACCAATCCGTTTTATGATGGTTGTTCTTCACACTGGCGCCAAACATTTTGATTAACGCCCCATCGTTCCACGCAGGAAGTTTGGCAAGGCGCCCTTTGCGGCTTGCCGATAGTGCTTCTCCGAGCACACCGCCGACAGCAATATCCGGCGGTGCCACAAAGCGCATTTCAGCGTCAACAGGATAAGTGGTTGCGCTTTGACTGCGCACCGTTCCGCAGGGAGCGAAAATGATCAGGATTACCATTGTCATCAGGCAAGCCGTCACTGTATTTGAGTTGCGTGCAGGCGCCTGTCGGGTACACCGTTCCTTCATTGTATGTGTTGTCAAAACCATTGCTATGCAATAGTAAGTAAACTTCATGTTTAGCACAAACGTTTGTTCCAAACAATACCGTTTGTATGTGCATTTAATTTTCATCTTATTGATTATCAATGTAATACTTTTATAAATTCCACCGATATACGCGGTCATTAACACGCCATATTTCCTTAAACGTTTGTTCATTTCCTTGTGCACATGCGATGAAACACGTAAGTCACAAAAGAAATCGATGTTTTACTCCTATATTTGCGCAGGTTTATACCGGTCTGGACAAGACCTTTTTAATCGGACAGGGAGATGGCCAACCACAAAATCAACATCACAGATATCGCGAAGAAGGCGGGTGTGTCAATTACCACAGTCTCACGAGTACTGAATGGCAAAGCAGAACAATACAGGATCAGTAAAAAGTCGCAGGAAAAGATCAGGGAAACGGCGAAACGACTCAACTACGTTCCCAATCAGTATGCGGCGAACCTGAAATCCGGCAAAAGCAACACCATTGCCCTGATCATCCCTTCGTTGAGCAACCCGTTCTTTGCCGACTTCGCCAGCGAGATCAATGCCGAGGTTCGCAACCGCGGTTACATAACCATCATCGGCGACAGCGATGAAAATACCGACATCGAAAATGAAGAGCTGCTGCAAATGGAGTCGCGGAACATTGAAGGGCTGGTCATTGTACCGTGCAGTCAGAACTTCAAAAACATCAAACGCCTTCACGACCAGGGACTGCCCATTGTCTGTATCGACCGGTATTTTGAAGATCTCGACATTCCCTATGTATCGACAGATAATTATGAGGGTGCATTTATGGCAACCCAACACCTGATCGATCACGGTCATACACGAATTGCCTGTATTCAAGGTGTTCAGGAATCAACGCCAAACAGTTTGCGAATTCAGGGATACAAGGATGCCATGGTTAAAGCCGGTCTCAAGAATTACATGATCTCCGGAAATGACTTTAGCCTGCAAAACGGATACAAGGAAACCAAGCTGTTGCTTCAGCAAAAACAACGGCCAACCGCCATATTTGCGCTGAGTAATACCATTGCCATGGGATGTATGAAGGCGGTAAAAGAAGACAACCTGGTGATTCCCGACGATATTTCTCTCATCACGTTTGACGACCATCCCTATCTCGACTTTCTGGCGACACCGCTCACCTGCATCAGACAACCCACGCGCGAAATTTGTCGCATCGCCATCAAGTACCTTTTTTTCATGCTCTCCAAAAAGGAAATTCGTTCGCCCCAGGTGCTGCTGACACCCGAGTTGATTTACCGGAAATCGGTAAAGCGCGTGGCGTAGGTCCTGCTTCAAGAAATAATTCGCAAACCGCATGGCTTTCCGTACACCAGCCTCTATATTGCTGTAATGAACTTAATGATGAACCACATTTTGAAAGTCAAACGCCGTCTGCTCGTTGGCCTCACAATGACCATACTTTTTGCCGGCGGATGGCGCGTTTCTGCGCAGGACAAAGACAGTCTCCTCACCGCAAAGGCCCTGAAGAGCCTCAGTATAGAAGAGCTGATGAACATCGAAGTCACACTGGTGTCAAGAGCGCCGGTCAAACTCTCGAAGGTGCCCTCGGCGATTCAGGTAATCACTCGTGAACAAATCCGCCGGTCAGGCGCTGCGAACGTACCAGAGGCATTGAGGCTGGCCTCCAATCTGCAGGTGGCCCAATTGAACGCGAACACCTGGATTATCAGCGCAAGGGGATTCAACACCACTTTTGCCAATAAACTGCTCGTCATGATCGATGGCCGCTCGGTCTATACCCCCCTTTACGGCGGTGTCGTTTGGGCGCTTCAAAACGTTCTCCTTGAAGATGTGGACCGGATTGAGGTGGTGAGCGGACCTGGTGGCACCCTCTGGGGCGCGAATGCGGTGAACGGTGTCATTAACATCGTGACAAGAAGCAGCAAAGAAAGCCAGGGAACATATGTCACGGCACTGGCCGGCAATTTCATCAATCATTCCGTCGCCGTACGCCACGGCGGGAAACTCAGCGACAACTTGTCTTATCGGGTGTATGCAAAACATTTCGACCGTGGCAGCATGCTACTGCCCTCCGGAGAAGAAGGTTCGGACAACTGGTACATGGGCCAGGCGGGCTTTCGCATGGACTGGACGGCATCGGAGAAAGACGAGCTAAGTTTCCAGGGAAATTTCTATGAGGGCCAACGAAAGACGGAACCGGACGAATCGCCATTTGACGGGCAAAATGCCATGGTACAATGGACCCACCGGGCTTCCGAAAAGTCAAACTTTATCGGACAGGTGTATTTTGATCGTTACTGGTACACCGATGTTCCCGGCATGGTAGCGGACCAATTGCAAACATTGGACTTCGATTTTCAGCATCAGCTAAAACTCGGAAAGGCGCACGATTTTGTCTGGGGAATTGATTACAGAAACGTGAACGATCATTTCTTTAACCGCTCGACATTTGTCGGCATTCTTCCTCCCCGAAAAAACCTCGACCTGATCAGTGCTTTTGTGCACGATGTGATGCGCGTCAGTGAAAGAACAGAACTCACGGCGGGATTGAAAGTGTTTCACAATGCCTATTCTGATGTCGAATTGCACCCGAGTTTGCGGATGTCTTTCGCTGTCTCCGATCAAAGTATTGTATGGGGAGCTGCTTCCCGCGCGGTCCGCGCGCCGAGCCGGTTTGATGTCGACTATTATTTGCCGGCCTATCCTGTACCGCCTGAATCACCGAGTGTCGCAGGCGGACCCAATTTTACATCGGAAAGCGTGATCGCCTATGAAGCCGGCTATCGTCTGCAGCCCAATGACAAATCCAGCTTTTCATTGTCCGGTTTTTACAACGACTACGACGATCTGTACAGTGTCGAAATGCTGCCCGGAACACTGACCTTCCAGATTCAGAACGGTTCGGAAGGCGAATCCTGGGGTGGAGAGTTCAGGGGCACCTATCAGATTCTGGATGCCTGGCGGGTAATCTTTGGCTACACCTACTTCAATAAAGACCTCAGGAGCAAACCCGGTCATAATTTTGACCCGTCGTATCTGGGCAATGACAGCCGGAACATGGCGAACTTCCAATCCATGCTCAACCTTCCCCACGGATTCGAACTTGATTTGACGGCCCGCTACCTGGATTATCTGCCGGCAACGCTCGCTACGCCTCAGGTACCGGAGTACTTCACCTTTGATGCGCGTCTCGCCTACACAATCAAGGCTTTCGAATTCGCAGTCGTCGGGAAAAACCTGGCGAAAGAACAGCATGTGGAATTCGGAACCCTGGCGATTCCAAGAAGTGTTTACGGCCAGTTAACCTGCAGATTCTGATATATGAATCAATCGATGAGTAAATGCGCCGGAATATCGTTTCTGATTACGCTACTGGCGCTCAATTCCTTTGTCGTGCCTGCGCAGCCGATGCCCTCAAAGGAAACGCAAATCAAAGCCGTGTTTTTGTACAATTTCGCACAGTTTGCGCAATGGCCGGACGAAAAGTTTGACGGACCCTCTTCCCCCATTATCATCGGGATACTCGGTCGGGATCCCTTCGGCACCTTCCTGGATGGTGTCGTCAGAGGTGAAGAAATCGACGGCCGCCCCGTGGAAATCCGCCGCTTTACCGATCCGGCGGAAGCATTTGAGTGTCATATTCTCTTTATTTCCCAACCGCTCGCCGACCATGTGGAAACCATTGAAAATCTAAAGGGCAAGAATATTGTTACGGTAAGTGACGCGGATGATTTCACACGCGATGGTGGCATGATCCGGTTCTTCGTCGACCACAACCGAATGCGTTTTGAAGTAAACATGACAGAATACAAGAACAACGAGCTCGTTTTAAGTTCGCGCTTGCTTAGACTGGCGCAGATTTGCTGTGAATAAAACAAACCGAGGTGAAGCTGCTGGAGAACAGGCCGATTCCACAAAAGCTGATGATAGTGATGCTTTTAACCAGCAGTGTCGTTCTGTTCATGACCTCTACGGCATATTTTATCTATGAATATATCAGTTTCAAAAAGGCGCTGATCTACCAGACCACTGTGCTCGGTCGGATGTGTGCAGCGAACTCGACGGCAGCACTCGCTTTTGGAAATCCGTCCGACGCCGAGGAGGTGCTGTCAACGCTCAAGGTAGATCCGAATATCCTTTCCGCCGTTTTGTATGATGCCAGCGACAGCGTGTTCGCCACCTACCCGGAAAACCTCCAGGTCGGCATGCGCAACACGGTCAAAGCGACGTACGGCTTCAGCTTCGCGGAGGGAAAGTTGGAAGGAATAATTCCCGTCATTCACGAAGAGAAGCAACTCGGGACTTTGTACGTCGCCTCAAACATGGATGCCTTCTACGCGCGATTCCGCTTGTACGCGCTCATCGCATTTGGGGTGATTGCCTGTAGCCTGATTGTCAGCTATCTCCTTTCACGGACGCTCCAAAAAAATCTGTCGCGACCCATCCTTTCTTTGGCGGAGACAGCAAAAATCATCTCAGACAACAAGGACTATAACATAAGGGCTACCCGCTTCGACAACGATGAAATCGGTACGCTCACCAGCGCCTTCAACAACATGTTGTCTGAAATCCAAAAACAAAACGCCCAGATCATGGCCTTCAACCAGGACCTTGAAGCAAAGGTTCGCGATCGCACACAGGAGCTGGAAGTTGCCTACAATGAACTGGAAGCATATTCCTATACCGTTTCCCATGACCTGAATGCCCCTCTGCGAAAGATCGATATGTTCATCGATCAATATCAGGGCAAACGAGACGTGGTGATAGACGAAGACGGAAAACGCACTTTCGACCGTATCCTTGCCAATACAAACAAAATGCGGCAACTGATTGGCGATCTGCTCGCGTTCTCCCAACTCGGAAAAAAAGAACTCGTCAAGTCCAACGTGAACATGAAGGAAATGGTACAAAAAATACTCGACGAGCAAGAGCACATCGACGCCCACCGGACCATTCAATACAAGCTGTGCGACATCCCAAATGCCATTGCCGACGAATCAACGCTGAACCAGGTCTGGACAAACATCATTTCCAATGCGTTAAAGTACTCAAAAAACCAGGCGGTCTCGAAGATCGACATTTGCTTTGAAGACGCGGGCAATGCTGTTGTCTACTACATCAAAGACAACGGCGTCGGCTTTGACATGAAACACTACGACAAGTTGTTTTCGGCTTTTCAACGTCTGCACACGCAAAGAGAGTTTGATGGAACGGGCGTGGGGCTGGCAATTGTTCAGCGTATTATCACCCGGCACGGCGGCGAAGTGTGGGCCGAATCCGTGCCCGATCAGGGAGCGACATTTTATTTTTCGCTGCCAAAAGATCCCACTTTCGGGGAAGTCTAAACTTTACGAACGGGTTCGTGCAACTTTTCCCTTCCTGAGACGTCTTTCCTACACCAGACAACCCGGAATTGCATGCTGAAGCACTACCTCCTGATCATCTATCGCAACTTCATCCGCTCAAAGAGCTACTTTTTTATCAACCTCGCAGGCCTCTCTACCGGACTCGCCTGTACGCTTTTGATTTACTTATGGGTACGCGACGAATACCGCATGGACAAGTTCCATGAACACGATGCGCGGCTCTACCAGGTCATGGAAAACCAGCAGTACGCTGACGAGTTGATGACGACGACGTCAACACCAGGCATTCTTTCGGAGAACCTTGCGCTCGAATTTCCGGAGATAGCCTTGGCTTCTCCCACCTCATGGGTAAGCGATTACACACTTTCCTATGAAGACAATGACATCAAAGCGCGTGGTTTCCATGTAGGCAAAGACTATTTTGAAATCTTCTCTTTCAAGATGCTGCAAGGCGACCCCGGGCAGGTATTGGAAGACAAGACCGGCATGGTGATCTCCCGCGCATTGGCCATACGACTCTTTGGCACGGAGGAAAATGCAATTGGAAAAACGGTCGAATTGCAGCATGACAAGGTCTTTCATGTAACCGGCGTGTTCGAAGGAACGCCCGCAGATTCGTTCATGCAGTTTGAATTCGCCATGTCCTTCGAACAGTTCAAGGATGAAAACCCCTGGGTACTCGAATGGGGCAACAACGGACCGCCCACTTACGTTTTGCTACGCGAAGGAGCGGACCCCGCTGCCTTGAGCCACAAGATAAAGGACTATGTAAAGAACAAGAATGAGCAGTCCAATGTATCATTGTTTCTGCTCAAATATTCCGACCGTTATCTCTACGGCCGATTTGAGAACGGTGTTCAGGCAGGCGGGCGTATCGAATATGTCAGATTGTTTTCCATCATCGCGGCTTTCATTTTGATCATCGCGTGTATCAACTTTATGAACCTCGCTACTGCCCGTGCCTCTCGTAAGGCGCGTGAAGTCGGTATCAAAAAATCCATTGGGGCACAGCGCCGGTCTTTAGTCGCCCAGTATTTGTGTGAGTCAATGCTCGTCGCCTTTTTCTCGCTGGTGTTTGCGCTGATGATCGTGTGGCTCTTTCTTCCTCACTTTAATACGATCACCGGTAAGCAAATCACGCTTACCTTCGACGATTCACAACTCTTTCTTTCCCTGGTCGCCATCACACTTATCACGGGCATCATGGCAGGAAGTTATCCAGCTTTCTACCTATCCGCATTCAAGCCCACAGCCGTTTTGAAAGGCGAGGTAAAGGGATCGGCGGGAGAACTTTGGGCGAGGAAGGGGTTGGTCGTCTTTCAATTTTTTCTATCCGTCATATTGATCGTCTCCGTCCTTGTGATCTATAAACAAATTCAGTTTGTCCAGACAACAAACCTTGGGTACAACAAGGAACACCTCATCCAGTTTCCGATTGAGGGCAAAGTGGAAACTTCGCGCGAAACGTTCCTGAACGAAATCCGACGAATTCCCGGAGTCGTGAATGCCTCAAGTGCGGGGCACAGCTTTCTGGGCCGAACAACGAACACCAGCGGTCTTGACTGGGAAGGCAAAGATCCGGACGAGCTGATCCTTTTTGAAAATGTCGGAACGAACTACGGCCTTCTGGAAACACTTGGTGTGGAGCTGGCCGCGGGAAGGTTTTATTCGCAAGATTACGGAACGGATTCCACAAAAATCATTTTCAACGAGGCGGCTATTCGCGCGATGAATATGAAAGACCCGATCGGAAAACGCATCCGGCTGTGGGACGAGTATGATTTGGAGATTATCGGTGTGGTGAAAGATTTCCACTATCAGTCCCTCCACGAATCCGTCAATCCACTGTTCTTCCGGCTGAGCCCGGAAAACACGTGGACGATTCTGGTCCGGCTGGAATCGGGCAAAGAAAAGGAAACGCTCGAGCGATTAAACGACTTTTATACTCAATACAACCCCGGCTTCACGTTTGACTATCATTTTCAGGATGAGGAATACGCAAAGCAATATGAATCGGAACAACGGGTGGCCACCTTGTCTAAATATTTTGCGAGCATCGCGATCATCATTTCATGCCTCGGCTTATTTGGCCTCGCGACGTTCACCGCTGAGCGACGGCTCAAAGAAATAGGTATCCGAAAAGCACTGGGCTCTTCTTCCGGAAACATCGTCATTCTGCTTTCGGGCGACTTCACAAAAATGGTGCTGTTGTCGATTTGCATCGGCATTCCCTTCA